>JBAVTG010000224.1:0-21233 GCA_049696015.1 Rhizobiaceae bacterium | reverse complement strand
GTTTTCTGTGGTACCGTTCTCTGCGTCCGTCAATGTCGGCGCTAACAACAGGACGGCAAACTGGATGGACCAGAATGGCGTCTCGCCGATCCATCATGAAAACCTCAACTGGGGCACAATGGGGGCGGCTAGCACGCCCTGGAAGCTCAATGGCGCCAACGGCGCGAAACTGGATGCTTCCGGCAAAGCCTTGACCCGCTTCACCATTCTGGACAATTTGAAGTTTGCGAGCGGCGGCACGGAAAGCACATTGCCTATCGCGCCCGTTGCGCCCGCCTTGGGCAGCTGCAGGGTCTGGAAAAGCGGCACTGGCACCTCATCCGGTTCAGCAACTGATGCAAACTGCGCAGTCAAAGACCGAGTTGGCACTATAACCATGCTTCGGCCCAGCGTTACCGCTGACCGCGCGACGCTTGCTACCCTTATGGGCACAACCGATGCAGCTCTGAAAGAAAAATACGTCTGGAAAGGCTGCGTTGAGGCGCGGCCCTATCCCTACAATCTGCAGGACGACAGCCCAAGCGGTTCCACGCCTGCGACCTATTTTGTCCCGATGATGGCGTTGGATGAGTTCAATAATGTCCGCTATGGCATCACATCGAATTCGTCGACCACGTCAGGCGATTCTGGCTCGGGTAACAACTGGTGGCCGGAGTCAGTTACTGCAACAAGCCGGTTGATTAGTGACTCGACTGCAAATTACACCTCTGCGGGAACACCCTCCACAGCGTGGAAAGTTTCGACAGGCCGCGATCGCTTCGCGGACGCAACCAAATACTACAATGAAACGCCTTACCTTCTTGGTTCGTCGTCTACCGTGAGTGCGGCCAATGTGACTTCGACCAGCAGTTCCGTCGTGCGCAAGGGCCAGTGGCACTACTTCAAGGCAGACCCTGGCGTGAACGTGGGCTGCACGACAACGCCGATCACGCCGCTCACCGGCACAGAAAGCACTGTCATTTCCGCCATCAATGCGCTGCAACCGACGGGCAATACCAACGTCACCGAAGGCCTTGCCTGGGGATGGCGCACGGTATCGGCGGAAGAGCCTTTCAGCGAAGGCGTTGCCAACACCAACCGCGGTGTTGACAAGGTGATCATTGTCTTCACCGATGGCGCTAACACCTATAGCGCTATGAGCGCGAATGCTGACTATGCCGCGCAGGTTTCGACCTATGCCGCCTATGGTTACACCGGCTGGGCTAACAATACGGCGTCCACAAACACTGGCACGCAGATAGGCGCATCCAACAAGGCCCGAATCTTCCAGGGGACAACGCTTGGGCAGACGACGGCCAACTATTCGACCGCCATGATCACGCAGATGGGAGAACTCTGCACCAACATCAAGGCGGGAGATCGGATCCTTCTGATGACTGTGGCACTCGATCTCGATAAGACTGTCTCAAGTGAGAACCAAATGATTACCGCGCTGAAGAATTGCGCGGGCACATCCAAGACCCGCAAGACGTCAAGCGGTGATCCGGAGAAAATGTTCTGGAACGCCTGCACCCGCACCGTCTCGGATGGTTCTTGCACACCGCTGGACGACACGTTCAAACAGATCAAGGATGAGCTGTCGAACCTTCGCTTCGTCGGCTGATCCAGCACTTGGCTGAAACGAAGAACGCGGGCAGCAATGCCCGCGTTTCTTAGTCTTTTGTGTGCCACCACCAGCCGGAAACCGGATGACACAATCGGACGGTTCGGATATGCGGGATGCAGGAATCCGCACCAAACAGAAGCCTTTGATGAAATCCATTCAGACGATTGATGCCATTGCTGCCGACTATGACGTCATCCTTTCGGACGTCTGGGGCGTTATCCACAACGGCGAATGGGCGTTTCCTGCCGCATCTGCCGCACTCAAGCGCATGCGCGATTTGGGCAAGTCAGTGGTGCTGATCACCAATTCGCCGCGCCCGCGCGATGGCGTCATCGTCCAGCTGGCAGCGCTCGGCGTGCCGGAAGATGCTTGGGATGCGGTCGTGACCTCCGGCGACGTGACGCGCAATCTCATCGACGCTGCGCCACGCAAAATCTTCCATATCGGTTCGGAGCGCGACCTGCCGATTTATGACGGCACACATGCGGAGCTTGTCGAAGAGCAGGAAGCGCAGGCGGTCGTTTGCACCGGTCTGTTTGATGACGAGGTGGAAAAGCCGGAAGATTACGCCCCGCTTCTCCAGCGGCTGCGCTCGCGCAATTTGCCCTTTATCTGCGCCAACCCGGATATCATCGTCGAGCGCGGCGAGCGGCTGATCTGGTGCGCCGGGGCCATTGCCCGCGATTACGGATTGCTCGGCGGGCGCACCCTTGTGGCCGGCAAGCCGCACGCGCCAATCTATGAAAGCGCCATGAGCGAAATTATGGCCTTGCGCGGCACAGCGGACAAGTCCCGCGTGCTTGCTGTTGGCGATGGCCTGCTCACTGACGTAAAAGGCGCAATCAACAATGGCTTTGACCTGCTCTATGTTTCCGCCGGTATCCACGCCCGCGAATATGGCGCGCACGGCAAGCCGGACGCAGGGAAACTTGGCGCTTGGCTGGATGGCCACGGCGTCTCGCCCATTGCCACCATCCCGTTCCTGACCTGAACCCGATGACCGAAATCCTGCGCCTCGACACTGTGTCGGATTTGCCTGCCAGCCTTCATGGCGGCGTGGTCGCCATCGGCAATTTTGATGGTGTGCACCGCGGCCACCGCGCGGTGCTCGACAAGGCGCTCGACATTGCAAAAAGCCTTGGCAAGCCGGCCATCGTGCTGACCTTCGAGCCGCATCCGCGCACGGTCTTTGCGCCCGATACGCCGGTCTTCCGGCTGACGCCTGCGCCGGTAAAGGCAATGCTCTTGCAGGCCCTCGGCTTTGATGCCGTCGCCGAACAGCCGTTCTCACGTGAATTTGCCGGCCATACCGCCGATGATTTCATCGAACATGTGTTGTTGAACGGCCTGAAAGCCGCCCACATCGTCACCGGTTTCGACTTTCATTTCGGCAAGAACCGCCAGGGCGGCCCGGCCTATCTGATGGATGCAGGCAAGCGCCTCCGCTTTGAGGTGACGCTGGTGGATGCATTCCGCGACGAGGGCGCCAGCGTCGTCTCCTCCAGCCGCATCCGCGACTGTTTGGCGCAAGGCGATGTCAGCCTGGCGGCGGGCCTGCTCGGCTATCGCTATACGGTGTCGTCAACCGTCATTTCAGGCAAACAGCTTGGCCGCACACTTGGTTTCCCCACTGCCAATATGGCGCTGGCCCCGGAAAACCGGTTGGCACATGGCATCTATGCCGTGCGCTTTCGGCTTGAGGACGGCACCATGAAGGACAGTGTTGCTTCTTTCGGTCGCCGACCAACGGTTGATGACAATGGCGCGCCGCTGCTTGAAACCTATGTATTCGACTACGATGGCGACCTTTATGGCCAAACCTGCCAAGTCTCATTTTTCGGCCATCTGCGCGGCGAACTGAAATTTGACGGGCTGGAACCGCTGATGGCGCAGATGAACCGGGATGCAGATGAGGCAAAGGCGCTGCTGTCGGGCGTGAAGCCGCTTTCGGAACTCGACTCGGCGCTTTGTTTTTAGGTAACCGCCTTCCTTCCTGAATAAACTTCCGCTAAAAGCGCCACATGAGCGACGCATCCATGTTCTTGAACGCAGCGATACGAATTACGCCCCCGGCTTCGCGCTCCCGCGCTTGAGGCCGGATGCCGGTTGCTTTCGCAGCCGAAATTTTCCAAGAGAACGATCAACCAGAGAAACCTGATTTGCCGTGCGCTTGTTCACGGCCCAATGGAATCGACCATGTCCGAAACGATCGACTATTCAGCAACGCTCTATCTGCCGCAGACCGATTTTCCCATGCGCGCCGGCCTGCCGGAAGCCGAGCCCAAGATCATTGCCAAATGGCAGCAAATGGACCTCTACAAACGCCTGCGCGAAAGCGCGGCGGGCAAGCCGAAGTATGTGCTGCACGACGGCCCTCCTTATGCCAACGGCAATCTGCACATTGGCCACGCGCTCAACAAGATCCTCAAGGATGTCATCACCCGCTCGTTCCAGATGCGCGGCTTTGACAGCAATTATGTTCCCGGCTGGGACTGCCACGGCCTGCCGATCGAATGGAAAATCGAAGAGCAATACCGCGCCAAGGGCAAGAACAAGGACGAGATCGAGATCAACGAGTTCCGCAAGGAATGCCGCGATTTCGCCACCCACTGGGTCGGCGTCCAGTCCGAAGAATTCCAGCGCCTCGGCGTCATCGGCGATTTCAAAGACCCGTACCTGACGATGAACTACAAAGCCGAAGCCAAGATCGCCGGCGAGCTGATGAAATTCGCCATGAGCGGCCAGCTCTATCGCGGCTCGAAGCCGGTCATGTGGTCGGTAGTGGAACGCACCGCGCTGGCGGAGGCGGAGATTGAATATGAGCTGTACGAGAGCGATACGGTTTGGGTGAAGTTTCCGACCTTAATTCTTGTGCGCGATGGTGCTGCAATCGATCCAGATCACATGGAGGCGAGCCTCCTCTCATCTAATCATCAAGCCTCTATTGTCATCTGGACCACAACTCCGTGGACAATACCTGGCAATCGCGCGATCTGCTTCTCATCAAAAATCGCATATGGTCTTTTCGAAGTCACTTCTTCTGAGAATGATTTTGGTCCCCAGGTTGGCGAGAAGTTGATATTCGCCAAGTCGCTCGCTGACGCTTGCGCAGAGAAAGCAAAAATTGGTTTGCGATTGATAAGTGATGTAAGCGGCGAAGTACTGAGCCATGTTCGTTGTGCTCATCCTCTGGCAAATTTCAATCCCGTTTACGGCTTCACCGTCCCTCTCCTCGAAGGCGATCACGTCACCGAAGACGCAGGCACCGGTTTCGTCCACACCGCGCCATCCCATGGCCGCGATGACTTTGAAATCTGGGTGTCGTCCCGTCGCAAGCTGGAAGAAAGGGGCATCGACCCCTCAATCCCGTTCCCCGTTGCCGATGATGGCTCCTACACCAAGGACGCCCCCGGATTCGAGGGCGAGTTTGTGCTGGACAGCACTGGCAAAAAGGGCGGCGCGAACAATGCGGTGATCAAGGCTTTGATCGACCAGAACAATCTGTTCGCCCGAGGCCGCGTCAAACACGAATACCCGCACTCATGGCGCTCGAAAAAGCCGGTGATCTTCCGCAACACGCCGCAATGGTTTGTGCATATGGACAAGGACACCGCCGCCATCAATGGCACGCTGCGCGACGTGTCATTGCGCGCCATCGAAGCCACGCGCTTTGTCCCCGCCGCTGGCAAAAACCGCCTTTACGCCATGATTGCCCAGCGTCCGGATTGGGTGCTGTCGCGACAGCGCGCTTGGGGCGTGCCGATCACTGTGTTCCGCCACAAGGACACCGGCCAGATCATCCCCGGCGAAGGCTTCAACGCTTCCCAGGAACTGTCCGACCGCATCATGGCCGCATTCGCTGTGGAAGGCGCGGACGCCTGGTACAAGGACGGAGCCAAAGCCCGTTTCCTCAATGGTCTGGTCGATGATCAGGACAATTGGGAACAAGTCCGCGACATTCTCGATGTCTGGTTTGACTCGGGCTCGACGCACGCCTTCTGCCTTGAAGAGCGCCCGGACCTCAAATGGCCGGCGGATTTGTATCTCGAGGGCACCGACCAGCACCGCGGCTGGTTCCATTCATCTCTGCTCGAAAGCTGCGGCACACGCGGCCGTGCGCCCTATGATGGCGTGCTTACCCACGGCTTTGTCATGGCCGAGGACGGGCGCAAAATGTCCAAGTCCTTGGGCAATGTCGTCACGCCGCAGGAAGTGATCAAGAATTCCGGCGCAGATATCCTGCGCCTTTGGGTGGCCTCGTCCGATTATTCGGAAGACATGCGCATCGGGCCGGAAATCCTCAAGACTGCCGTGGACGCATACCGCAAATACCGCAACACGCTCCGCTGGATGCTCGGAACGCTTGCCCATGACCAGAATGAGTTGACGCCTGTCAACCAAATGCCGGAGCTCGAACAGCTGATGCTGCACCGGCTCTGGGAGCTGGATGCGCTGGTGCGCAGCGGCTATGACGACTTCGAATTCCGCAAGATTACCAAGGCCTTGATGGATTTCATGGTGGTCGAATTATCTGCCTTCTACTTCGATATCCGCAAGGACACGCTCTATTGCGAAGCGCCATCATCGGCAAAGCGCAAGGCGTCGATCGAAGTGGTGCGGCATCTGTTCAATTGCCTGACCAAATGGACCGCGCCGCTGCTTCCGTTCACGACCGAAGAAGCGTGGGCTGAGCGCTACAAGGACAGCCAGTCGGTGCATCTGGAGCAGTTTCCGGACGTTCCGGCTGATTGGAAAAATGAGGCGTTGGCGGAGAAGTGGAAGAAAGTGCGCGCAGTCCGGCGCGCCATCACCGGCGCTTTGGAACTCGAGCGGGCAGGCAAGCGCATTGGTTCCTCCTTGGAAGCCGCGCCATTTGTCCACATCACCGATCACGAGCTTTTGGCGTCAGTCGCCGGGCTCGACATGGCCGAAATCTGCATCACCTCCGGCCTGTCGATTTCCGATGCAGACGGACCCGACACAGCCTTCCGGCTCGATGACGTCAAAGGAGTCAGCGTTGTTCCCGCCTTGGCCGAAGGGCAAAAATGCGCGCGGTCCTGGCGCTACACGTCTGATGTCGGCTCCGATCCTGCCTTTCCGGAGGTTTCGGCGCGCGACGCAGCCGTGCTGCACGAATTGCGGGCAATGGGCCGCATTTGACAGAAAACTGGCACGGCAAATGGATTCAAACATTGTCGTGCCATGGCCATTCGGTTACAGAAGGCCATGATGTTGCCGGATTTGGCGGTGAAAGCCGATCCCGGTGTAGCTGCATGCGTGAGGATGACAATGAATTTGGCCAAAGTGAAACCGGTATTGCTTAAAGGCGCGGCCTTGGCAGCCATGTTCGCGCTGGGCGGTTGCGTGTCATCGCCGACCTATGGCACCGGAAAATCCGCCAATTCGCAGTTGATGGAAGATGTGGGCGCCGCATTTTCAATCAAGCCGCAAGCGCCAACAGGCATCAAGTATGAGCCGCGCCCGGAAGTTTTGAAGACTGGCAAAGGCGCCGCCTTGCCTGAACCACAGGAAACTGTGACCAAACAGGCCGGAGTGTGGCCGGAATCGCCGGAGCAAAAGCGCGCGCGCCTGCGCCAGGAAGCAACCGATGCGCAGGGCGATCCGCTGTTTGTTCCAAAAATCAAAAATGACCAGCCGACCGGCAACGAATTGGCTAACCAGATCGCCGAATTGAATCGTGGCGGCGGCGGGGTCAGCGAAGATTTCAAGAAGCGCAAGGCCATCGCTGCAGCCGGTTCGCCGACTAACCGCAAGACATTGAGCGAGCCGCCGCTTGAATACCGCGCGCCCGCTGAAACAAGCGCCTACGGCGATCTTGGTGAAGACGAAGCCAAGAAAGAGCGGCGTCTGCGCGCCGAAGCCCGCAAGAAAAAGGGCAAGAAGAGCTTCCGGGACTATGTTCCCTGGCTTTGATCGCCAGCACGCAATTGTTTGAAAAAGCTGGATAAAATTTCGGAAGCGGTCTGTTCGCCAATGCCCGAATAGACGTCCGGCGCATGATGGCACGTTGGCTGGCGGAAAAACTGCGGACCGTTTTCGACCGCCCCGCCTTTTTCATCGCGGGCGGCAAAGTAAAGCCGTTGGATGCGGGCAAATGAGATGGCGCCTGCACACATGGCGCAGGGCTCCAACGTAACGAAGAGATCACACCCTGTGAGCCGTTCAGAGGCCAGTGCTGAGCAAGCTTCGCGGATCACCAGCATTTCGGCATGCGCCGTCGGATCGTTGAGTTCGCGGGTTTTGTTGCCGCCGCGTGCGATAATCTCGCCATCGCGCGCGATGACGGCCCCAACCGGCACTTCGCCGCGCAACGCCGCAGCGCGCGCTTCCTCAAGTGCGATGTCCATAAAGCTGTCGCTCGCTTTGGCCAAGATGGCGATTTCCTGCTCGATTCCTGATGGTCAACCTGATAGGGAACCGCCAGCAAAAGGCAACACCGACATGAACGACGACAAAGACAGGCCGCGCGGCGCGAGGCCGCCAAAAGGCGACTTCAAGCCACGCGGCGACTTCAAACCCAGAAGCGACAAGCCCCGTGGCGATTTCAAACCGCGCGGCGATGCGCCTGCGCGCGGCGATTCAGCGCCCCGCCAAAATCCACGCCGAGATAGCGCCGAACCCGCCGAATTCGGCGCGCCGCAGGGCGAACGCATCGCCAAGCGGCTGGCCCGCGCCGGCATCTCCTCGCGCCGCGACGCCGAGCTTTTAATCGCCGATGGCCGCGTCAGTGTTAACGGCAAGGTGCTGACCACCCCGGCAACGCTGGTGACACTCACCGACCGGATCGCCGTTGACAACCAGCCGCTTCCGGCGATTGAGCGCACACGGCTGTGGCTTTACCACAAGCCCGCAGGTCTGGTGACGACGTCCAAAGACCCACAAGGCCGCCCGACCGTATTTGATGCGTTGCCCGAAGGCTTGCCGCGGGTGGTTTCGGTTGGACGGCTGGACATCAACACCGAAGGCCTGCTGCTTCTGACCAATGACGGCGGGCTGGCGCGCATGCTGGAACTGCCCGCCACCGGCTGGCTGCGCCGCTACCGCGCCCGGGCATTCGGTAAAATCAAGCAGGAACAATTGGATGGCCTGAAAGACGGCGTTTCTGTCGATGGCGTTTTTTATGGCGCTGTTGATGCGCAGATCGAGCGCGAGCAGGGGTCGAACGTCTGGATCACCATCGGCTTGCGCGAAGGCAAGAACCGCGAAGTGAAGAATATTCTGGGCTCGCTCGGACTGGATGTGAACCGGCTGATCCGCGTTTCTTTCGGTCCATTCCAGATGGGAGATCTGGCCGAAGGTTCGGTGCTGGAGGTCAAAGGGCGCATTTTGCGCGATCAGCTCGGCGAAAAGCTGATCGAAGAAGCCGGGGCCAATTTCGAAGCGCCGGTTATGCAGGAATTTTCCAACAGCCCGGTCCGCGGCGCGACACCGCGCGATTTTGAAGACCGGCCAATGCGCGCGCCGCACCGCAAGCAAGGCGACTGGGTCGGCGGATCGGACAATCCGATCGTTGCGCGCCAACGCAAGAAGGTAGTTGTTCCATCAGATGCGCCGCCGCCGCGCAAAAGCCGGGGGGCGAACGTCTGGATGGCATCGGGCGCACGGCCCCAGCCGGAGCGCAAGGCCGAAGTTGACGACCAGGACGAAGCCAAGCCACGCCGCCTGAAACGCTCGTTTGACGGCAAACCTGCACCTTCCGAAGGTCCACGCAAAGCATTTGGAAAACCGGCGGGCAGCGATGCCACACGGTCCCGTCCGCGCGGCGACTTCAAGCCACGCGGGACAGCAGACGGTTCAAGTGAATCACGCCCGGCACAGGGTTTCAAACCGCGCGGCGACAAACCGTATAGCGGACGCCCTTCACGCTCTGACGCCCCGCACGGAGAGCGCTCGAGCCACAAGCCGCGCACTGCCGAAGGCGAAACGGCGGGCGAGCGCCCCAACCGTGATTTCAAACCGCGCAGCGACACGCCCTACAGCCCAAAGCCCTGGGCAAAGCGGGAAGACAGCGCCAAAACAGATGGCGAGCGCCCGCGCAAACCCTATGTGAGCCGCGACGGCGCGCCTGCTGATTCCGGCGAGCGCCCCAAGCGCGACTTCAAACCGCGCGGCGACAAGCCGTTTGGGGCAAAGCCCTACAGCGGCCGCCCGGCAAGCTCAGACGCCCCGCAAGGCGAGCGCCCGGCCTATAAACCGCGCGCGGCGCAAGGCGAAGCAACAGGCGAGCGCCCCAAGCGCGATTTCAAGCCGCGCGGCGACAAGCCGTTCGGGGCAAAGCCCTACAGCGCGCGCCCGGCCCGCACCGATGCGCCACAAGGCGAGCGCACGGCCTACAAACCGCGCGCGGCGGAGGGCGAAGCAACCGGCGAGAAGCCGAAACGCGATTTCAAGCCGCGCGGCGACAAGCCGTTTGTGAAACGCGACGGCAAACCTTCAAGTGACAAACCTTCTGGTGGCAAGCCATCAGGTGGAAAGCCGCGTGGCGGGAAGCCGGGCAATGCGGATCGTCGGCGGTAAGTTTCGCGGCCGTGCGTTAGCCGCGCCGCAGAGCATGACGATCCGCCCGACCAGCGACAGGGTGCGCGAAAGCCTGTTCAATATACTGGCGCATGCCGAAGGCTTCGACCTGGAAGGCGCGCGGGTGCTGGACCTGTTTGCCGGAACCGGCGCTCTGGGCATCGAGGCACTGTCACGGGGCGCTAAATTTTGCCTGTTCGTTGACGAGGGCGCAGAGGCGCGCGGCCTGATCCGCGACAATATGGAAGCCTTCGGCCTGAACGGCTGCAGCCGCCTGTTCCGGCGCGATGCTACGGGTCTGGGGCCGACCGGCACGATGGGCGAGTTTGACCTGGTGTTTGCCGACCCGCCCTACCGCAAGGGCATGGGTGAAAAGGCTCTGCATTCAGCGGCAAATGGCGGCTGGCTCAAGCCCCAAGCGCTGATCGTGCTGGAGGAGGCTGCGGATGCGCAGGTCGCGCTTGGCGCTCAGTTTGCCGAATTTGACCGGCGCGATTATGGCGAAACGACAATTCGGCTTGCCAGATGGTTGCCATGATTGAATGATGGAAGCGGCCTGACTACAAGTGGCAATGGATAGTTCCATGAACGTTGCACCCGCCCGCAAAAATGCCGACCCAACTTTTGCCGTGGCTTTCGGCGGCGGCGGCGCGCGTGGGCTGGCGCATATCCATGTCATTGAAGTGCTTGATGAAATGGGCGTCCGTCCGGTCGCCATATCAGGCTCGTCCATCGGCGCTATCATGGGCGCATGCATGGCCTCGGGCATGAGCGGCAAGGACATCCGCGACTATACGCTCGCGGTCATGACCAACCGGGCAGAAGTGATGAACCGCATCTGGAAACTGCGTCCGAGCGGCATTGGCGGCTTCCTCACCAACGGCTTCAAGCTGACGCAATTTGACATTGAAGGCGTGGTCGAGGCGTTCATGCCGCCGCAGGTCAAACGCGATTTTTCCGAACTCGCCATCCCGCTCAGCGTCACCGGCACGGATTATTATATGCAGGAAGAGGTGATCATGGAGACGGGCGACCTGCGCTCCGCCATTGCCGCCTCTGCCGCCATTCCGGCGCTGTTCCGCTCGGTCAAACGCGATGGGCGCATCTTGATTGACGGCGGCATTTTCAACCCGGTGCCGTTCGAGCATCTGGAAGGCAAGGCGGATTTCGTTATTGGCATTGATGTGGTTGGCGGACCGGAGGGCGACCCGAGCAAACTGCCGGGCACCATCGACGTGCTGTTCGGCGCCAGCCAGCTGATGATGCAATCGATCATCACCATGAAACTGAAAGCCTCGCGCCCGGCAATCTTCCTGCGCCCGCCGGTCAACAAATTCCGGGTGATGGACTTTCTGAAAGCCAAGACCATCCTTGATGCGACTGCCTCGGTGCGCGACGAGTTGAAGCGCTCGGTGGATGCGGCGATCACGTTTGCGGGCAAGACGGGAAGTAATGTGGACGCTTGAGGGGCAGCATTAACCTCGCCCCGCTTGCGGGGAGAGGTTAAAGGCGCACTCACCCCAGCGTCGCCGCCTTGCCCGTCGAAAACGGCGAGTGTGCTGATGGCGGCGGGTTGGCGGAGATGTCGGGCGGGTTGGACAGTTCGATGGTTTTCAAAACCCGGAAACACACAACTACTGCCGCCACGCCGAACACTGCCGCGCCAATGCCGGAACCTGCTATCGCACCGTTTGCGCCGTACCAGCTGGCCCCGAGCGAGACGAACGGAATGACGCCGAACGTCGAGCGGCTCCAGTTGGAAACGGTTGAATAGAGCGGGTAGCCCAGATTGTTGAAGGCGGCATTGGCGACGAACAGCATGCCGTTGAACAGGAATGTGCCGGCGACAAACAGGCAGAAGAAATTGATGAAATCGCGCGTGGCGCCTTCAGCGCCGAACAGATCGCTGATCGGATTGCGCAACAGGGCAAGCAAGGCCCAGACAATGAGCGTGTAAACGACGACGACAATGAAGCTGTCGCGCATGGTGGACTGGATGCGGTCAAACCGGCGTGCGCCGAGATTTTGACCCAAAATCGGGCCGACAGCGCCCGAAAGCGCAAAGATTGCCCCAAAGGCAACCGGCGTGATGCGCCCGATGATTGCCCAGCCGGCAACCGCCTCGTCGCCGAACGCAGCGATTTCGCGGGTGACGAACGCATTGCCGACCGGCGTGGCAAGCTGCGTCATGACCGCTGGAATGCCGATGGCGAAATAGGGTCTTGCAGCGATTTTCAGTGTTGCAACTGACGGCAGGGCAATCATCCGGTGGACTTTGGCAGCGCCATAGAGCCCAACGCCAAGCAAGACGAGCCGCGACAGATTGGTGGCAATGGCCGCGCCGTCCATGCCAAGATCAAGTCCGAAAATCAAAATCGGGTCCAGAACCGCCGTGGCAAAGGCGGCAAACAGCGTCACATACATCGAGCGGCGCGCATCGCCCTTGGCGCGCAAAAGGCCAGCAGAGCTCATGCCCACAGCCATCAAGGGCATCGAAGGCAAGACCATCAGCAAGAATCGGACAGCAATGTCGAGCGTTGCGCCTGAAGCGCCGATCAACTCCAACATTGGCCGGGCAAAGACCATCATGAGCATGGTGACCGCGATTATGGTGGCCAGCATCAGCAAGAGCCCGGCTCCGCCAAGTTCGGCCGCTTTTGCAGTGTCGCCCTGACCGAGCGCCCGCGACACTTGCGCAGTTGTCGCAATGGTCAGGCCGATGGCAACGGAGGTGAGGAAGAACATCAAAGTGCCCGAATAGCCGATTGCCGCCGCAAGCTCCTGATGGCCAAGCATGGAAATATACAGGAGATTCAAGACATCAACGAAAAACACCGCCATCAGGCCGACAGAACTGGTCGCGGTCATCACCAACACGTGGCGCAAGGTGGAACCGGTGACAAAGCGCGGGGTATCACTCATTTGGGTGAGGACTCTCATGTTGGCGCGTTAGAATATACATATGTCGATGCCGCAACGTCACCTTTCCGGTTGGCAACGCGTCGCAGATGACTACTATGTTAGCGTCCGGCGATAAAACGACGAGTCCGAATAACGGCCGGCAAGCAGGCAATGTCAGCATTTAGTGAAAACCGATTCCAGTATCGCCTGACGGGCGAGACACTGGCACTGATGGAAGAGGCCGCCGACCAGTTCGCAGATGATGCGACGCTGGTGGCGGCCATTGGCATTTGGGATGAAAAGCTGACCGCAGCGGCAAAGCGGCTGATCGGCACCGGCGCCGAGGGCGATGTCGGCGGAACATTGTTTGATTACGAGATCATGAGCCTGGTGCCGCTGGCCGAAGAAGGTGTGATTGGCCTCCTCAAGCAAGAGCAGCGCCGCCGCGCCATCATGCAGATGCCCTCCGCTGCGTTTGTGATCGATCAGCGCGGCCGCGTGCTGGCGGCCAATGATGCAGCGTTAGGCCAGCTGGGATTGCACGCAGGCGCGAATTTTCCGTCAAATCTGGTCGATCCGGCCTTTGTGCGCAGTTTTCGTTTGCTGGCCGACACATGCGGCGACGCTCAGGCGGAAAGCCGCAGCGCCATCATCCGGCTCGGGAATTTCGAAACTGGGCTGCATCTTTACGAAGCGCGGATGAAGCCGGACGGCGATGTCGGCATCATCCTGTTTCGCAAGGTCGGGATTGGTCTGACCGAAGTTGGCGGCCGTTTCCTGGCCGATGCATTCGAACTGACTGATTCGGAAGTCGGGATCATCAAACTGTTGATGGACGGCCTGCATGCCAAGGAGATTGCTGAACACAGGAAAACCACCGAAGCCACCGTACGCACGCAGCTGAAGTCGATATTCCTGAAAACCGGCACTTCGGGTCAAACCGAGCTGATGCGAATCGTCTCGGGCATTTCGCTGTTTCAGGCGACCAAGGGCCAGAATAGCAGCAACCACTTTTCAAGGCCGGCAAACAGGCTGGAAGAAGACGGGCGGCTCCTGCGGCTGCCCAAAGGCGCATTCGTCCAAATCAATGAAAGCGGCGATCCCAAAGGCCGGCCGTTTGTTTCGCTGCACGGGTTGTTTCTGGGCTACGCATTGCCTGCAGTTGCCGAAACTCAGCTTGCCGACAGGGGACTGCGCCGGATCGGCGTCATGAGACCCGGATTTGGCCGCTCCTCGCCGGTGGAGGCCGATGCGTCATTGGGCGAAATTGTCGACCGGTTTGTCGATGTGCTCGATGCGCTGGAAATCGAGAAATGCCCGATTGTGGCGCATGGTTTTGGCGGCGCCCATGCTTTCGCCTTCGCCAACCGGCATCCGCACAGGGTGAGCGCGCTGATCCTGATCGGCGCATATTTGCCAACCGGCAACATGGCATCGGTCATCCGCCTGTCAGGCTTCCAACGGGCGCTGATGTTTGCCGCCCAGCACAGCCCGGCCATGTTCACATTCTTCGCGCGCACGGCAGAGCGGGTGCTGGAACGCGATGGCATCATCGAGTTTTTGCGCCGGTACCTCGGTTCCAGCAAGGCTGATATTGACGTGCTGGCGAAGTTTGAATCCGAATCGTCCATGCGCATGCGGCTAAACTTGTCCCAGGCGCAGCAGATCGAAACCTACCGGCAGGAATGCCTCCTGCAGATTTCGGATCTGTCCGAATTTGCCAGCCATCCGGGCGTGCCGGTGGTGGTTCTCCATGGCAAGCAGGATCCGGTGTTTCCCATTGATCTCGTGCGCAAGGCCTGCGCGGCGCTCAATGTGGACAAGTTTGTCGAGTTGGAAGACTGCGGCCAAATGATCATGTATGCCCGGCCAGAAGCGGCAATTGAAGAAATCGACCGCTATGCCTGATACCGAGCAGACGGGCTGTGTGGGGCTTCCTTGCACCGGCCGGCCTTGCAGACTATAGCGCTGCGCACCAGATGGGAGCAACGCAACGATTCCCGCCCCGCCCTGTGAAAGCCATGATCCATGTCCGATTTGCCTGATCTGAAACGCTTGTCCGATGATGCGGCGCGCCTGGTTGATGCCGCACGTAAAGCAGGCGCCGACACAGCCGATGCCGTGGTTGCCACGGGTCGCTCAGTCAGCGTGACGGTTCGGATGGGCAAGGTCGAAGGCACGGAGGCGTCGGAGGGCGACGAATTTTCGCTGCGCGTCTTCTGTGGCAACCGTGTCGCCTCGGTTTCGGCAGTCAAAGGCGCCGACCCGGATATACTGGCCGAACGGGCTGTCGCCATGGCAAAAGTCGCTCCGGAGGACCCGTATGCAGAGCTGGCGCCATCCGAGCTCTTGGCAAAGTCGTTCGCCGATCTTGACCTGTTCGATGCAACCCAAAACAGCGCCGCAAGCCTTACGGACACTGCCCTTGAACAGGAAGCCGCAGCGCTGGACGTGCCTGGCATCACCAATTCCGGCGGCAGCTCGGCAAGCGCCGGACTGGGCGGCATGGTGCTGGTGACCTCGAGCGGCTTTGCCGGCACCCATATCAGCTCGCGGTTCAGCCGGGGCCTCAGCGTGGTTGCCGGGCAAGGCGCCAAGATGCAGCGCGACTATGAATTCTCCTCGCGCATCCATTTTGCCGAACTTGAAGACGCAAAATCCATCGGCCTGAAGGCGGCGGAACGGGCGGTGCGCCGCCTGAACCCGGTGAAGGCCAAGACCGGGCCGGTCAATGTCGTGTTTGACCCGCGCGTGGCGCGCGGTTTTGCCGGGCATCTGGCCGGCGCGATCAACGGCGCATCCGTGGCGCGCAAGACCAGCTTTCTGCGCGACAGGATGGGCCAGCAAATCATGGCGCAAAGCATCAGCGTGAGCGACAATCCGCTGCGCCCGCGCGGACCGGGATCCCGCCCGTTTGACGGTGAAGGCGTTGCAGGCGCCCCGTTGACGATGGTCGAAAACGGCGTCCTGAAACACTGGCTGCTGTCGCACGGCGTGGCCAAGGAACTTGGGCTGGAAACCAACGGGCGCGGCGCACGTTCCGGCTCGACGGTATCGGCGACATCAACCAACTTTGCTTTCGAGCCGGGTGCGATATCGCCGCAGGACTTGCTCAAGAAGATCGGCACCGGGCTTTACGTGACCGAAGTCATCGGCCAGGGCGTCAATATGGTGACCGGCGAATATTCGCGCGGCGCATCGGGTTACTGGATCGAAAACGGCGAGCTGACGCATGCGGTGTCGGAAGTGACGATCGCCGGCAATCTGAAAGACATGTTTCTCAATCTGGAACTGGCTGACGATGTCGACCGCAATTTCTCGCTCGCGGCGCCGACGCTGGCCATCTACGGGATGACGCTGGCAGGTGACTGATGATTTCGACCACAGCGATGATCTGGCGCTCTTGAAACATGCTGCGGCCGAGGCTGGCCGCATCGCCATGGGCTATTTCCGCAAGGATCCGAAGATATCGTGGAAAGCAGGCATGTCGCCGGTGACGGAAGCGGATCTGCATGTTGACCGCTATTTGCAGGCCGCGCTGATGGCAGCGCGCCCGCATTATGGCTGGCTGAGCGAAGAGACCGAAGACGACCAGAGCCGTCTTGGCAAACTGAGGACTTTTGTGGTCGACCCGATTGACGGCACGAAAGCTTTCATCGAAGGCCGCGACATCTGGTGCGTCTCCATCGCCGTGGTTGAAAATGGGAGAACGCTGTCCGGTGTGCTCGATTGTCCGGCGCGAACTGAAGTTTTCGAAAGCGCAAAAGGCAGCGGCAGCTATTTGAATGGCAGACTGCTTGCAATGGCAGAGCCACAAGCGCCTCTGCGTGTGGCTGGACCGAAACAGTTTGTCACGCCCTTTGCCGGCAGCGTGAACCGCACGGTCGAGATGGTCGGGCACGTGCCATCGCTGGCCTACCGCATCGCTGCAATCGCTTGCGGCCAGTTCGACGCGACTTTCATCAAACCTGACGCCCACGACTGGGATCTCGCCGCAGCAGACCTGATCCTGGCAGAAGCGGGCGGCACATTGGTCAACGCAAGCGGCGACAGGCCCGCCTATGCCGGCGCCGCAGTTGCGCACGGCGTGCTGGTTGCAGGCCATGACGACCTCATCGCGCCAATGTTGGGTGTTGTCGCACAAACCGCCATCGGCTAGACGGAGACCGGATTTCCAACAGTTCGGGGTTTTTCAATGAGCGACAAGGCCGATAACAAGCAGCTGCTGCACTTGGTGTTTGGCGGCGAATTGACGGCGCTGGGCGGCAGCGAATTCCGCGACCCGGACAATCTCGACATTGTCGGAATATATCCAAATTACGCAGCCGCAGCGCTTGCCTGGAAGGCCAAGGCGCAAATGACAGTGGACAATGCCCATATGCGCTATTTTGTGGTGCACCTTCACCGTTTCCTCGAACCCGGCAAGGGCTGAACCCTTTTGGGCGAGAATGACGAATCCGGCTTGGGCGGCATACAGGCACAGCGCGGCCGCGGTTGGGTGCGCCGCAGCTGGATACGCTATCGCGCGACTTTGAAAACACACTCCTGGTATGTCGGCGCGCTGGTCTGGCTGGCAACGCACTATATGAAGCTGGTCGGCAGGACCAATCCGTTGGTCGCAGGGTCCGATGATCCGGCAAAGGCGCTGACCAAAGATGCGCCGGTGATCATGGCCTTGTGGCACGGCCAGCACCTGATGGCGCCCTACATGGTGCCCAAACAGGCCCGCTTTGTCGCGCTCCTGTCCCGCAGCGCCGATGCCGAAATCAATGCGCGCATTGTCCACAAGTTCGGTGTGGAAACGGTGCGCGGTTCCGGCGGGCGCGGCTCGGCTCACGATACCGGCAAGGGCGGCGCGCGCGCCCTGATTTCCCTCAAGCGATATCTGGAAAATGGTATCAGCGTTTGCATGATCGCCGATATTTCCAAGAGCACTGCGAGGCATGCAGGGCAGGGCGTCATCCTTCTGGCGAAACTCAGCGGCCGCCCGATCGTTGCCGCCGCCTATGCCACCAGCAGACGTCATGTCATAGCCAGCAGCTGGGACAAGACGACGGTCAGTCTGCCCTTCGGCCGCGCTGCCGCCATCGCGGCGGAACCTTTGTATGTCGAAGCCGACGCGGATGAGGCGCAGATGCAGGCCCATCGTGAAGAATTGACCCGCCGCCTCAATGAAGTGACCGCAAAGGCCTATGCCATGGTAGATGGTCAATCATGAGTGAACGCTGGGCCAGAGCCATATTGACCGGGTACCGCTGGATGGGGGCTGGAATTTACCCCATTCTCGGCCCCTATCTTGCAATCCGGGCGACCAAGGGCAAGGAAGAACACAGCCGCCGGCGCGAGCGCTACGGCAAGAGCGATGTCGCCCGCCCGAACGGTCCGCTGGTTTGGGTTCATGCGGCAAGTGTCGGCGAAACCTCTGCGGTTATTCCACTTGTTTCGATGATTGCGGCAAAAGGCATCAAGGTTGTCTTGACGACCGGAACCGTCACATCGGCGAAACTGGCTGCCGAGCGGCTTGGCGACAAAATCATCCACCAGTATGTGCCGCTGGATTTCAAGACGGCGGTCTCCAATTTCCTGAACCATTGGAGGCCGGATCTGGCGTTGATCGCCGAGTCTGAAATCTGGCCGATGACAATCCTGGAACTGGGCGCGCGGCGGGTGCCGCAGGTGCTGGTCAATGGGCGGCTGTCCGACCGTTCGTTTGCCGCTTGGAAACGCAGGGCCTATCTGGCCGAAGCGCTTTTTGAAAACCTGTCGCACGTTATCGCCCAGTCGGAAGTTGACGGCCAGCGCTTCGCAGAACTCGGCGCGCGCCCGGTTTCGGTCTCCGGAAATTTGAAAGTCGACACCACACCGCCGCCCGCTGACCCGCTCGAAACGGAGCGGTTGAAGGCCGTGGTCGGCGATCGCCCGGTCTGGGCGGCGATATCCACCCATGACGGCGAAGAGGATATTGCCGGCGAAGTGCACAAGGTGGTATCCATTCGCCATCCGGGTCTATTGACAATTCTGGTGCCGCGCCATCCCGACCGCGCCCCGGCGATCATCCAGATGCTGCAGGCCAAAGGCCTTACAGTAGCCCGCCGAAGCGCAGGAGAGCCGATAACAGCGGATACCCAAATCTATCTCGGCGACACGATCGGCGAAATGGGGCTTTACCTGCGGCTTACGGAAATCGCCTTTGTCGGCCGCTCCCTGACAGCGACCGGCGGGCAGAACCCGCTCGAACCGGCAGCGCTTGAAACCGCTGTTCTGGCCGGGACCAATGTCCAGAACTTCCGCGACAGTTACAAGCGGCTGATCGCGGACGGCAATGCAAGGCTGATCAAGGATAAAGACATGCTGGCGGGGGCGGTCAGTTATCTGCTCGGCAACGAACCGGTGCGCCGCAAGATGATGGAGGCGGGCCTCAATTCAGTCAGTTCGATGCAAGGTTCGCTGATCAAGACCATGGCGACGCTTGAACCCTATATCCAGCCGCTGGTGGTCAAAGCGGGGCTGGACCGGCTGACGGAGCGGCGCTGATGGCGAGCGAAGCGCCTCCCTTCTGGTGGGAAAAACCCGATTGGCGCGCCTGGGCGCTGAGCCCTGTTTCCGCGCTTTACGGCATGGTCGCCAAAAGCCGGATGCAACGCGCAAAGCCGCCGCAAATCAACCTTCCGGTCCTGTGCGTCGGCAATTTGACAGTCGGCGGCGGCGGCAAGACGCCGACCTCCGTGGCCATTGTGCAGGCGGCAAAAAAGCTCAAGCTGAAACCAGGCGTTGTCTCGCGCGGTTATGGCGGTGTCAATTCCGGCACGCGGCTGGTCGATGCCGATCATGATCTGGCGGCACATGTCGGCGATGAACCGCTGCTGATCGCCCAACATGCGCCAGTCGCGGTCTCGGCCAACCGGCTGGCGGGTGCAAAGCTGCTGGAAAGCCAGGGCGTCGATTTCATCATTCTGGATGACGGTTTCCAGTCGATGCGGCTGAAGACCGATTACAATCTGGTGGTCGTTGATGCGCGGCGCGGCATCGGCAACGGCCATGTCATTCCGGGCGGTCCGCTGCGCGCGCCATTGGCGCCGCAGCTCGGTCACGCAGACGCCCTGCTGCGGCTGGGTGCGGGCGACGCGGCCGATGGCTTGGTGCGCATGGCAGCGCGCGCCGGAAAACCGGTGTTTGTCGCCAAAACTGTGCCATCCCGGAAAATGGACCTGAAAGGCAAGCGGGTGCTGGCCTTTGCCGGCATAGCCGATCCGGAAAAATTCTATGACAGCCTGACTGCAGCAGGCGCTGTGATTTCATTGGCGCGCAGCTGGCCGGACCATCACTATTATGCCGACGATGAGCTGAACGAATTGCACCAGACAGCAGTTGCGGGCGATCTCGTGCTGGTCACCACGGAAAAGGATTCCATGCGCTTGGCGCGTGGCAGCGAAAGCGCCAGAAAGGTGATGGATACCGCATTGGTGTTCAAGATTGAGGTGGTTTTTGACCAGCCGGATGCCGCTCAGCGGATCATCGAAGAGACGCTGGAAAACTTCCGGCGCAGGTCGATCGCACGCACCTGATCAGCGGCGCGCGCGAAGTTCCGCATTGGTTTCCAGTTCCCGGGCCAACGATGCAGCCGCGTCTGCGTAGGGCTCCTGGCGCGCCACGCTCCAGTATTTGAGCTCGTCCAGCGGGATGATTTGGCTGGTGATGACGCAAATGACATGGCTGCCGGGCGAAATCACCTGGAAATCATGATCCATGAAGCGCACCCGCGCCTCGCCTGATCCGCCGCGTTCGAATCTGTTCATGTCAATGCCGTCTCAATTTTGTCGGTGACGATGGATGTAATGTCGTTTGTGGCGGCGATCAATGACGACAACGATTGTGTTGTTGATCGTCACATTGGCGAGCGAAACTGGATTTTCGCGCGCGCAACGCACGTCCTTGCGCGCACCGGCGTCCGCCAGGTGGATGATGGCCGGGCCGGATTGGCAACGCTCCGGCGCGCCGCGGATAATGCGCACACCACTGGCTTCAACGGATTGGTTGAGCGTGATGATCTCGGCAGATGCTGGAACGGCAACGGCGACAAAGGCAAGGGTTGCAAGCAAACGGAACATGGGGGCTACTCCTGATACGCGTGCGCCATCATAGCCGGTTTCCAAAAACTGTTAAGTGTTTGTTTACTTTCGCCCGAACA
>JBAVTG010000223.1:0-7670 GCA_049696015.1 Rhizobiaceae bacterium | reverse complement strand
ACGAAAGATGTGAAAAGCTCATAGGCTACGGTGCTCCACGGCGCGCTTCGCTCTTCTTTGGGCAGTTTTGGCGCAAGCTCCGGCTTCCACCAGCACAGGACAATGACATAGAGCATGTAAAGGCTGGCCAGCATCAGGCCTGGAAAGAAAGCGCCGGCATAAAGCTTGACCGGGGACACGCCAGTGGTCGCGCCATAAAGGATGAGCATGATCGAAGGCGGGATAAGAATGCCAAGGCAGCCCCCGGCGCAGACGACACCGGCTGACAGCTTGACATCATAGCCGGCCTTCAGCATGGCCGGGAAAGCGAGCAGGCCCATCAGGGTAACGACAGCGCCGACAATGCCTGTGGCGGTGGCAAACAGCGTGCAGGTGGCAAGGGTCGCCACTGCGAGCGAGCCCGGAACGCCGCCAGCTGCCAGTTGGATCGACCGGAACAGACGGTCGAGAATATTGGCCCGCTCAATGATGTAGCCCATAAAGACGAACAGCGGCACCGAAATCAGAACGTCATTGGTCATGACCGACCATGAACGCTGCACCAAGAGCGACATGACGGGCTCCCAATTGCCGTCAAAGGCCAGCCACGCAAAACCGACCCCCATGGCCATCAGCGTGAAGGCGATTGGAAAACCGAGCATGATCAGGAAGACGAACAGCCCGAGCATGAACACGCCGAGTTGCGGATCGGTCATGCGGCTTCTCCCTTGTCGGCATGCTGTTCCAGAATGATTTTTTCCAGCTCTTCCACATCGTGCAGCCGGTTCGGCCACTTGCCCTCGCTGATGCAGACCAGACAGCGAACCACTTCAACAACGCCCTGCAAAAGCAGGAAAACGCCGGTGATCGGGATAAGCGTTTTATAGTGGTAGATCGGCAGTCCATCTGGAGAATAGGCGGAATTCTCGTGGGTCACCCATGACTGCGCGGCAAACCCGTAGCCAGCATAGATGAAGGCGATGATGCCGGGGAAGAAGAACAGGAAATAGAGCAGAAGGTCCATGCGCGCCTGTGTGCGCTCGCTCCAGGCGCGGTAGAGAAAGTCGCCGCGCACATGGGCATTGCGGCTCATCGCATAGGCGCCTGCCATGATGAACAGCGTGCCATAAAGGATATAGCTCGCATCAAATGCCCAATCGGTCGGCCTGCCCAGAACATAACGGGAGAACACTTCGTAGCTGACAGCAAAGGTCAGGAGCAGGATCGACCAGGCGAATGTCTGCCCGACAAAGGCGCTGACCCTGTCCACAGGGATCAGGAGATGCTGCAGTCGCTCAGGCCAGGTCTCCGTATCATTTCGCTTGCGCAAATTCAGCCAGAAGCTGGCGACAATTGCGGCAATGCCTAGCCAGAAAGCCCACGGCGAATAGGCCGTCGTTCCTTTTTCCGCATGGGCAGGGCCGAGCAATTCGCAATTGCCCCAAAAGCCGGCGATGCAATGGAAACTGTTGTTGGGTCGCAGACCTTTGGGTCCCACCAGCTGACCGACCTCGCCCAGCGCATACAGCGACCAGCATATGGCGAAAATCACGATCGCAACGCCTGCGGCGAACAGCACAAACGGCAGTTTTTCATTTCTCATGACCGCTGGCTCCCCATGATTTCAATTCAGAAACCGGAGGCGGACGATATGTCCGCCCCCGCGTTCTTAAGCCTTGCTCAACTGAAAGTTATGCCTTGAAGAAGTGGTCGTAGGCCATGCGCTGGTCCACTTCCATGTCGAACTGCGTGCCGACGACCCGCTTGGCCCAAGCCTTCTGGCTTTCGACCACCTTGGCGAAGAACGGCTCGGCTGACTGTGCGGTGATGACAGCGTCCCACGCGGCCAACTGCGCCTGAAGGACCGAATCCGGCGTTTTGTGGATCTTGACGCCAGCGTCCCGCAATTCCTGGAGGCTTGTCGAATAGCGGTCCATGGCCTTCCAGCTCATGTCCTGCGACGAGGATTCAACCGCATATTTGATGATAGCCTGCAGATCCGGGGCCAGCGCATCGAACTTGGTCTTGTTCAAGATGATTTCGAAACATTCGGCAGACTGGTGATAGCTCTGCAGCATGTAATCCTTCGACACATCCGGGAAGCCAAGCAGCTTGTCGGATGTCGGATTGTTGAACTCGGCAGCGTCGAGCAGGCCGCGGTCCATCGCAGGCACAATTTCGCCGCCGCCCATGATTGTCACCGCTGCGCCCATCTGCTTGAACAGATCGGCAGAGAGTCCAACCGTGCGGTATTTCAGGCCCGTCAGCTGCGCCGCGTCAGTGATTTCGTTCTTGAACCAGCCGAGCGGCTGCGTCGGCATCGGTCCGGTCAGGAAGCCGACCAGATTGAGGCCGAGAACTTGCTGCACCAGCTCGTCATACAGCGCCTGTCCGCCGCCATATTTCATCCAGCCGATCATCTGGTTGGCGCGCCAGCCCCAGGCAGGCGGTGTGCCGAAGAGCGAATAGGCCTTGTGCTTGCCATACCAGTAAGCGGTCACGCCATGGCCGCCATCAAGCGTTCCGGCGAGCACCGCGTCATGAACTTCCAGAGCCTTGGCAACTGCACCCGAGGCAAGCAACTCAAACTTGAGCCGGCCGCCGCCCATTTCATTGACGCGGGTCACAAAATCTGAGGCAAACTCATGGAAGATATCCTTGGCCGGCCATGTGCTCTGGAATTTGAAGACGGCGACTTCCTGCGCCCGCGCCACGCTTGGCATCGCAAGCGAAGCGGCGGCGGCAACTGCGCCGCCCTTGAGAAATGCGCGGCGGCCATTGGCCGTCGGTTCGGCTGTATCTGTCATGGTTAGTTCCTCCCTTGTAACGCTCTCCCAAGCGCTTTTGTTTCATTGTGACCCGTGATGTCCCGTTCTGCAACTGTGACTAAAGTTCTATTTTGGCTTTTCGACAGTAACCTTGATTGAGGAGTAGTAGGCCGCAACATTGGCGATATCTTCCTCGTTCAACTGCTTGACGATCATGGACATCATCGGGTCCTGGCGTTCGCCGCTTTGGTACCGCTTCAGCGCCTTGATGATGTAGCGTTCCACCTGGCCGGATATGTGCGGAGCCTCCGGATTCTTGGACTGCCCGTCAACACCATGGCAGGCTTGGCATTTCACAGCCGCTTTACGGCCGGCGACGGGGTCTCCCGCGGCAGCCGCATTTGAAATCGCAATCAGTAATATGACACTGCTGTAGAGAAGTGGCCGCACCATGAGTTCCCCTTTGAAAGAAAGGCTGCGCAGCCAAACAGCGTTGGTCACGCAGCCTCATTGCGCCTAGGATCATCCGCCGTATGAAATCCGCCAGACTGCTCCCGCGAAATCATCCGACACGAGCATCGAACCATCTCTCAGAAACTGAACGTCAACCGGACGGCCCAGATATTCCCCGTTCTCGTTCAGCCAGCCATCGGCAAAGACTTCCGTCTTGTCATAGGTGCCATCCGGCTTCAACGAGTGGAAGAGGACACGCGCGCCAACCGGTTCCGTGCGGTTCCAGGAACCGTGCTGGGCCGTGAACAGGCCGCCGCGGTATTTTTCCGGGAATGACTTGCCGGTGTAGAACGCGAGACCAAGGTCCGCTGCGTGGGCGTCATGCTCGATTGCCGGGAAGATATGGCCTGCTGGCGGCTCAGTGTCCTTGTATTCATTGGTGCGGGTCTTGCCGCCGCCGAACCACGGAAAGCCGAAATGCTGGCCCTTGGCTGTAACCTGGTTGGTCTCCCCGGCGGGGATCAGGTCGCCCATGCCGTCAACCTGGTTGTCGTTCACCCACATGGTCTTGTCCTTCGGGCTGAAGTCGATGCCCAGCGGATTGCGCATGCCGAGCGCCTCAACCTGACGGTCTGTTCCATCCGTCTTGATGCTGATCACGCCGCCAATGCCCCACTGCTTGTACAGGTCTGCCTTTTCAGGAGCCGGCACGTTGAAGGGCTGGCCGAGTGTGATGTAAAGGCGGCCATCCGGTCCAACACGGCATGTGCGTGCAGTGTGGTTGAAGCTCTCTTCTTCTGGCGGAATAAGCTTGCCCTGCGGAACGATCGCGAAGACGGCAGCATCCGGTCCTTCATAAAAGAATTCGGCAGCCGGCGCCCAAAGCACGCGGTTCTGCTCCACAACGAAGAGATGTCCATCCTTCGAGAAGCACATGCCGTTCGGAACAGCCATTTTCACGGATGGAAGGAATTCCTTGACGTCGTCGGCCACGCCGTCCTTGTTGCGGTCCGTCATCGTGTAGGCTTTTTCCTTGCGCGTGCCGATATAGGTGACGACACCTTGCGGCCCGACGGCCATGTGCCGCGCGTCAGGAACGACCGCATAAAGGCTGACCTTGAAGCCTTCCGGCACCTTGATCTTGGCGGCAATGGCCTTCAGCGCCTCGGCGTTTTCGCCGGTCTGCGGAATTGGCACCATCATCGGCGTGCCTGTAGTCTTGAATCCGCCAAGCTTTTCGAGATTGGCATCCTGGGCCAACGCGCTTGCAGCAAACAATGCTGCACTGCAAGAAAGGGCCAGAGCAATTTTCTTGATCATGTTGTCCTCCCATCAGATCAATTGAAGTAATTGTAGTATCCGGTTACTACACATATTCCACAAATCCTTGGAAAATGGTGCAGTGATCGCAACGATTATCTTTGTTTTCTCTTACAACTTAATGAGTATTACAGAAACTGTAGCCGCTGACAACCATATCAACGGTTGATAAAATCAGCCGGCACGTGAGTCCGCGTCAGAATCTGAATTCAGGTTCGGGAATAAAGGACTGGCCCCAGCGTGGCTGCACGCGGCAATCGCGCAAAATCGGAAGCCCGGACAATGGGCGGAAAGTCCGGGCTTCCATTTGGCGCCTGGCCAGGCGGAACACAGGACAGCGGGAGAAAGCAGGGGAACCCGAAGACCTGTGAACTGGGCACGTTTCAAGAGTGCCTCGAATCAATGAATAAACTTTTACGGGTATTTGTAAACGACTATTTCATTGAAACACTATCTATAGTTGCATTTTTGCAAAGAAAGTGCGCCATCGCACGGCACGGCGCGCAAACAGGCGCGTCAGCGGAATGCCGGCGTCCGCTCCCTTCAGCATTGAACCCATCGCCAATCTCAACTAACATCCGCGCAGGGAGGCATGGCGGCGATGGCGCGGGAACCTCGGAAGACTGTCGCAAAGCCTGACGAGGGCACAAGACAGCTTGAGGAGCTGCGCCACCAGGCGAGCGATCTCGGCGTGGCCCGCAAAGCGCTCGATGATGCCGTCTCCATGACCCGCGGCTTGTGGATTTCCTTCATCTCGCTCAGCGCCTATCTGATGGTGGCTGTCGGATCGGTGACGCATGTCGATCTCTTCCTTGAGAAGCCGCTGAAACTCCCTTTGCTTCTTGTTGATGTGCCGCTCGTTGTCTTCTTCTGGCTGGCGCCGCTGCTCTACCTCATCGTGCACATCTACCTGCTCCTGAATCTCAAAATAATGTCCGACAATGTGAGAGCATGGACGACCCGGCTGGAGACCACTCTGGCGAATGAAAAGGACCCTCAAGAGCGCGATCGCATTGCTGACCAACACCGGCTGAATCTGCCGAATTTCTTTCCCGTCCAGATGCTTGCAGCGCCAGACATGAACCGGCACGGGTCAATCGGCTGGGTATTGCGGTCGTCAGTATTGATTACGGTTGTGATCGGGCCATTTATTTTGCTTGGCTTGATCCAGTTGCAATTTCTGCCCTACCATCACGAAGCTGTGACTTGGGTGCACCGCCTTTCGCTGTTGGGAGATATGGTTGCGGTTTGGCATTTCTGGCCCAAAATAAATAGCGGATCCATTTCAGACTCGTCCACTTTTTCGCATCGTTCAAAGGCCGTTGCATTTTTTGCCGCGGCAGCTTTGTCGGTTTTTTTCCTGGTATTCCCCGGCGAAAGGTCAGCAATTTTTCTGGAGGCATTCTCGTCCCTGCGGCCCCCAAACCGATTGATATTGTCTGACATTGATTTTGTTGATGACGAAAATCTCTCAAGAGCCTTGAAAGCAGCAAAGGAACAGGGCGCAGGCGAATCCGAAATTGAAACCACCTTTAGTGTCCGCGAGAGAAATCTTCAGAACGCAGTTTTTGACCGATCGGACATGCGTTACTTTGATTTTAGCAGAAGTAATTTAACCGGCGCTTCTTTCAACGGCGCCCGCATATACGGTTGGAGAAATAAGTGTGGTGTCAGTCTTTTGAAACCAAATATCAAATTGGTTCGAAATTGCCAAAAAATATTCAAGGGATTGAACCTCGAGAAGGTCAATCTGGCGGGCGTAAATCTGGACTTTTACGATCTGTCGGATACAAATTTGACCGGTGCAAATCTGAGCGGAACGTCTTTGAATGGCGCCATTCTGATAAACTCAGACTTGAGTGCCGTAAATTTGCAAAATGCCAGACTTGAATCTGCAAATCTTGAAGGAGCCAACCTTTCAAGGGCAAACATTCGCCTTGCCGTTTTTGATCAGGCAAATCTACGCGGCGCGACTTTTCGTGACACAGATGCGAATGGGGCGAGTTTTTCAGGTGCGGAATTCCCGCTTGCCGTTTTTTACAGAACAAGATTTGCAGGAGCCAATCTCGAAAGCGCAGACTTTAGCGGTGCAACATTTATCGATCCTGATATCCGCCACTCCCTGATCAACGCCGAGACCAAGTGGGACTACGCGCTTATCGAAACTGCGAATGGCCTTGGTGGCGAGACTCCGCCTCAACTGGATAGCGCACAATTTTTGGCAACAATTGTTGAAAGTATCGTGGAACCGGGACACAAAAATCTTGTCAGGAGGAGCGTTATCCAACGGTCCAATGGCTACCCTGTCGAAAGCGTGGATGTCGAAGGGAGATGGCAAGAGATCGCAACTTCGGCGGTCAAATTGCCAGGTGAGATCAGAGACCCCATGTGGCTCACCCCCGAATGGCGGGCTCGCATGGATTTCTTGGCAAACGCCATATGTGCAGAGGAAAGCACTCAGCGAGCCACAGACTTTTTCCTCAGGTCCATTTTTGTGCGCGGCCGAGACAAAAATGGGAAGATTTTTGCAAATCCCTATTTGCCTTCTCTTGCGCGGCGTCTCTTTGATACGGCCAATTGCCCAGGAGCTGCAGGCGAGGATGGCTTCGTCAGGCGAGAGTCAGCCGCCATAAAGGAATTTCTCGCCGATTGGGCGTCAGAACCCGATCAATGCGAAGCGCTGTTGCCAAACGATAGCCCCCAAAACGCTGCCTTTGCCTTGTGCGCGCAAAAGTAGGGCAGGCGACGGCAATACCTCGCCGCCGGCATAAGCGCCTAAAAAAGCCCTTCGATCTGCCCCATCTCATTGAGGAAAATCTTCTCTGAACTTGGCGCTTTCGGCAGCCCCGGCATGGTCATGATCTCGCCGCAAACGACCACGACGAACCCCGCTCCCGCAGAGAGCCGCACTTCGCGCACCGGCACGACATGGCCCTCCGGCGCGCCGCGCAGATTCGGATCGGTCGAGAAGGAATACTGCGTTTTCGCCATGCACACCGGCAGATGGCCGTAGCCCGCCGCTTCCCAGGCGTGCAGCTGGTCGCGCACGCTCTTGTCGGCGATGGCTTCGGACCCGCGGTAGATGCGCTTGACGATGGTGTTGACCTTGTCGAACAGCTTCATCTCATCGGGATAGAGCGGCGAGAATTG
>JBAVTG010000222.1:0-6911 GCA_049696015.1 Rhizobiaceae bacterium | reverse complement strand
TCGCGCGTCGGCGGATAGAGGATAGAGCCGGACATCATGTCGTGGCCGCGCGGCTCAAACATCAGTCCGTGGCGAATCCAATCAAACTCGGCAAGAAAATGCGCGCGCTTTTCCATCATGGTCTTGCCATCAAGAATCGGCCCGCCGCCGGCCACAAGGCGAACTGGATTGCCGCAGGTGTGACCGTCGATGCACGTAAATGTATGTCTGGCCACGATGTCTCTCAAAAGCGGTGCGGGTTGAAGGGGCTCATGTCGATGGCCGGAGTCTGCCCTGAAACAAGGTCGCACAGCAAGCGCCCGGTGGCGGCAGATTGCGTCAGGCCATGATGGCCATGGCCAAAGCCATGAATGATGTGCGCCGACGCTTTTGAGCGCCCGATGGCTGGCAGCGAGTCAGGCAGCGACGGGCGAAACCCCATCCACTGTGTTCCGTCCTGTGTGTTGAGGCCGGGCAGATATCGCCGCGCCTTCTCCAGCATTGCTACAGAACGCTTGTAGTTTGGCGGGCGGTCGAGCCCGGCAAGTTCGACCGCGCCGCCGATGCGGATGCCGTTCGACAAGGGCGTCAGCACAAAGCCGTCCTCACCGAAAATCAGCATGCGCTTGGCATCAAAAGCTGTCGACGGCAGCGTTGTGTTGTAGCCGCGTTCGGTCTCGAGCGGAATGCGCTCGCCGATGGCAGCGGCAAGCCGATGCGACCAGGCGCCGGCGCAATTGATGACAAAATCCGCAGACAGGCGGCGCCCGTCTTTCAGGTCTGCCGATGCACCGCCAGCGTAAGGCCGCAGCTCACGCGCCTCGCCGTGCTCGAACTTAGCGCCAAGCGTCAGCGCATAGCCCCACAGGGCGAGCGTATAGTCTTTCGGATTGGACACCGTGCGCCATGACGGCGAGAAAGTCGCGGCAATGACAGATGGCGAGAGGCCGGGTTGCAGCTCCGCCAGCCTCTGCCCGCGCACATGCTCGAAGGGCACGCCATGCTTCTGGCGGTATGCCCAGCCGGGAAGGCCGGATTGAAACGAGGCTTCGCTGGTGTAGAGTTCAAGCGATCCGTCATTGCGGATCATCGTGGAAATTCCTGCCCGGCCGGCCAAGGCCATTGTTTCAGCCTCCGACAAGCGCATCATCGACGCCTGCGCTGCGATGGATTTGTCCCGCTTGGACGGTGCGCCCTCGCGCAGCATCCTGATAAGCCAGGGCAGCACACGCGGGAAATAGGCCGGAGGAATGGAAAGCGGCCCGAGCGGGTCCAACAGCCAGCGCGGCACGTTTTTCAACATGCCTTTGTGCGCCAATGGCAAAATGTCGGAAAAGTCAAACGCCGCAGCATTGCCCGAACTTGTGCCCTCGCAAATGCCGTCGCGGTCAATGACCGTGACAGCATAGCCCGCCTCAGACAGGAAGCAGGCGGCGTTGACCCCGATGATTCCGCCGCCGATGATTATGACTGATTTGCCTGTCACGGATATGCTCAGCCGTTTGCCCATTCTTCCCGTGCGGCAATCGCATCGCGGATGATCTTTTCGGCCCTGACACGCACTTCACCGGAGAGCGGTTTGCGCGGGCGGCGGACATGCTCGGTGGAACCGATGGCGATGGCTTCGGCCAGCTTGATGTTTTGAACCAGATAGGTGGAGACATCCAGATCAAGCAGCGGGCGGAACCAGCGGTAGATTTCCAATGCCTCGGCCTGCCGTCCGGCGCGCATCAATTGGTATATCGACACTGTCTCCTTGGGGAAAGCCACAACCAGACCGGCCACCCAGCCGACAGCGCCGACCGCCAGCGCCTCATAAGCCAGATTGTCGACACCCGTAAACAGGTCGAACCGGTCGCCAAAGCGGTTGATGATATCGGTGGAGCGGCGGATGTCATCGGAGGATTCCTTGACCGCTACAAACAGCGGATTTGCAGCCAATTCTTCCATGATGTCGCCGTCAACATCAACACGGTAGGCTATTTTGTTGGAGTAGATCATCACCGGCAATCCGCCGGCATTGGCAACGTCATTCAGCGTGGCGACAGTCTCTGCCGGATTGGTGTGATAGACCATCGAGGGAACGACCATAAGCCCGTCAGCGCCGGCTCTGGCGGCGGCGCGGGCGGCAGTTTCGGCTTCGCGCGTTCCAGCCTCATTGACAGTCACCAATACCGGCAGTTTGCCGGCGGCGGATTTGGCGACTTTGAAAACTTCTGTCTTTTCATCGAGCGAGAGCATCGGGCCTTCGCCAAGCGAGCCGGCCACGATCAGCCCGTCCACACCCGCTTCGATCTGCATCGCAAAGCAGCGTTCCATTTCCTTGAAATCGAGGCTTTCGTCGGCGTGAAATTTGGTGGTGACTGCGGGGATGACGCCTTTCCACATGAGAGTTCTCCTTTGGCTCTTCCCGATTTGATATATCAGTGATATATCTGAACGTGAAACACTGTCAACGGTCAATTTTCGACATGCAGAGCAAACAAGCCGAGAGCCTTGCGGTCCAAGCCTATCTGATGCTTGAGCGCGATATTGTGACGCTGCGGCTGGCGCCCGGTCAACAGGTGAGCGAAGCCAATCTGATTGACCGCTATGAACTGGGACGAACGCCTTTGCGCGAGGCGGTGCAGAAATTGGCATGGGAAGGGTTGATGGAAATCCGGCCCCGCGCAGGGATTGCCATCGCAGGGCTAGATCCGGCTGATTTTGCCAAAGTGCTTGATGTGCGCAAGGGTGTTGAACAGGTGCTGGCCAGGGGCGCGGCGCGCTATGCCTCGCCTGCCGATGACGAGGCTTTTGCATTCGTCGGCGACCAGATGCGGCAAGCGGAGAAGTCGGGAGACATTGATCTCTTCCTTGATGCTGACAAGGCGTTTGATACGGTTCTCGCCGGCGCAGCCGCCAACCCCTATGCGGCGCGCCTTGCCGCCCCTTTGCAAACCCATTCGCGCCGGTTCTGGTTCCGCCTCAAGCGGCCGGATTCGCTGAAGTTGGCTGTCGAGCGTCACATCGCTCTGATCGAAGCCATATTGGCGCGGGACGAGGTGAGGGCGGTTGAGGCCGTACATGCACTGATCGGACATTTGGCAAGATAGCCGTCAGCAAGCCGGAATTTTGGCCAACAACTCCTCGCCCAGAGCCCGCCGTAGATCGAGCGCATTGACGACCGGGAACCATTCGCCATTGGTTTCAGTCTGCATGTAGAGATTCAGCTTCAGCGGCTCGTCGCCGAAATCGGCTGTCTTGCAGCCGCCTTTGGCCGAGACGGTCAGGGAGCCTTTGCCCCTGCCGCCGCCTGCTGCCTTTGATGCCCGGGCTTTGGCCTGTGTTGTGCGCAGCCGCTCCAGATCCTGCGGCGCGAGTTTTGCGGTTTGAAGCCGTTCGCCGTCTGCCGGCAGGATCACGCCTGCATCGCCGGGCGATGCGTCTGAGACAGCGAGAAAGAAGGTCTCGTCAATCTTGTCTGCCCCTTCTGTCTCTATTGTCTTGACTACCATCATCAAATCGCCGGTGCGCAGTTTCAGGGATTGCGGCAAGCGCGCCGCGACGGTGATCTGCTGCGGGTCGGCGGAAAGCGGATCAAGCGCTGCAAGCTTTGCAAGGCCGACCGGATTGACTGAAGCGCAGGCGGAAAGTGCAAGCATCACAATTGGATAGGAAAGTTGGCGGGCGCGGCGAAACAAACTCATGGCATCATCCTACTGATTGATTGACGAGATGAAATTATTGTTTTACATTAATTTATGCAAGCAAAAAGAGGACATGATGACTGACAATCTTGACAAAGCCCGATCACTCAGCCGCGCCATGCGCCTCGTGATGGCGTTGCTCGGCGTCCTGGTTGCAGCGGTCACGCTTTGGTTTTCGCTGAAAGCGGCGACCGATGGCGACTGGCTCGCCGGGATGCTCCAAAGGCAGTTTGGCAGTTTCGCGCCGCTCAGCGTATCGCCGCTGCAGAAGGGCCTGTTCATCGTGGCGGACCTTTTGCAAACCGGCGCCATCCTGATTGCGCTTGGCCTTCTGGCACGCGCCTTCGGCCAGATTTCCAGAACCGGCGGCGTCGATCATGGCACAGCGATCGGCGTGCGCCGCGCTGGCATATGGTTTGGGATTGCCGCGCTTTTGCTGGTTTTATCAACGCCGATTAACGCGCTGATTGCCAGCATTGGCCAGCCGCAAGGCCGCCGATTTTTGTCTATCGGCCTTGAAACGCAGCATTTGCTCGCCCTGCTGTTAAGCGTGGTGCTGATTACGCTTGGCCATGTTCTGGCGCTCGCCTCTGACATTGCCGAAGACAACAGGCAGATCGTTTGATGGCGATCATCGTCAATCTGGATGTGATGCTGGCCAAGCGCAAGATGCGCTCCAAGGAACTGGCCGAAAGGATCGGCATCACCGAGCAGAACCTGTCGCTCCTGAAATCCGGCAAGGTGCGCGGTGTTCGGTTTGAGACGCTGTCGGCGATTTGCAGAGAGTTGCAGTGTCAGCCGGGCGATTTGCTGGAATGGCGAGAGGGGGAGAAGGGCGATGGATAAACACACGGTTCTGCCGCTTGTGTTGCTGGCCGGTGGCGCAGCGGCGATCTTGGCGTTGCTGGCTTATGCCGGGCCCTCGTCATTTGCAGCATGGCTTGGGCTCGGCGCCTTTCTGGTTTTGCCATACGGTCTTGCGGCTCTGGCGATATTATCTTTGGCAAAGCGTTCTTCCAGGCTTTGGCTGCTTCTCATCGCCCTTTTGCCGATGGCTGCCGGGCTGGTGTTTGCCGCCAGCCCGTTTTTGGGCGAACCGGATGCTCAGGGCGGTCTTGCCATCTTCCTGGCGCCCGTCATCCAGATCGTGGTGCTCGGCATCCTGTTGTTGCTGCGCCTCGTCAAGCGATAAGACTGAGCGCTGAGAGGTTGCACTTTTGTTGTAACCCCACGTTGCAGTAATTCCCCTGCCGTGTTTAAAAATCGAGGTCCGGATTGCGGACTTCAGGCAGGGGATTTTGAATGCGTATGAAATTTTCCGTCGTGGCGGCCATGTTTGCCGCAACACTTGTTTCCGGCTGCAATACTGTATCGGAAAGTGAATATAAGGTCGGCCAGGCGGCACTTTCCGAAAGCCCATCGGCAAAGCGTTACGTCTTGCAGGAATGCATTGCGGAAACGCGCCCGGGTTCCGCTTCGGAGCAAAAGGAGTTGGCGGCTTTCCTGAAAGTTCCCCAATCAAAGCTGACAGAGACAATCTGCAGGCGCGTTGTCAACGCCATGGCAAGCGGTCGCATGAGTTATGCTGATTACCGCAAAATAGTGACGACCGGTGACAGTCCGAAATTGCTCAAGATCATCCAAGGCAAATAAGCAGCGGCGCTTTCAGGCGACATGTTGCCAGAACTCAGATCCCAAATGGCCGCATGAACGCTTGCGGCCATTTTTGTATTTGATTGGCGAAACCGAAGTTACCGCATCGTCGGGATCACAAACTCCGCGCCATCCTTGATGCCGCTCGGCCAGCGGGCGGTCACTGTCCTGGTCTTGGTGTAGAACTTGAACGCGTCCGGGCCGTGCTGGTTCAAATCGCCGAAGCCTGAGCCTTTCCAGCCGCCGTCGCCGTCACGGGTGAAGATTGCCGTGCCGTTGCCATACTGGTGCTCAATGGTCATGGTCAGCGCCTTGTCGTAGGTCTTGGAGCGCACGACTGCGAGGGCGGGGCCGCAAAGACGGCCGCGGCGGCGCTCAAATCTGCCGGGCAGCCGCCTCAAGCGAGATGACACGGTCCGCATGGTCAGACTGCCCGAAGACATTGAGGAACCGTTTGTCAACAGTTACAACGCGCGCGCCGGTTTGAATGGCGAGCGCCAGATAGACGCAATCGTAAACCGGATGCTCATGAGAAACGGCGAGTTTGACTGCCGATTGAAGCAACGGCCCTTCGGCGCTGTGAATGGTCATGAGACCCGGAAGTTTGGCCGCCACGTCATCCCAGATCCCGCTGTCCAGGTTGCCGAGGCGGGCATTTTTCCACACGGCATTTGCCAGTTCCGTCCAGATAATGCCTGGGGCAATCAGATCAGCCTCAGCGCGGACCAGATCGTCGGCCATGCTGCTGTCAGCTTCAGGCACAAACCACTTCAGCGCGACACTTGCGTCAACGACAAAAGATGTCACTCCAAGCCTTCCCTGATTTCATCAAGGATGAGCGAAGCGATGGGGCCTTTTGTCTTTGCCCGGATATTGGCAAGGTCGCGCAAGAGCTCGCTCTTGTCGGGCCTCGCGCCGCTTTCAATCAGCTGGCGGACTTCAGCTTCCAGCGAACTGCGCTTTTGCAGCGCGCGCGCGCGCAGGGTCTCAAGCGCGCTGTCATTGATGTTGCGGACGAGGATTTGTCCCATCGGAGCCTCCGTGATATCTGAGATGATATCACATTCAGGCCGACCTGCAAACGCTCCTTGAAAGCAAAGCGCCTGCCGTTTCCGGCAGGCGCTTCTTGGCGACCCAATTGGGTGGATCTCACCGCATCGTCGGTATCACAAACTCCGCCCCATCCTTGATCCCTGACGGCCAGCGCGCAGTCACCGTCTTGGTCTTCGTATAAAACTTGAACGCGTCCGGGCCGTGCTGGTTCAAATCGCCAAAGCCTGAACCTTTCCAGCCGCCGAAGGTGTAGTAGGCGATTGGCACGGGGATGGGGACGTTGATGCCGACCATGCCGACTTGGACTTTTGAGGCGAAGTCGCGGGCGGCGTCGCCGTCGCGGGTGAAGATCGCCGTGCCGTTGCCATACTGGTGCTCGTTGGTCATGGTCAGCGCTTCGTCATAGGTTTTGGCGCGGACGACCGCGAGCACCGGTCCGAAGATTTCTTCCTTGTAGATGCGCATGTCGGTGGTGACATTGTCGAACAGGCAGCCGCCCATGTAGTAGCCGTTTTCATAGCCCTGCATGGTGAAGCC
>JBAVTG010000221.1:0-1655 GCA_049696015.1 Rhizobiaceae bacterium | reverse complement strand
GATCATCTGGTGGCTGGCGTGAAGCAGGGCCACGCGGCAGCGGTGCTTGCCGCCTCGATTTTTCATTTCGGAACCTATACGATTGCTGAGGCCAAGGCGCACATGGCATCTGCCGGCATCCCGATGCGCCTTGATCCTGCAGCCTGAGACCGACCCATGCCCTTTTCCCTTGCCGACCTTGAAACAATTGTTGCCGAGCGGGCCTCTGTTACGGATGGCTCGTCCTGGACGGCCAAACTTGTCGAAAAAGGCATGCCGGGCGCTGCCAAGAAGCTCGGCGAGGAGGCGGTGGAAACCGTCATCGCCGCCATCGCGGGGGACGACCAAGGCCTTATAGAAGAGTCGGCCGACCTTCTTTATCATTGGCTCGTGGTCCTCAAGATCGCCGGCGTGCCGTTGAGCTCCGTTCTGGAAGAACTGGAAAGGCGGACGGCAAAAACGGGGCTGCAGGAAAAGGCATCCCGTCCGCAATCATGACGCAGGCGAAATGGGCAGGACAGGCATGAAGGAAAAACCGGAAAGCGAATTTTCCCCTTACCGGTTTTTCACCGCGGCAGAGTGGGCGGATTTCCGTGCCGATACGCCGCTGACACTGACGGTCGAGGATCTCGACCGGCTGCGCTCGCTGGGCGATCCGATCAATCTGGCGGAAGTCACCCGGATCTATCTGGCCATGTCGCGGCTGCTGTCCGCCCATGTCGAGGCAAGCCAGATCCTGTTCCAGCAGCGCAAACGCTTCCTCAATCTGGATGAGGCGACCAAGACACCTTTCATCATCGGCATTGCCGGGTCCGTGGCTGTCGGCAAATCGACCACCGCGCGCATCTTGCGCGAGCTGCTGCGCCGCTGGCCTTCCAGCCCGCGCGTCGCCCATGTGACCACCGACGGCTTTCTGTTTCCCAACGAAATCCTGCGCGAAAAGGGACTGATGGAGCGCAAGGGCTTTCCCGAAAGCTATGATGTGCCAGCACTCTTGAATTTTCTCGGGGCCATCAAGGCCGGGCGCGGCGAGGTCAAGGCGCCGTTTTATTCGCATCTGGTCTATGATGTGGTTGAAGGCGAATACATCACCGTCAACCGGCCGGACATTTTGATCTTTGAAGGCATCAATGTGCTGCAGTCGCGCGAACTGCCCAAGGACGGCAAAGTCGTGCCGATGGTGTCGGACTATTTTGATTTCTCGATCTATATCGATGCTGACGAGAGGCTCGTGCATAAATGGTATGTCGAGCGCTTCATGAAACTGCGCGAAACAGCTTTCCGCGATCCGAAGAGTTTTTTCCATCGCTACACCGGCCTGACCGATGATGCCGCACGGGCAATTGCCGAAGGGCTGTGGGCCAATATCAATTTGAAGAATCTGGCCGAAAACATTCTGCCCACGCGCCCGAGGGCCGATCTGATTCTGACCAAAGGCCCCGACCATTTGATCAAGGAAGTCGCGCTCAGGAAACTGTGAGGGTGTGTGGCGCGTTCTGCAAAAAAAACGGCGGGCACGCCTCTGCGTTCCCGCGCCTGAACCGGGTATTGTCAAAGAACAGATGGAAGCGGGGTGTGCGAACCTGCCTCTGTAATTTAAGTATGTGGCAAGCCACACACCCCGCACGTCTGGCACTTCATGCTCCCGAGCAGGTTGGTAACCACCAGATTGGGCA
>JBAVTG010000220.1:0-11149 GCA_049696015.1 Rhizobiaceae bacterium | reverse complement strand
GCAGCGGTTTTCCCGTGGGATTTAGTCCCAGAAACTTGGCTTACACCGGTCATGCCGCCCTCCCATGCAATCTGCCGCTGCAAAAGCAGCGCCGAAGGTTTATGGTCCGAACACGGCGATTGCAAGGTTAAAGGAACCGCTTCCTTGTAAATGCTTTCATCACTCAAACTGATGGATGGTCCGAAACTTTCCATTTGAGACAATGGATTGATAGCGATAGGTTCATGGTCCAAATCTGGAGACATGACATGTCCGCGCCCAGCCAAAATACCACCGCAAAAGGCGAAATCCCGTGGCTGATTGTTGCATCCGGCTGCCTGATTGCGCTGATGACCTTCGGCCCGCGCTCGGCGATGGGTTTTTTCCAGCTGCCGATGCTCAATGACACGGGTTGGGACCGATCCACTTTTGGCATGGCAATGGCAATCCAGAACCTGTTCTGGGGACTTGGCCAGCCGGTGTTCGGGGCAATTGCAGACCGGTTTGGAACCTGGAAAGTGCTGGCCATGGCTGCGGTTCTTTACGGCAGTGGTCTGGCAATGATGTCCGTGTCCGATGCACCGTGGATGCTTCACATCGGCGGCGGCGTCTTGATTGGACTCGGCATTGCCGCAGGTTCATTTGGTGTGGTGCTTTCGGCCTTTGCCCGTAATGTCCCGCCGCACAAGCGAAGCCTGGTTTATGGCTTTGGCACTGCGGCGGGTTCGGCCGGCATGTTTGTGTTCGCGCCGCTCAGCCAGGGTTTGATCAATGCCTACGGCTGGTCAGACACGCTGATGATCATGTCGGCGATGATGCTGGTCATTCCGGTGCTGGCGATACCGCTGCGCGGCAATTCCTCATCCGGCGCCATCAAGCAGATGGACGCAGAGCAATCGATTGGCGATGCACTGCGCGAAGCTTATGGCCACCGCTCCTATGTGCTGCTCACGGCAGGTTTCTTCGTTTGCGGCTTTCAGGTCGCATTCATCACCGCACATTTTCCTGCCTATATTGCCGACATCGGCATTGAAGCCAAATATGCGGTGATCGGCCTCGCGCTGATCGGGCTGTTCAACATCATCGGGTCGCTGGCGTCAGGCGCAATGGGCCAGCATTATCCCAAGCAGATCATGCTGGCGCTGATCTACATTGGCCGGTCGATTGCTGTCACCCTGTTCCTGATCCTGCCGCAGACGCCGGCATCGGTGATCATCTTTTCGGCGGTGATGGGATTGCTTTGGCTTTCCACCGTTCCCCCGACCAATGCGCTGGTGGCAATCATGTTCGGAACCCGGCATCTTGGCCTGCTTGGCGGTCTGGTGTTCTTCTCGCACCAGATCGGCTCGTTCCTCGGCATCTGGCTCGGCGGCGTGTTCTTCGTGAAGTATGGTTCCTATGATCCGGTGTGGTGGCTGGGCGTCGGGCTCGGCCTATTTGCGGCAGCGGTGCATTGGCCGATTGTGGAGCGGCCGGTTGTGCGCACCGCCTTGGCTGGGGCCTAAACCGCCAGAGCCAGCATCTCTCTCAGCGCATGATGCTGAAACGCCGCCCGTGCTTCCGGTGGAGCGATGCCGCGCGGCTTCCAGACGTCCCGGTCAAGGAAGAATGCAGCGAGTTTCCATGCGGCTTGCGCGGAATTTGCATCCAATCCGCAGCCGGGGCGGTCTTCCAGGAATTGCGGCAGTGTGAGCAGCTTGTCCGCCCATGGCCTGCCCGCCTCGCGGCAGACCGCCCTGCCCGATTTCGGCGAAACGTAGATCAGGTCCCGCGTGGCGCCAGTGGCAGCGCATTCCTGCAGATCAAGACCGAAGCCCAATTCTTCCAGCAGCCGCAACTCAAATCTTGCCATGAATTCGACCGCCAGAACCGGCTGGTCAAAATGGCCGATAATGGCGGCGAGCGCGTCAAACAGCGCCGGATGCGGATCGCGGTCGGGCAGAAGGCGCAGGTGCGAGGCGAGCAATTGCATGCCGTTCAGCGCCATCTGGCTTTCCATCAATTTGGCTGCAGAGAATGCAATCGCCTCCATTGTGTACTGGCCCAGATGCTCATCCAGCCTTGCGCGCCATTTGACCTCAACGTGGTTGCCGATTTGAAGCAGCGGCTGTTGTTTGGAGCTTCGTCCGCCCCTGACCAGCCCCTGATGGCGGCCATGCCCGCGCGTCATCAATTCGGCAATGACGCTGGTCTCGCCGTGGCGGCGCGTGCCGAGAATGATTCCTTCGTCCTGCCAATCCATTGCGCACTGATCGCGCCAAAGCGCGGCAAACTCAAGCGCCGAATTCGAGGCCCATTTCGCGGAAGCGCTCGGGGTCATCGCCCCAGTTCTCGCGCACTTTGACAAACAGGAAGAGGTGTACCTTCTGCTCCAGGATGCCAGCCAGTTCCATGCGTGACGCCTGGCCAATGGCTTTGATCGTCTCGCCCTTGTGGCCAAGCACGATCTTGCGCTGGCTGTCGCGCTCAACGTAGATCACCTGCTGGATGCGCACATCGCCGTTTTTCATCTCTTCCCATTTTTCAGTCTCGACATGGGAGTGATATGGCAATTCCTGATGCAGCCGGTCGTAGATCTTCTCGCGAGTGATTTCAGCGGCCAGATTGCGCATCGGCAGGTCCGAAACCTGATCTTCTGGATAATACCACGGCCCTTCCGGCAGCGCCCCTGCAAGCCATGTAACGAGATCCTTGCAACCCGAACCTTTCAGCGCCGAGACCATGAAGACTTTCTCGAACGGCGCAGTTTGAGCTGCATAACCGGCAAGGTCGAGGAGTTTGGGCGGTTCAACCCGGTCCACCTTGTTGAGAACGAGCACGTTACGCGCCTTGGACTCCTTAAGACTGTCGAGAATCGCCCCCGCATCGCCGGCAAAGCCGCGTTCGGCATCGACGATAAACAGCACGATATCGGCATCGCGCGCGCCGGACCAGGCAGACGAGATCATCGCGCGGTCAAGCCTGCGGCGCGGCTTGAAAATGCCGGGCGTATCGACCAGCACCATCTGCGTGCGGCCCTCGGTGATGATGCCGCGGATCAGGGCGCGCGTTGTCTGCACCTTGTGCGAAACGATGGACACTTTGGTTCCGACCAATTGATTGACCAGCGTCGATTTGCCGGCGTTTGTCGCGCCAAGCAGCGATACAAATCCGGATCGCGTGGCTGCGCTTGGCGTTTCTGATTCAGACATTTGCGGCAATCCCCTCTTGGCTCCAGACGCCGCGCTTGACCAGAAACCGCGTTGCCGCGTCCTGTTCAGCCAAGCGCTTGGAACGGCCTTCGCCGGTCTCAGCCGGATAAGGGCCGCAGGTCAGTGAAATCTTGAAATGCGGCTCATGGTCCGGCCCTTCGCGCGACAGGATAGTATAAACGGGTAAAGGCGCGCCGTCGCGGTGGGCCCATTCCTGCATTTCGGTTTTCGGATCGCGGCGCGGCGCGTATTTGATTGATACCCTGCCCGACCAATGGCGCTCGATGAAGGCCCTTGCAGCAGGCATGCCGCCATCCAGATAAAGCGCTGCGATCAACGATTCGGTCACGTCCGCGCGCACATTGATGTGGCGCGGGTCAGCGGGTGTGCCAAGATCGGGGCCAACCTTGATCAGCGGCGGCAGTCCGGTTTCAATCGCAATTTCCGAGCAGGTCTTGGCGTCAACCAGCTGATTGAAACGCAACGACAGTTCGCCTTCGTCGGCATCTGGATAGGCGGCAAACAGGAGTTCGGCCAAAACCAGACCCAGCACACGGTCGCCGAGGAATTCCAAGCGCTCGTAATTTCCGACGGTTTTGCCGCGGGCGCTGGAATGGGTCAGCGCCCGGTCAAGACGCTCGACATCAATGAAAGTGTGGCCCGTCTGCTCAGTGGCCCAGGCGGCAATCTTGCGCAACCGGTCTTTGCCCGCCGGCATCAATAGACCCAGTTGAACAAGCGGCTGAAGCGCACATTGGCGGGCCAAGCCCACAGTTCAAGCGCCGAATGACCGCCGCCAATTGAGAAGAAAATGATATTGGCGCGGCCGACGAGATTTTCGAACGGCACCATGCCGACTTCGAAGCGGCTATCATTGGAATTGTCGCGATTGTCGCCCATGAAGAAGAAGTGACCTTCGGGCACGGTGAATTCGCGGGTGTTGTCGGCAAGCGTATCGGGATCAATATCAAGTGTGTCGTAAGTCACACCGTTGGGCAGCGTTTCCTTGAAGTCATCGACCGGGCGCGAAACTTCCGTGACGTCCACATCGTCAATCTGGCCTACCTTTTCGCGTTTGACCGGCACGCCATTGATGGTGAGAACACCGGCGATCATCTGCACCTTGTCGCCGGGAAGGCCAATAACGCGTTTGATATAGTCAATCTTGGGGTTCTTCGGGAATTTAAAGACCACAACATCGCCGCGTGCGGGCTCCGCTGACCAAATGCGTCCGGAGAACAGGTTCGGCGAGAACGGCATCGAGTGTTTGGAATAGCCGTAGGCATATTTGGAGACGAACAGATAGTCGCCCTCAAGCAGCGTCGGGCGCATCGAACCAGAAGGGATGTTGAAAGGCTGGAACAGGAGGGTGCGGATGATCAGCGCAATTAGCAGCGCCTGGAAAATGACGCTGACCGTTTCGCCAACGCCACCTGTGGATTTCGCCTTGTTTGTTTCAGCCACGCTCATGTTCCATCGCTTTCGAATTGCTGCGTCATAAAGGATTGCGCCGGTGCGGGCAACGCCCGGCGCGGCATCGTGAAATCTGATGCAATCATGTCGTTTGCGTGACCGGCACGGCTTCAATGATGACAAAGGCCTGCGCCAGAGGATAATCATCGGTGATGGTCAAATGCACGACGGGCCTGTGACCATCAGGCATCATCGCTTTCAGCCGCTCGCCCGCGGACCCGGTCAGGTTCATTGTCGGCTTGCCGCCTGGCAGGTTTACGACGCCCATGTCTTTCCAGAAAACACCGTGCGAAATGCCCGTGCCGAGCGCCTTGCAGCAGGCTTCCTTGGCGGCAAAGCGTTTGGCGTAGGACGCTGCGCGCTCATGGCGGGCGTCGGACTTGCGCCGTTCAACCTCGGTGAATATCCGGCTGGTAAAACGCTCGCCGAATTTTTCCAACGACTTTTCTATGCGGCGGATGTCGATGAGATCGCTGCCAAGGCCAATGATCATGGAAGCACGATCCGCCGTGCCAGTTCGCGTTCCCGGCGCCGGTGAGCGAGCGTTGCCGATGCTCTGAAGACCAGATAGTACGCGAGGACGGCAAACAACCCTCCGAGCAGCACAGAGCCGGCGAGAAGCGGCTTGAGCACCGGCTGCCACATCGAGGCAAAATCGAGATGCATAAGCTTGGCGCCAATAACGTGAAGCGGCACGTGCAATTGATTGTCTATTCCAAACAGCGCAGTGCCGATCTTGAATTCCCCGGCCACCATCAACGGGAACGTCAGGGGATTGGCCGCAGCTGTGCCGAGCGCCGCAGCAATCAGATTGCCGCCAAATCCCCAAGCCAGAAGCAAAGCCAGCATCACGTGAAAACCGAGCGCGGGCGAAAAAGCAGCAAAGATCCCAGCCGCAAAACCGGAAGCCAGCGCATGGGGCGAGGCGCGGATGCGCAATATCCGTTTGCCATGATATCGCAGCGAACGGACATAGGATTTGCGCGGCCAGACAAGCCTTGAAAGGCTTCTGGTCCACGCTTTTTCCTGATTGGATCCAAGGATCATGAATATTGCCCGATTGCCGAAATCCGAAGCTGGATAAACGCCGCACACTAAAACGCCTGATCCGTTTCCGGTTCAAGGAGATTGTGAAACCTTTGGGTTCAAATGTTCCGGCTGCCCGGTTTGACGGCGGGTATGGCGGCCAATTCGGGCGGCAGTTTGTCCGCCGGATATGCCGGCACTGCATATTGCGCCAGAGCCACCAGTTTTGTGCCAACATCAGACTTGCCAGCCGAGCGGTCGATGATGCAAGCGGCAGCAACAACTTCTGCGCCTATTTTGGTCAGGCAGTCGATGGTTTCGCGGATAGACAGCCCGGTCGTGACAATATCTTCGACAATAACCACACGCGCGCCTTTTTCGATGTCAAAACGGCGCAAGCGAAACTCGCCATTTTCCCGTTCGACCCAAATGGCCGGGACGCCCAGATGGCGCGACGTTTCATAGGCCGGGATCAGCCCGCCGATTGCCGGCCCGACGACATAATCGATCTTGCCGGGCAGCTCGGCGCGGATTTTTTCTGCAAGCGCCTTGCAAAGCGCCTCCGTCTTGTCGGCGTGCATGAACACGCGGGCCTTTTGCAGGAAAACCGGCGAGCGCAGGCCGGACGTCAAAATAAAATGACCGTTAAGGATCGCCCCTGCAGAACGGAAAATTTCAAGCACTTCATCGACGGTCATTTCAGACTCCCAGAACCGGCTCAGCGGTAAACACGCCGCGCCGCCGACACGCAAGACTTTTCCTTCAATTGCGAGATCAGCCGGTTGAGATGTTTCAAATCCCAGACTTCGAGCTCGAACATCATTTCAGTGAAATCCGGCGCGGTGTTGGCCATTTCGAGCTTGTGGATGTTGGCCTCGTTGGTAGCTATGGTCTGGGCAATTTCAGCGAGCGAACCAGGCTCGTTCAGGGCGGTAATTGATACCCGCGCCGGGAAACGCTCCTTCATGGTCTCGTCAATATCCCAGCGCACATCAATCCAACGGTCCGGCTGGTCATCAAAGGCGGTGAGCGCCGAGGACTGGATCGGATAAATGGTGATGCCCTGCCCCGGCGTGATGATGCCGACGATGCGGTCGCCGGGCACAGCGCCATCCTCGGAAAACGTCACCGGCAGCTCATTGCCTGCGCCACGCACCGGCACCGCCCTTTGATCATTCTTGGCCAACTTTTTAGGTTCGGGACGGCCCGGCAGCTTGAACAGCATGCCAGCGGCATTGCGCAAACTGAGCCAGCCCTCCTCCTTGGGCGGCGAAGCCTGCGTGATCACGCGCTCTTCCTTGTAATCGGGGAAGACAGCGCGCAGGACGTCTGTTGAAGATATCTCCCCACGCCCGACGGCTGCCAGCACATCATCCGGTTCCTTGCGCGCCAGGCGATGCAGAACGGGCTTCAGCTGCTCTCGCGTGAAGTTCTTGCCCGAGCGGGCAAAGGCGCGCTCAAGGATACGCAGGCCAAGGCCGGAATACTGTTTGCGCACAGCGACGCGCGTCGCCCGGCGGATGGCCGAGCGCGCCTTGCCCGTGACGACGATGGATTCCCAGGCGGCAGGCGGCGTTTGCACGCTGGATCTGACTATGTCGACTTCGTCGCCGTTCTTCAACTCGGTCATCAACGGCATCATCCGGCCGTTGATTTTGGCGCCGACACAGCTGTCGCCGACGTCGGTATGAACCGCGTAGGCAAAATCGATCGGTGTTGCGCCGCGCGGCAGCGCGATGAGGCGGCCTTTGGGGGTGAAGCAGAACACCTGATCCTGAAACAGCTCTAACTTGGTGTGCTCCAAAAACTCTTCGGCATTGTCACCATCCGACAATTGCTCGATGGTGTTGCGCAGCCACGCATAGGCGCGGCTTTCCTTGGTTATCTTGTGCACCTCGCCGTCGCCTGCGCCGCGCTTGTCCTTGTAGATCGAATGGGCAGCCACACCGTATTCGGCAATGTCGTCCATCTCGCGGGTGCGGATCTGCAGTTCGACGCGCTGGCGCGACGGACCGACGATTGTGGTGTGGATGGAACGATAGTCATTCTGCTTGGGGGTCGAAATGTAATCCTTGAAACGCCCTGGCACCGTCTGCCAGGACATGTGGATCGCGCCCAGGGCGCGGTAGCAATCCTCAACCTTATCCACGAGCACGCGGAAGCCGAAGATGTCCGACAGCTGCTCGAACGACAAGCCCTTGGATTCCATCTTGCGAAACACCGACCAGCTCTTCTTCTGGCGGCTTTTCACGTCGGCGTTCATTTGATTCTTTTCAAACAGTTGCGACAGATCCTTCTCAATGCGGGAGAGAAGTCCGGCGTTGCGGTAAGCAAGATCGGCAAGGCGCTCTGTCACCGTTTTCCACGCGTCCGGATTGATCTGGCGGAAGGCCAATTCCTCCAGTTCCTCGCGCATGTCCTGCATGCCCATGCGCCCGGCGAGCGGCGCATAAATATCCATGGTTTCTTCGGCAATGCGCAGACGCTTGTCTTCCGGCACATGATCCAGTGTGCGCATGTTGTGCAGCCGGTCCGCGAGCTTGACGAGCAGAACCCGCACATCATCGGCAACGGCCAGAAGCAGTTTGCGCAGGTTTTCCGCCTGCGCCGCCTTTTTGGATACAAGATCGAGCTTTTTCAGCTTGGTCAGCCCTTCGACCAATGCGCCGATGTCAGGCCCGAAAAGCTCGTCAATCTCGGCGCGGGTCGCGCTCGTGTCTTCAATGGTGTCGTGCAGCAGCGCAGCCACGACGGTTGATTCGTCAAGGTGCATGTCAGTCAGGATGGCGGCAACTTCGAGCGGGTGGGAAAAATACGGATCGCCAGAGGCGCGCTTCTGGTGGCCGTGCTTTTGCATGGCATAGATGTAGGCCTTGTTGAGCAGGGCCTCATTGGCATCGGGCTTGTAGCGCAAGACACGCTCGACAAGCTCATACTGCCGCATCATTCCGGTTTTTCCCCGCAACATATCCTTCAAACCAAACGCGCGCCGCAAGTGATTTGCAGCGCGCGCTCATGGTAGTCGGGTTGATCAGTGGAAAGGAAGTTGAAACTTCCCTGTCCGATTAGAAATCGTCGTTTTTCTCCGGGGCAACAAGCCCTTCGATGCCGGCGAGCAACTCGTCTTCCGACATTTGGTCAAAGTTGACCTTTTCGTCTTCGTCGATCATCGGCACGTAATCATCTTCAGCGCTGGCTCTGGCAGCAACTGCAGGCGCGGCTGCTTCCGGCTCGTCGACTTCAACATGCTTTTGCAGCGAATGGATCAGATCTTCCTTCAGATCGCCTGGAGACAGCGTCTCTTCGGCGATTTCGCGCAGCGCAACGACCGGATTTTTATCATTGTCGCGGTCGATGGTGATGGGCGCGCCCTGCGAGATCAGGCGGGCGCGGTGTGAGGCGAGCAACACCAGCTCAAAGCGGTTGTCGACCTTGTCGATGCAGTCTTCAACGGTCACGCGGGCCATGGATGCCCCTTTCCTAAAACGTCAATCGATGGGAATTTGTGTGCGCCATAACCTGCGCCATGCCAAAACACAAGCAAAACCGGTATGGCCCGCGCCAAGAAAAACAGTGAAAATGCGTTGAACTTTGCGCTCGATGGTCTATATGACTGCGCATTCGGTATCGGATGTTATAACGTCACGCATTTGCTCAAATCCATATTGGAAGGACAGATCATGTTTGATCCACGCGAAAAAATCGCCCTTTTCATCGACGGCGCCAATCTTTACGCGACATCGAAGGCGCTTGGCTTTGATATCGATTACCGCAAAATGCTCAAATATTTCCAGAGCCAGGAGCGCGGCTATCTGCTGCGCGCCCATTATTATACCGCGTTGGTGGAAGATCAGGAATTCTCCTCCATCCGCCCGCTGGTTGACTGGCTTGACTACAACGGTTTCCGCGTTGTCACCAAACCGGCCAAGGAATTCACTGATGCCATGGGCCGGCGCAAGATCAAGGGCAACATGGACATGGAGCTCGCCATCGACGCGATGAGTCTTGTCGATGTTGTCGATCATTTCGTCATCTTCTCGGGCGACGGCGATTTCCGCATCCTGATTGAAGCGCTGCAGCGCAAGGGCCGCAAAGTTTCCGTCATCTCGACCATCACCAGCCAGCCGCCAATGGTTTCCGATGACGTGCGCCGCCAGTGTGATCATTTCATCGACCTCATCACCATGAAAGACGCCATCGGCCGCGCGCCAAGCGACCGTCCCGCGCCGAGACGTTATGAGCAGGACGTGGCGGATGAGGTGGATTTGTAGGGGTGGCCACTTCCCTTCTCCCGGCAATTTGCGGGGCAAAGGGAAGAGATGCCCTACCCCCGATCCCTCAACAACCGCCCCTTCTCCCGCGACCAATCCCGCGCCTTTTCGGTCTCGCGCTTGTCGTGGAGTTTTTTGCCTTTGGCGATGCCGATGGTGACCTTGGCCATGCCCTTGTCGTTGTAGTGGATGTCGAGCGGGATGATGGTCATGCCCTCGCGCTCGGTTGATTGGGCCAGTTTGGCGATCTGTTTGGCGTGCAGCAACAGGCGGCGCGGGCGGCGGGGCTCGTGGTTGAAGCGGTTTGCCTGCAGATATTCGGGAATGTAAGCGTTGATCAGCCAGATGCCCTGGTTTTCGTGAGATGCATAGGCGTCGGCGATGGACGCCTTGCCGGTGCGCAGCGCCTTGATCTCGGTGCCGGTCAGCACAATGCCCGCCTCAAGCGTGTCGAGGATTTCGAAATTGAAGCGGGCTTTGCGGTTTTCGGCCGCAAACTTCTTGGGTACCGGAACTTTTGCCATCTGATTAGTTGATCAATCCGGCATGTTTCATCGCCGCATCGATCTTGTCGGCGGTTGACTGTTCAATTGTCACCAGCGGCGAACGCAGTGTATTTTCGATCTTGCCGAGTTTGGCCAGCGCATATTTCGGGCCGCTCGGGTTTGGTTCGATGAACATCGCCTTGTGCAGCGGCATCAGCCGGTCCTGGAGCATCAGCGCCTTCTTCCAGTCGCCCGAGAGCATCGCGCTCTGGAATTCAGACACCAATCGCGGCGCGACATTGGACGTGACCGAGATACAGCCGACGCCGCCATGGGCGTTGAAGCCGAGAGCAGAGGCGTCTTCGCCCGACAACTGGATGAAGTCGTGCCCGCAGGTGATGCGCTGTTCGGAGACGCGCTCGATCTTGCCAGTGGCGTCCTTGACCGCGATGATGTGTTTGAAATCATGGACCAATTGGCCCATCGTCTCCGGCGTCATGTCAATGATCGAGCGGCCGGGGATGTTGTAGATCACGATCGGCGTCGTCACCGCCTTGGCGATGGCGGCATAGTGGGCATAGAGGCCGCGCTGGTTTGGCTTGTTGTAATAGGGCGTGACCACGAGGATCGCATCAGCCCCGGCCTTTTGCGCAAAGCGGGCGAGATCAATGGCTTCCTCGGTGTTGTTCGAGCCGGCGCCGGCAATGACCGGCACGCGCTTGGC
>JBAVTG010000219.1:0-15810 GCA_049696015.1 Rhizobiaceae bacterium | reverse complement strand
AAGGTCGATGCCTTCATTGGCGGCGAGCATGCGCGTCTCAAGGACGAGAATGAGAAACTGCTCGGCGAACTGCGCGGATTGCATAAAAGCGATGCCGACAAGGTGGCCGAAGAGATCGAGGCGTTGCGCATCAAAAATGCAGAGCTTCAGGAGAAAATCACACAATGGGCCGTTGGCGCCGTTGAAAGCCGGATTGAGCGCAAGACGCTGCAAGCGGCTTGATCAGCAACGGTGATTGGATAGGAAATGGCCCAAACCACATCACAGCGTACCGCTCCAACCAGTGCTCCTGTCGAAAGGCCGGCCAATCCGCGCGCCGAAGGGTCAGCTGAATTCATCGCTGCGCTGGAAGCAGCCAACAAGGCCATTGGCTTTGCCTGCGCCCATATAACGCCGCCGTTGCCGCCCATTTACACGGTCTGGTACCATTATGCGTCCGGCGCGAATACGGAATTGAAAAACAGGGTCGATGCGCTGCTTGACGGCGGATCGAAGATAAGCAGCTATGACCTTGCCCAGATTCACGACGAGCTGTTGACGGTCGACGGCCCAAGACAACACCAGCTTGATGAAGCCAACCGGCATCTGGACGCAGAAATGGCCGACATTCTGGCCGCTGTTCAATCCCATCTCGCATCCAGCAACGCCTTTGGCGGATCTTTGGCAGACAAGTCCCGTTTGCTCAACACGCGACCCAGTGTCGAAAGCGTCAAGTCGTTGGTGGAAGCCCTGCTGATTGAAAACAGCGCCATGCGGGCGGACACGGCAAAGCTCGGCAAAAATCTTGAGCAATCGCAGACGCAGATCAAGGCGCTGCGCTCGGCCCTCATCACGTCGCGCCACAATGAATTGACCGACCCCTTGACCAACATTGCCAACCGGCGGGGCTTTCAGGAGCGGGTGAAAGCCGAACTTGCGCAACGGTCGACCAAAAGCGGGCGGCTGTGCATGATCATGGCAGACATTGATTACTTCAAGCGGATCAATGACACGTATGGTCATCAGATCGGCGATGAGGTCCTGCGCTATTTCGCCACCGTGCTGAGCCGTAATGAAAGGCGCACTGGATTTGTTGCGCGTTATGGCGGCGAAGAATTTGCAATCCTTTTGCCGGGCTATTCGCTCAGCGCTGCCCGTCAGCATGCCGACGCGATCCGTAACCAATTTTCGGCTGCCCGCCTGGTTGTTTCTGAAAGCAAGGAGCAGATCGGGATCGTGACTGCTTCTTTCGGGGTGGCCGAGCATGCGCTGGATGAACCATTTGAAAGTTTTATCAGGCGTGCCGATGCCAATCTTTACGCATCAAAACTAGGCGGGCGAAACCGCGTGACTTGATTTGCCGCGAACCGGCTTGCGGTTTCGCCAAGCGCGCTTTCCACCTGCAATGCCATTGACCTTCAATTATTTCTGGTGTCGAAATAAAACGGGCATCCTTGAGGAGGCGCGTCTTGTCATCAATCGTCAATTTGATCCGCGCAGCAATGTTCGCCTGCGCGTGGAGCTTTTGGCTTGCACAGGGCGCCATGGCTATGGACAGGCCGAGCGCGAAAGATCCTGCTGCCGCCTTGCAAAGCTGGTACACATTGGTTGTCGAACTTGTCCGGCACACGGCGACCTATTCGCCGCCGGTCGCCAGCCGCGCTTTCGCCTATCTTGGCACGACGGCTTGGGAGGCAACGGCGTCCGGCAATCCGGACCTCAAGTCGTTGGCAGGCAAGCTGAATGGACTTGCGCCCCTGCCGCCGCGAGAGGCCGGCAAGGCTTACGATGAAACCATCGTGCTCAACGCGGCGCTGGAAGCATCGGTGAAAGACTTTTTCTGGAACACCGGCCCCACTGGCCAGCGCGCCTTTGCTGCCGTAGCCAAACGCCTTGGTCAGGAGGCCACAGACGGCAAGCCGGCTGACGTTGTTGAGCGCAGTTCCGCTTATGGCAAGGCCATCGCCGCGCACATTTTCGCCTGGTCGCAAGATGATGGCGGTGCAACAATTGAAAACATGGGCTTCCCGTACGACTACAAGCTCAATACCGCGCCCGGCCACTGGGTGCCGACCAGCCCGGTGCGCCAGCAGCAATTGCCGCTTTTGCCCATGTGGGGCGACAACCGGCCCTTCGCCATGCCGGATGGGGCGTCCTGCGCGCTGCCTGCGCCACCCGCTTACAGCGAAGACAAGGATAGCGCGTTCTATAAAGAAGCGTTGGAAGTCTATAATACCTCTAAATCGCTGGATGATGGCCAAAAGGCGATTGCGCGGTTCTGGTCAGATGATCCGATGTTGACACCAACGCCGCCCGGCCACTGGATTGCCATTGTTCTGCAGATCATTGAGCGCGATCAGCTTCCGGTCGATAAGTCGGCCGAAGCGCTCGCCCGCACCGGCATTGCGGTTGCCGACGCTTTCATCGGCTGCTGGCGCGACAAGTTTGCCTATGACCTCGTCAGGCCGGTCACCTACATCCGCAAGGTCATTGATCCAAAATGGGAAGCCCTGCTGATTACACCTCCTTTCCCTGAATACCCGAGTGGCCATTCATCGGAGTCGGGCGCTGCCGCAGAGGCGCTGACTGCCTTGTTTGGCGACAATTTTGCCTTCGAAGACGCAACGCATGTCAAGGAAGGCCACAAGCCGCGCCCGTTCCCCAGCTTTTGGGCGGCAGCGCAAGAGGCTGGCATTTCGCGGCTCTATGGCGGCATTCATTTCCGCGCGGCGATTGACCAGGGGCTGGAACAAGGCCGCTGTATCGGCAAGCTCGTGGCCAAGCTGGAAATGCGCTGATGAAAACGACCGGCTATTTGAGCACGGCGATCCTGCTTGTTTCGTGGGCAGTGCACGGCGTCGCCGCGGAGGCGCCGTTGACGCCGAAGTACATCGAAGAGACCGCATCGTCTGGCCTGTCGCATCTGTTCAAGGGCGAGTGGGAATATATGGTCGGCGGCGGCGTTGCGGTGTTTGACTGCAATGGAGATTACCTGCCGGAAATGGTGATGGCGGGCGGCGAAAATCCTGCGGCGCTGTTCTTGAATGCCAGCGCCAAAGGCGGCGAACTCAAGTTCGCGCCCAAAACGTCCGGTCTGGAACTCGACAAGGTGCTCGGGGCCTATCCACTTGACGTCGACGGCGACGGCAATGCCGACGTGATGTTGTTGCGTCAGGGCGAAAATGTGCTGATGCGTGGGCTTGGCGGCTGCAAGTTCGAGCGTGCCAATGAAGCTTGGGCGTTTGACGGCGGCGATGCATGGTCGGCGGCTTTTGCTGCGACATGGGAGAAGGGCGCAAGCTTTCCGACACTGGCGATTGGCAATTATGTCAACCGCGAAGAGGAGTTTTCGCCTTGGGGTTCATGCACCGACAATTGGCTGCACCGGCCGTCTGCTGACAAGGGAAAATTTGCCGCGCCCTTAGCCTTGAAACCGAGTTTTTGTCCGCTCTCCATGCTTTTCACCGACTGGAACCGCTCCGGCACGCCCGCGCTTCGCCTGTCCAATGACCGTGAATATTACGAAAACGGCCAGGAGCAGATGTGGCGTATCGAGCCCGGCTTAGCGCCGAAGCTTTACGATGCCGCCGACGGCTGGCAGCGCCTGCGCATCTGGGGCATGGGCATCGCCTCGACGGATATCAACGGCGACAGCTATCCGGATTATTTCCTCACTTCCATGGCCGATCACAAATTGCAGGTGCTGAAAAAAGTTCCCAAGGAAGGCGCGCCCGAACCGCAATATGCCGATATCGCATGGCCCAAAGGTGTAACGGTTCATCGACCCTATACGGGCGATGATCTGAAGCCCTCGACCGGCTGGCACGCCCAGTTCGAAGACGTCAACAATGATGGCTACGCCGATCTGTTCGTTGCCAAGGGCAATGTCTGGGAAATGCCGGACTTCTCGATGAAAGACCCGAACAATCTCCTGGTGCAGACCAGCGAGATGAAATTCGTTGAAACCGGCGACAAGGCGGGTGTCGCGTCCTTCGCCCAATCACGCGGCGCGGCGCTGGCGGATTTCAATCTCGATGGGTTGATGGACCTTGTCGTGGTCAACCGCAATGAGCCGTCGCAGCTTTGGCGCAATGTCACCGAAAGCGCGGGCAGCTATATCGGCCTCGAACTCAAGCAGGATGGCGCAAACCGCGATGGCATTGGCGCATGGATCGAAGTGAAATCCGGCGAGCGTACCCAGCGGCGCGAGATCACGGTTGGCGGCGGCCATGCGGGCGGGCAGCTTGTGCCTTGGCATTTCGGTATCGGCAGCGCTTTGAAAGCCGATGTCCGGGTCATCTGGCCGGACGGCAAAACGGTCGAATGGCAAAGCGTCGAGGCGGGGCATATCTACAGGCTCAGCCCTTCCGATACCGCCGAAGTCATCGCGCCTTGAATTCTTTGGCAAGGCCTGTCCGGTTTTGATTCCGGCGACGTGGCAGGGCGGTTTTCCGGCATAGCGGCGTTCCTGCGGCGCTATGTATGAGCGGATTATTGGCTAGGGAGGCGCCATCATGCGCTACGGATATATTGGCTTGGGAAATCTTGGCGGGCATCTGGCCATGAGTCTGATCCGCGAGGGGTTTAACGTTACGGTCTACGACCGGGACGCTGCGCTTGGCGAACGCCATGTCAAGGCAGGGGCGAGGCTCTCATCGAGCGCGGCAGACCTTGCCGCCAATGTCGATGTTGTCCTGACCTGCCTGCCATCGCCTGCAATTTGCGAACTGGTTCTTGCCGAGTGCCTGACCGCGATGAAACCGGGCGCCGTCTGGATCGAGAATTCAACGCTTGGGCGAGACGAGATCGTCCATCTGGCCGCCATTGCGCAAGGAAAAGGCATCCGTGTGCTGGAAGCGCCGGTCACAGGCGGTGTGCATCTGGCGGCACAGGGCAACATCACCGTCCTTGCCGGCGGCGAGGCGGCGCTGTTTGAACAGATGAAACCGGTGCTTGAGGCAATCGGCAACCAGATTTTCCACATGGGGCCTATTGGCTCAGCTGCGGTCATCAAGGTCATCACCAACATGCTCGCGTTCATCCATCTGGTCGCGGACGGCGAAGCGCTGATGCTGGCCAAGCGTGGCGGGCTTGATCTTGGACAGGCCTGGGCGGCGATCAAGGCGAGTTCCGGCACGTCCTTCGTCCACGAAACCGAAGGCCAGCTTATCCTCAACGGCTCTTATGACATCGCTTTCACCATGGATCTTGCGCTGAAAGATCTCGGCTTTGCGATGAATTTCGGCAAGGAATTCGGCGTGCCGCTTGATTTGGCCGGTTTGACCAATCAAACTTTCATGAAGGGCAAAGCCGCCTATGGCGGTGCGGCGCAATCCACCCAGATCGTCAAGTTGCTCGAAGATGTGCTGAAGACTGACTTGCGCGCTCCCGGCTTTCCGGCACGGCTAGAATGACGCCGCACCCTTGACGCAAATCAAGGGATCGTCGCCGAACCTGTGACAATTCGTTTCAGAATGGTTCCAATTTAGGAGTCCCGTTTGTTGATCAAAACGGGTAAACGATTTTTCACACCGGCAGGTTTGGCGGCCTGCACAGCATACGGAAACGGTCCAGTGGATTTTGAAGCCTATTTCACCGAGCGTCTTGGCAAGCTGAAGACAGACGGCAATTACCGTGTTTTCAACGACGTTGAGCGCCAGTCCGGCAATTTCCCCCGCGCCACTCGCCACCGCGCAGATGGCACGACACAAGATGTCACGGTCTGGTGTTCCAATGATTATCTCGGCATGGGCCAGCATCCGCTTGTCACCGGCGCGATGCGTGATGCGGTTGCCAAATACGGGGCAGGGGCGGGCGGGACGCGCAACATTTCAGGCACAAACCACCAGCATGTGCTGCTTGAGCGCGAACTTGCTGATTTGCATGGCAAGGAATCAGCGCTTCTGTTCACATCCGGCTATGTGTCCAACTGGGCGGCCCTCGGCACCCTTGCCTCGCAGATTCCCGGCTGCATCGTCTATTCCGATGCGCTCAACCACGCCTCGATGATCGAGGGCATCCGCCACTCGAAGGCGGAGCGGCGCATTTTTAAACACAATGATCCGAAGGATCTCGCCCGCTTGATAGCGTTGGATGACAGAAGCGCCCCCAAGCTCGTGGCCTTCGAATCGGTCTATTCGATGGACGGCGACATCGGCCTGATCGAGGAAATCTGCGATGTTGCGGACCGTTTTGGCGCGATGACCTATCTGGACGAAGTTCATGCGGTTGGCATGTATGGCCCGCGCGGCGGCGGTGTTGCCGAGCGCGAAGGATTGATGGACCGGCTGACAGTCATCGAAGGCACATTGGGCAAGGCCTATGGCGTCATGGGCGGCTACATAGCCGCTTCGTCAAACCTGATTGATTTTGTCCGCTCTTTCGCTTCCGGCTTCATTTTCACCACTGCCATTCCGCCGGCATTGGCAGCGGCTGCGCAAGTCTCAATTGCCTACCTGAAAGAACATGACGAAATCCGCAAACTGCATCGTGACCGGGTGGCCCGGGTGCGGGCCAGGCTTGACCGGTACGGCATTCCACATCTGAACAATCCCAGCCACATCATCCCGGTGATGGTGGGTGATGCAGCCAAGTGCAAGTGGATTTCCGATATTCTGCTTGACCGGCACGGTGTTTATGTCCAGCCGATCAACTATCCGACAGTGCCGGTCAGAACAGAGCGTCTGCGCATCACGCCAACGCCGTTCCACACGAATGAGGATATTGACCATCTTGTCCATGCGCTGGGCGAATTGTGGTCGCAGTGCGCGCTGGCGCGGGCCGTCGCCTGATCAGGCGGCTTTCGTGTCTGCGCTGAAGGCCAATCCCAGGCGTGATTGCATGTCGCGGTTTGTCTGCTGCAGCAGGGTGTGAAGTTTCGCCAAATCCTGGGCCTGATCGTGCGCATCACTGCGCGTGGCTGCGCCAATTGCCTCAGCTGCCAGCGCTAGCCGCGATGCCCCTGCGCTCTTTGAAACGGTCGCAAGATTTCTGGCTGCCTCGCTATAGCGCCCAATGTCGCTTGCCCGGCTGGCCTCGTCCATTGCCTGCAACGCCGAATTTGCCCCGGCGGTAAACAGCTGGTGGATTCGCTTGGCCGAACCGTCGCCTTGGCGGGAAGACAGGCGGACAATCATGGTGATTGTCGGCTCGTCCAGCATTGCCGTTTGGTCAATCAGGTCTGCATCGCCGGCGTCCTGCTTGAATACCAGCGCCTTGATCCGCCCGGCGATCGCCGGAATTGTAAATGGCTTGGAAATCCAGCCATCCATGCCGTTTTTGCGCCAATTGCGCTCGCCCGCGCCTTCGCTCAGCGCCGTAATGGCCACAACTGGTGTGCGCCGCATGCCATTTGATTCGCGCTCGCGGAAAATCCGGGTGGCGGTAAAGCCGTCCATGACCGGCATCGAGCAATCCATGAATATGATGTCATAGGTGTTCTTGGCGGTTTGCACCAACGCTTCTTCGCCGTTGGCGGCTGTGTCGACATGGATCATCATCGATGTCAGCGCTTCGGAAAGCACCTCGCGGTTGACCATGTTGTCGTCCACCGCAAGCGCCCGCAGTCCGCGGAACTCCTCAGTGTGGCGCGTCTGTTCCATCGAACGGTTGATGTTTTTGAACTCGGAAAAGTCGCCGCTTGCCACAGAAGCCGCCAGTTGGCTGATCGTTTCACGTGATACCGGGACTGCCATTTCGAGGCGCGCCCGCGTGCGGTAGCTCGTTTCGGCAACTTCCAATGCCGGGACCAAGAACAATGAAATTTGACCTTGGCCCGCTCTATAGGTTTCTTCGTCGGTCAAGACCAGACTTGCATCGGCGGGCTTGATGGCAATTTGTGCGCCAAATTTCTCGAGAGTCTGCGCCAGAAGCTGCTTTTGCATCGGGTTGGCGCACTTGATGTATGCCATGGTACCGCGAAGGCTCGCGGGCTGGCCTTCTTCGGCTTCGGCACCCAGCACGACGGTTGCCGTAAACACCGAGCCTTTGCCTTCGACCGAACTGACAGAAATCGAGCCGTCCATGGATTCGACCAGCCGTTTGGAAATGGCCAACCCAAGTCCGGTGCCGCCGAACCGGCGGGTAATCGACTGGTCAGCCTGTGCAAACCGTTCGAACACCAAGGCAAGCTTGTCTTTGGCAATGCCGATGCCGGTGTCGGTTACCGAAATCGCCACCGCGTGGCCCGCTTCTGTCGCTGTTGCGGTTGCCCGGAGGATGACGCTGCCTTTTTCGGTGAATTTCAACGCATTGTTGACCAGATTGGTAATGACCTGATTAAGCCGCGTCGCATCGCCTGTCAGCACCAATGGCACACTCGGGTCAACGCTGTAGCCAAGGTAGACGCCGCGTTCGCGCGCCCGTTCGGCAAACAGCCCGTAGACGTCGGCAAACAGCTGGTCGAGCGCGAAGGGCGCAGCCTCCATGACCAGTTTGCCCGATTCGATTTTCGAAATATCCAAAACGTCGTTGATGATCGACAAAAGGTTCTGGCCGGAACGGTTGATGATTTCGGCAAAGCGCAGGTGGCGCGGCGACAGCGGCGCGGCCGCCAGCATTTGTGCCATCACCATCATGCCGTTCATCGGTGTTCGGATTTCATGGCTCATCATCGACAGGAATTCTGACTTTGCCGCGTTCGCCCGTTCGGCTTCATCGCGCGCGCTCACAAGTTCAGCGGTGCGCTTTTGAACCGTGTCTTCCAGGTTATCGGAGTGGGCCCGCAGCGAGCGGTCGCGCTCGTCAATCCGGCCCATCATGTCATTGACCGCATCGATCAGGACGCCGACCTCATCGTCGGTCTCGCGGGTGAAGCTGTAGCGCAGTGTTTCGGTATTGCCGATGCCCGCCAGCGCTCCTGCCAGTTCCGACAGACGCCGTGTCGCGCGTTTGACCAGCCGCTGGCCCAGCAGAAATCCGACAGCAATAGCTCCCGTTGCAAAAATCGCCGCTGCCAGGAAGCGGTTCCAGAATAGGTCGACCATCCAGGAAATGTCTGCTGTTATCGTCAGCGTGCCAACGTCTGCACCACCATTGATGATGGGCTTCTTGATTTCCAGGGTTTCAATGCTGAAAAGGTCAATCATCGTGACCTTGTCAGAGCGCAGCACCGTGCGCTCCAACACAGCGCCGCCACCCATTTCAGCGACCAGTTCACTGCGGGCGTTGTGGACCGAAGTTTGGAGAATGAATGGCATGTCGCGCAGCGCCCGCAGCGCATTGCGCGCCGCAGCCTGATCGCCAGCCGCGAGCGGTTTGGAAAGGACGGCTCCAAACACGCTGGTGATGGACTGCAGCCGCGCCTGTTCGGCTTCGACGCTTTGTTTGAAATTGGTCACGAGGAACACACCGACTGTCGTCATTGTGCAAAGAAACATCGTAGACGCCGCGATCAGCGACATCTTCGTACTCAATGACCGTGTGATACCTGTGAAAATCAAGGATGGATCCCGCAACTGTGAGGCTATAGTGGCGCTCAATTGCAAAGATCGCTTTAAAGTCGGGTCAATTTTCTGCGGTTTTCCAGAAGTTGTGACGAAAAACGCAAATTCGGCAGTGAGGTTAAGGAATCAATATCGCTCTTGCGGTAAACATGACCCATCTCGGGGGATATCTTGGCTAATCCAGTCAGCACCATTGGCATTATCGATGATGATCCGGTCTTTGCAGCGGTTGCGGAAATGCTGCTGTTTTCCCTTGGCCAACGTCAGGTCTGCACAGTCGCCAATACGGTCGAATCGCTGACCCGCTTTGCCGCGGCTGCCGATGCCAGCAGCCTTCTGATCTTGAATTTGCACGTTCGCGGCCTCGATGGGTTGTCCGTGCTGCGTGAGCTTGCGAAAGTCCGCTATCCGGGCTGGATCGCAATTTCTGCAAATGACCTCAATGGCGTTCTGGATTCGGCTGCGCGGCTGGTCGGCCTGTTGGGCATGCGATTTGCGGGAGCAGTGCAAAAGCCGATGCGCGAAGGCGATATCCTTAGCCTCATCGAAGTCGTCGCCAAAGCCGAACCGTCGTTGCAATCACCAGACATCAAGCCCTTCCGCGATACCAAAATCATTGGCTTGAAACCCGTGTATCAGCCCAAGGTTGACGCGCGCACCGGGGATATTGTCGGCGGTGAAACACTGATGCGGCTTGAGGCGGAAGACGGTCAATTGCTCTCGCCGTTTCAGCATATCGAGCAAATGACCCGCAAAGGCCTTTTGGTAGAAGAAACGCTCAAGTTTCTCGATCTGGTGATGGCCGACATGCTTGGCTGGAAACGGCAAGGGTTGTTTCCGGTCGTGTCGTTCAATGCGCCGTCTCCGGTGATTGAAAATCCGGCGTTTCTTGTTGATTTCGCCAAAAAGGTCAGCTCTTCCGGCATATCGCCATCGCAGATCACCATTGAATTGACTGAAAGCGTCCTGCCGGAGGACCCGGCGACGTTGCTTGAAACACTGACCCGGCTGCGCATCGCCGGATTTGGCATCGCGCTCGATGATTTTGGCACCGGCATGGCCAATTTCGACATGCTGCGCTTGTGCCCGTTCTCCGAGCTGAAAATTGACCGAAGTCTGGCGCAGTCTGCCGTCACTGATCCGCTTAGCTGCGGCATTATCGAGACCTGCGCGACCGTTTCGCGCGAACTGGGCATGACTTTGACTGCCGAAGGCGTTGAAACCGAAGCGCAGGAGCTGACGCTTAAACGCCTTGGCGTGGACGTGTTTCAGGGCTTCCTTTTTGGGCGCGGCATTCCGGCAAATGAGTTTGCGGCAAAGCTGCTTTCGGAAGGCTTCGGCTATCCGCAGGCCAGTGTCCTGAAATGACACGGTAGCTGCAATTCAATCCGTCGCTTTCACCTTGCCTTAAGCGCCTGCTGCTAAGACAGGGCAATGCGAATGTCCTTGGTTCTGCAATCCCTGTTTGATTTGGCGCGTTGCCGTGCGGGCAATTTCGCAACCCTGTTTGCCATTCTATCGCCGCTGCTGCTCGGCCTTGCGGGCGGCGCCGCCGATCTGATTGTCTACAATAATCAGGAAACCAAGATGCAGGATGCCGCCGATGCGGCGGTGCTTGCTGCCACGCGTGAAGCATCGCTGAAAAACTGGTCCCAGCAGGAGGCGCAATCGGTTGCCCGCGCCTATGTCGAGTCTGCCCTAGGCCAGGAGGCCCTTTCATCGTCGGCGCTGTTTAATGTCACCACGTTGATTGATCCGGTGACCCGCAAGGTCAACATCACGGTCGACATGGACCAGCACCACTATTTCGTACTCGGTTATTTCCGCAAGAGTCCGCAAATCCGGGTCAAAGCCGCAGCAAAGCTGTCATCCGAAACGCCGGTCTGCATGATCGCCCTCGAAGGTGCTGCAGCCAAAGTGGTGAACATTATCAACGAGGCGAGCTTTATCGCTGACGGTTGCGCGGCTTATTCCAACTCCACGGATAATAATGGTCTTTACGTGACTTCCACCGCGTCGATGAAAACGGCCTACACGTGTTCGGGCGGCGGTTTTGGCGCAGGCATTTCGACCTTCAACCCGGCGCCGACCGTGGACTGTCCGCCGATGGCAGATCCCCTTGTCGATCGCCCTCAGCCCGCTGTCGGCAAGTGCGATCATAACAATTTCAGCGTCAGGAAGACATCGGTGACCATCTCTCCCGGGGTCTATTGCGGCGGTATGCTGATTGATAACATGGCCGTGGTGACCATGAAGCCGGGTGTTTACATCATCAATGGCGGCCAGTTGCGTTCACGCAACAGCGGTTCACTTGTCGGCGAAGGTGTGACGATCTTCTTCACTGGCGCTGATGGGCGGCTGATGCTGGACGGCACATCCACTGTCGATCTGGCTGCCCCGACCAGCGGCCCGACCGCCGGTCTGCTGTTGATGCAGGACCGCGCCATGGCGTTGACCGAGTTTGAGATCTCTTCCAGATCCGCCGCCCACCTGCTCGGCACGATCTACCTGCCAAATGGCCATCTGAAACTGAAAGCGCCAGGCAAAGTTGCCGATCAGTCTGCTTTCACGGTCGTTGTCGCGCGCTCGCTGGAAGTCGGGGCTGAGACGAAAATGTACCTGAATTCGAACTATTCAGCCACGCCTGTGCCGGTGCCGGCTGGTCTCGGCCCCTCGAAATCCCAAATCACACTTGTAAACTGATCGTTTACAGCGTTTTCAGAAACCATTGCCGATGGTCCGCTCGATTACCATTTTAGCGAATTCGTATAGCACTCTTTACCCGCCGTTTGCATACATGGTTGTATGAGCCCGAATTTATTTCTATCTTTGATTGTATATTGCCTGCGAGACCGCGCCGGTCATTTTGCTGTCGGTTTTGCGCTGCTTGCGCCGCTTTTGTTTGGTCTTGCGGGCGGCGCTGTGGACATGATCGCATTTGAACGCAACTTGAAGCGCATGCAGCACGCTGCCGATATCGCTGCATTGGCCGCCGCCCGAGAAGGTTCCTTGCAAGGCTGGGACGAACAGATCGCCTCTCAGATTGCGGCTCAGTTTGCTGCTGGAAATCTTGAAGAAACTTTTGCCGCCGCGGGGGAAGCCAAAACGGTGGCGATGTCCGATTCTGGCGGGCAATACCGGATCGCCACGGCTGTCGATCAGTTCAACAAGACGGTGACCGTGACGATTGAGAACGACTATTACCCTTATTTTTTCCTCGGCTATTTCCGCCACAGTCCGCAAATTTCAGTTCAGGCGCAAGCGAACGTCTCCGGTGAAATGAACATTTGCGTCATTGGTCTTGATCCGGCCTCGGCCGCGACCTTCCAATTGTCGGATGATGCCAAATTGACAGCGCCCAAATGTGCGGTTTTTTCCAACTCCGTTGCAACTGACGGGTTTATCGCGGATGGCGAGTCCTTGCTGACGTCCGATTACAATTGCTCCGCAGGCGGCTTCGTCGGCGCTGCCAGGAATTTCTCCGGCAAATCCGTAACCGACTGCCGCCCGGTTGATGATCCTTTAGCTGCGCGCGGGGCGCCCGCTTCGTCGTCTTGCAATTTCACCAACAAGACCGTTTCCGGCCTGATAACCTTCCTCAACCCGGGCGTCTATTGCGGTGGCATCCGCGTGACAAACAAAGCCAATGTTGTGTTCAAGCCGGGCACTTACGTCATCAAGGATGGCGAATTCAAATCCGACCTCGGCGGAATCCTTGGCGGCGTCGGGGTCACATTCGTCTTTGTCGGTCCCAACAGCCGCTTCAACTTTGATGCAACGACTATTGTTGCATTTTCGGCGCCGGAGACAGGCGCTTATGCCGGCATCCTGTTTTATCAAGATCCTATGGCCCCATGGCTGACAACCTTCGAAATCTCGTCCAAGGAAGCGGGTATTCTTCTGGGCACGATCTATCTGCCAAACGGCATCTTCAAGGTCCATGCCGCCAACAGGATCGGCGACAAGTCTGCCTATACGGTCATTATCGCCCGAAAGCTGGATATCGGCGCAACAGCTGACTTGGTGATCAACGCGAACTATGCATCGACCAAGGTTCCCGTGCCCGATGGCGTCGGGCCGTCCACCGGCGCTGTAAAGCTGATCAGGTGAGCCGTTTGGCGATCCGCATGCTGCTTTGGCCATTTGATTGCCGCCAACAAATTCGCTCTTTCAAAACACCCGGCCCTCTGGCGTCCTGCAACATTTTCGTTTCTTATCCATCGTTACAGGTGGAGCATTATCTCCACCGCAGCGATATTCGGATCCGGGAGGGACTTCATGCCATCGACCATCAAAGGCCCCGGCATTTTTCTGGCGCAATTTGCCGGTGATGCCAAGCCGTTCAACTCATTGCCGTCGATCACCAAATGGGCAGCAAGCCTTGGCTACAAGGGCGTGCAGATCCCGACATGGGATGGCCGCCTGTTTGATCTGGAAAAGGCGGCAACTTCCAAGACTTACTGCGATGAGGTCAAAGGCATTTGCAAAGACGCGGGCGTTCAAATCACCGAATTGTCGACCCATCTTCAAGGCCAGCTGATTGCGGTCAATCCGGCCTATGATCAGGCGTTTGACGCCTTTGCGCCCAAGGAAGTGCACGGCAAGCCCAAGGCGCGTCAGGCTTGGGCGGCCGAACAGCTGATGCTGGCAGCCAAAGCCTCACAAAACCTCGGGCTTGATTGCATGGTCTCATTCACTGGCGCGCTGGCATGGCCCTACGTCTATCCGTGGCCGCAGCGGCCGGAGGGTCTCATCGAAGAGGCGTTCAAGGAATTGGCCAAGCGCTGGCGTCCAATCTTGAATGCGTTCGATGATGCCGGCTGCGACGTCGCCTATGAAATTCATCCGGGCGAAGACGTGTTTGACGGCGCGACATTCGAGATGTTTCTGGATGCGCTCAAGGGCCACAAGCGCTGCAACATCAATTACGATCCCTCGCATTTCGTTTTGATGCAGCTTGATTATCTTGCCTTCATCGACATCTACCATGATCGCATCAAGGCGTTTCACGCCAAGGATGCCGAGTTCAATCCGGATGGACGCCAAGGCGTCTACTCGGGCTACCAGCCATGGATCAACAGGGCCGGACGGTTCCGGTCGCTCGGCGATGGACATGTGGATTTTTCCGGCATTTTCTCAAAGCTGGCGCAACACGGCTATGATTCCTGGGCGGTTCTGGAATGGGAGTGTTGCCTCAAACATCCCGAAGACGGTGCCGCTGAAGGCGCGCCATTCATTTCCAACCACATCATCCGCGTCACCGAAAAAGCATTCGATGATTTCGCCGGCGGTGAGCGGGACAAAAAACAGATCAAGAAAATGTTGGGGCTCTGATCATGGCTATCGAAGGTTCAAAAGTGACAAGTTCCAACAAGATCCGCCTGGGCATGGTTGGCGGCGGGCAGGGTGCGTTCATCGGCGCTGTCCACCGCATCGCCGCGCGCATCGACGGCGAGTACGAGCTTGTCGCCGGGGCGTTGTCGTCTGATGCCGCCCGCTCTGCCGCATCGGCCAAGGAACTGGGCATTGATGCTTCCCGCTCTTATGCATCGTTCGCCGAAATGGCCAAGGCTGAAGCTGCGCGTCCCGATGGCATTGAAGCCGTCGCCATCGTCACGCCCAACCATGTCCATTTCCCCGCTGCCAAGGCGTTTCTGGAAGCGGGCATCCATGTCATCTGCGATAAGCCGCTGACCTCGACCCTTGCTGATGCCAAGAAACTTGCCACCATCGTCAAGAAATCCGGCAAGCTGTTTGTGCTCACTCACAATTATACCGGCTACCCTATGGTGCGCCAGGCGCGTGAGATGGTGCAGAAGGGTCTGCTTGGCAAAATCCGCCTCGTCCATGCCGAGTATCCGCAGGACTGGCTGACCGAGGCCATCGAGAAAACCGGCCAGAAGCAGGCGGCGTGGCGCACCGATCCGAAGCAGTCCGGGGCAGGCGGCGCAACCGGCGACATTGGCACCCATGCCTACAATCTGGGCTGCTTCGTCTCCGGCCTTGAGCTCGATTGCCTTGCCGCCGATCTCGACTCGTTCGTCAAAGGCCGCGTTCTCGATGACAATGGCCATATCATGTTGCGCTACAAGGGCGGAGCCAAAGGCATGATCTGGTGCAGCCAGGTGGCGCCGGGTTACGAGAATGGCCTCAAGGTGCGCGTCTATGGCGACAAGGCCGGTTTGGAATGGTTGCAGGCCGATCCGAACTATCTTTGGTACACGCCGCTGGGTCAGCCCAAACAGCTCATCACCCGCGGCGGCCATGGCTCCGGCCCGGCCGCAGCGCGCGTCACCCGCATTCCCTCCGGCCATCCGGAAGGCTATCTGGAAGGCTTTGCCAACATCTATTCCGAAGCCGCCAAGGCGATCCGCGCCGTGCGCAAGAA
>JBAVTG010000218.1:0-2176 GCA_049696015.1 Rhizobiaceae bacterium | reverse complement strand
GCGCTTTGGTGATGATCTTCTGCGCCAGAAGCGCATCGGCGGTGCGCTGGTAGGCGGCTTCGATCAACTTGCCCGAACCCGAACCGATCAGCTTGCCGACTTCGCCCATCATGCGCTTCTGGTGGTTTTCGTCCTGGCCGCCATTGTCCATGACGATGCCGGCTGCTTCATCCGGGTTTTCCAGCGCGTATTTCCAGCCCTTCATCGAAGCGCCGACGAACTTGACCATTTTTTCCTTAAAGGCCGGATCCGCAAGGTTGGCTTCCATGGCGTAGAGGCCGTCTTCCAACAAATCATTGCCCATGGCCGAATAGTTGAACACCACCAGATCTTCCGGCTTGTAGCCAGCGTCAATCAGCTGCCAATATTCATTGTAGGTCATGACCGAAATGCAATCCGCCTGCTTCTGAATCAGCGGCTGCACGTCGAAGGATTGCTTCAGCACTGTCACGCCATCTGCGCCACCTTCGGTCTTCAGACCGAGCTTGTTCATCCAGGCATAGAATGGATATTCATTGCCAAAGAACCAGACGCCGAGCGTCTTGCCCTTGAAGTCGGCTTCGGTCTTGACCGGGCCGTTGGCCGGGCAGACCAGCTGCATGCCGGCCTTTTCGAATGGCTGGGCAATGTTGACCAGACCGACGCCCTTTTCGCGGGCTGCGAGCGCGCCGCCCATCCAGTCGACGATCACATCCGCGCCGCCGCCTGCGATGACCTGCTCTGGCGCAATGTCCGGCCCGCCCGGCTTGATTTCAACATCGAGCCCGGCCTCGGTGTAGAAGCCCTTTTCCTTGGCGACGAAATAGCCGGCGAACTGGGCCTGCGCCACCCATTTCAGCTGCAGAACCACCTTGTCGGCGGCAAGCGCTGATCCGGCCATCAGCGACAGGCTTAGTGCAAGCGTCAGTTTGAGTGTTTTCTTCATGTTGCGTTCCTCTCTGGTTGTAGCTCCGCCTTGTTTATCTGCGGTATGACGGATGCCAAAATGTTGTGATGCGTTCGAGAAGTGCGAGCGCACCGTAGAAAAGCGACCCGACGATAGCGGCAAGCGCGATTTCCGCCCACACCATGTCGAGGTTCATCCGACCCACTTCGGTCGAAATGCGAAAGCCCATGCCGACCACCGGTGTTCCGAAGAATTCCGAAACGATGGCACCAATCATGGCGAGAGTCGAATTGATCTTGAGGGCATTGAACACAAAAGGCATTGCGGCAGGCAGCCGCAGTTTAAACAAGGTTTGCCAATGGCTTGCGGCATAGGTGGCCATCAGGTCGCGCTCCATCGCGCCTGCCGCCGACAAGCCCGCCAGCGTGTTCACCAGCATCGGGAAAAACGTCATCACTATCACCACCGCGGCCTTTGATTGCCAGTCAAATCCGAACCAGATTACCATGATCGGCGCAATGCCGATGATCGGCAGAGCGGACACCATGTTGCCGATGGGCAAAAGACCGCGCTCGAGAAACCGGAACCGGTCTGCCAACACCGCCACCAGAAAGCCGGCAAACGAACCGACGACAAAACCGAACAGCACTGCCTTTAAAACCGTCTGGTTAAAGTCCGCCGCAAGGATCGGGATGGAGGCCATGAAGCGCGCGCCAATGGCCGAGGGCGGTGGCAAGAGCACGAACGGAATGCCTGCGCCGCGGGTAATGGCTTCCCACAATATCAAAAGCCACAGGCCGAACAGCGCCGGGATGAGCAGATTGACGAACCAGCCGCGATTGCGCCCATCGCCAGCCAAAACCGTCACCAGCCGCCAGCCCATCAGCCAGCAGGCAGCGAGGCAAGCAAAATAGCCCAAACTCGCTGAACCTTCGGCAAAAGAGAGCATGTCCAACAGTTCCAACGCGCCTAGATGCGCAAACAACCCGAAAGCCAGTGTCAGAATATTCTTGTTGCCTGCGGCCATCGACAAGATCGCCGATATGGCAACGAGCGCGACAGCGATTAGGCTTTCCTTTGTATTCGGCGAGTATGCGGTCGACACCAACCACTGAGTGAAGGGCAGTTGTGTCAGGGAAAACGCCAACAGCGCCAAAGATAAAAGAGCTTGCCAGTTCCACGTCAACTTCATGCCGGCTTGCCTCCCATGCGGGCGCTGACGTACCGACCGATAAAATCGACCAGAACGACCAGAAAGATGGCGACAATCGACCCGGCGAACAGCGCTGC
>JBAVTG010000217.1:0-11494 GCA_049696015.1 Rhizobiaceae bacterium | reverse complement strand
CTCTGATTCCCCTGAGATAGCATTTGTCGCGATTTGAGTATTCCAGACGCGGTTTCAATATGATCTTTTGCGCTGATTAGCGGAGCCCATCATGTCCAAAACCCACACCGGCCAATGTTCCTGCGGCTCAGTGCGCATCACCACGCGCGGCGCTTTGCGGCCCGTGATTTACTGCCACTGCACACAATGCCGGCGCCAGACCGGGCATTTTCTCGCCTCGTCAGCATGCGAGGACAGCGAGTTTGACGTCGAAGGCAAAGACAACATCACCTGGTTTCAATCCTCGGCTGATGCCAGCCGCGGGTTTTGCGCGATCTGCGGGTCGGGGCTGTTCTGGAAGAACAAGACCAAGTCCTACACGTCCATCTATGCCGGCTTGTTCGATGAACCGAATATGCTTGTGGCGCAAAGCCATATCTTTGTCGGCGACAAGGGCTGTTACTACGAGATCACTGATGGATTGCCGCAATATGAAACCGCGCCAGGCGGTTTGGTCACAGCCAAGGCAACACAATCCTAAGCCTTGCCATGGCATAAGGTTTCGCCTTCAGCGGAGCCAGCCCATGAAACGGATCATCAGCGCTTTTCACAATTCGGTTGCAGCATTCCAGCATCTGGCTGGCCATGAAAAGGCATTCCAGCAAGAACTGGCAGTGCTGGTATTGGGTGTGCCGATAGCGTTTCTCATCAGCCCGGATCCGCTGATCCGCTTCATTTTGATTGCAGCGATTGTCTTTGTGATGATTGTCGAGGTTTTGAACACTGGCATTGAAGCGGCCTGCAATGCGCTGTCGCGCGAGTTCAATGCCGATATCAAGATTGCCAAGGATTGCGGCTCGCTTGCTGTGCTGGCAGCGATTGGGCTTGGCGGTTCGGTTTGGCTGCTGGCGCTGTGGGCCTATCTCATTGAACGGTAAGAAACATACAATTTTAACGATCCGGCTTTAGCATTCGCGCCAGTTCAGTTTTGTACCGGTGTACCCCATGCAAGCCGCTCTCAAGCAGCCACTCCCCCGTTCAGCCACGAGCCGTCCGATCGATCTTGTGCATCTGGCCAGCCAGACCATGGGAGACAGGGGGCTGGAAACCGAGATTCTCGCCATGTTCGCCAAGCAGATGTCGGGCGCGCGCGCTTCCATCGGCAAGGCCAATGCAGATGAGCGCAAGCGTATGGCCCATTCTATCAAGGGCACGTCGCGCTCGGTTGGCGCATTCCCGATTGCCGATGTTGCCGAGCGCATCGAAAAAGCGCCGCTGAATGCATCGCTGATCAACACGCTTGGCGACGAGATCGCCCACGCGCTGGATTTCATTGCCGCGATCAACCGCTAACGGGCTGCGTCCTGTTGGCGGATTGACTTGAGCCGGAAAGCCGCTAGAGCCATCGGGACTTTTTTCTGAAGGCTTGCAATGACCAAAATCACCTTTATTGCCCATGATGGCACGCGTTTTGACACCAATCCTGTCAATGGCTCAACCGTGATGGAAGCGGCGATCAAAAATGCTGTCCCTGGCATTGAGGCCGAATGCGGCGGCGCTTGTGCCTGCGCGACCTGCCATGTCTACGTCGATGACGCCTGGGCCGATAAGGTCGGCAAACCGGCGGCGATGGAAGAAGACATGCTTGATTTCGCCTATGATGTGCGCCCGACCTCGCGCCTGTCCTGCCAGATCAAGGTGCGCGACGAGCTCGATGGATTGGTTGTGACCGTTCCCGAGCGCCAGGCCTGAAGCGGAACGGATTTTCGCATTCCGGCATGCGCGCGCAATTCAGTTGCTTTGCGCGCCGCCTGTATTGGGCTTAATGCCGCCACCACACTTTGCCTGAGAACGGAAAGCATACAATGGCTACCCAGATTGAAACCGATGTTGTCATCATTGGCGCCGGCCCCGTCGGCCTGTTTGCCGTGTTTGAACTGGGGCTTTACGATCTCAAATGCCATTTGATCGATATTCTCGACCGTCCGGGCGGCCAGTGCGCGGAATTGTATCCGGAAAAGCCGATCTATGACATTCCGGCCTGGCCCGAGATTTCAGGGCAGGGGCTGACCGATAAATTGATGGAGCAGATCAAGCCGTTCCATCCTGAATTTCATTTCAACCGCATGGTCTCTGAGCTCGCCAAACTGGAAGACGGCCGCTTCCGCACCGTGACGGACGAGGGCGAGGTATTCTTGTCCAAGGTTGTGGTCATTGCCGCTGGCGGCGGGTCGTTCCAGCCCAAGCGCCCTCCGGTTGCCGGCATCGAGGCGTTTGAAGGCAAGAGCGTCTTCTATTCGGTGCGCCGGATGGAGGAATTCCGCGGCCAGGACGTGCTGATTGTCGGCGGCGGCGATTCGGCGCTGGATTGGACGCTCAATCTCCAGCCGATCGCCAAGAGCATCACGCTGATGCACCGCCGTCCGGAATTCAAGGCCGCGCCAGACAGCGTCAAGAAGATGTTTGCACTGGCCGATGAAGGCAGGCTGACCTTCCTGACCGGGCAATTGGCATCGCTGGAAGGCGACGACGGTCAGCTTTCCGCGGTCAAGGTCAAAACAGACGACGGCGAAAAGACCATTAGCGCCACGCGGATGTTGCCGTTCTTCGGCCTGACGATGAAGCTTGGTCCGGTTGCCGACTGGGGCCTCAATCTGGAACAGAACCTCATCCATGTGGATACGGAAAAGTTCGAGACCAATGTTCCGGGCATTTTCGCCATCGGCGACATCAACTGGTATCCGGGCAAGCTGAAGCTGATCCTGTCCGGATTCCACGAGGCGGCATTGATGACGCAGGCCGCCAAGCGCATCTGCAATCCGGGCGAGCGCATCGTGTTTCAATACACGACGTCCTCGACCAATTTGCAGAAGAAGCTGGGTGTTCAATAAAACTGCTTTTCATTGATACATGGACGTGAGCTATCCTTTGCTATACACGTATAGCAAAGGAGATTTCCCATGCTTGCCATCCGCCTTTCGCCCGAACTTGAAGCCCGACTCGACGCGCTGGCGAAGCGCACCGGGCGGACGAAGACTTTTTATGCGCGCGAGGCGATAGAGCAGCATCTGGAGGACTTGGAAGATCTCTATGAAGCAGAAAAAGTTCTGGAAGACATCAAATCTGGCAAAACGACGACCATACCTCTGAAAGAAGTGATGAAGCGGTATGGCATGGGAAATTGAGCTTTCGCTCGTTGCCGAAAAGAAACTGGAAAAACTAGGAGCCGAGCCGGCACGGCGCATCCTTACGTTCCTTTTTGAGCGTCTCGCAAGTTTGGAAAATCCACGTGATACAGGCGGTGCATTGACCGGTTCGCGACTTGGCGACTTGTGGAGATACCGCGTTGGCGACTACCGGATCATTTGCGACATTCAAGACAATGTCGTCAAAATTCTTGTTGTCAATGTGGGCCACCGCAGTGACGTCTACAATTGAAAGACGACTGCAAACGCCATGAACACCATCTGGAAACTTGCTCATAACCGCTCGCTTCGCCTTGGCCCGCAAGCCGTCATCATGGGCATCCTGAACGTCACGCCGGACTCGTTTTCCGATGGCGGGTTGCATGTTTCGCTAGCGGCGGCAGTGGCGCGGGCGAAATCCATGCTCACTGAGGGCGCATCGATCATTGATGTCGGCGGTGAATCGACCAAGCCGAATGCTGAACCGGTTTCTGCCGCTGAAGAGCAGCGCCGCGTCATTCCGGTGATTGAGGCGCTGGCTGTGGTACCGGACGTACTCATTTCCATCGATACCTACCGCGAGGAAACCGCGCGTCTGGCCGTCAAAGCAGGGGCGCATATCGTCAATGATGTCTGGGGCCTGCAGCGCGAGCCTGGCATTGCCACTGTTGCCGCTGAAACCGGGGCAGGGCTTTGCATCATGCATACCGGGCGCGGGCGCGATCTTTTGGATGATGCAATTGAAGACCAACGCGTTTTCTTGCGCCGCTCACTCGAGATTGCCACCAAAGCAGGCATTGACGATCAGCGCATTGTTCTTGATCCGGGCTTTGGTTTTGCCAAGGAAGAGACCATCGACAATGTCGCGTTGATGGCGCGGTTTCGCGAACTGACAGATCTAGGCTTCCCGTTGCTGGCGGGAACCTCACGCAAGCGGTTTCTTGGCAATCTGACGGGCCGCGATGCGCCGGACCGTGATGTCGCAACAGCAGCCAGTTCGGCAATCCTGCGGCTGGCGGGGGCCGACATTTTCCGCGTGCACAATGTCGCTTTCAACAGGGATGCTTTGGCGCTGGCTGATGCTATGCTGGAGGCCAAGCGGTCGCCGGGCAAACCATCGGCGCGCGGCTGAGGACAATTGATGTACACGATCCACATGAAGAACTGCGCCTTCTTTGCCCGCCACGGCGTTCACGACGAAGAGGAAATTCTGGGGCAGCGCTTTTATGTCGATGCGGTGATGGATGTGGACCCGGGCGAGTCGCTTGAGACCGACTCGATTGACGGCACGGTGGATTATGGCAAGGCGTTTCAGGTGATCGAAAAGATCGTCACCGGCGAGCGGCGGTTTTTGATTGAGGCCTTGGCGCTCGGTGTGGCGCGGGCGCTGCGCCAGCGGTTTCCGCAAATCAGGCGTGTGGAAGTGACGGTACGCAAACCCAATGCGCCGGTTCCGGGCGTTCTTGATTATGTTGAGGTCACGGTTGTCGAGCCGCGCTGAAGAGGTTCTGATCGGCCTTGGCGGCAACATTGGCGAGCCGCTGGAAGCGATGCGCTCGGCGCTGAAAGCGCTGGATACGCATGCTGATTGCAAGGTTCTGCGCGTCTCGTCAGTGTGGAAAACCCCGCCCTGGGGCGTCACCGATCAGCCGGACTTCCTCAACGCCTGCGCCGCCGTTTCAACAACGCTCGAACCACGCGCCTTTCTCAACTTGTGTCTGTCGGTCGAGACGGATCTTAAACGCGTGCGCGATCAGCGCTGGGGGCCGCGCTCGATCGACATTGATATCCTGTTCTTTGGTGATCGGAAAATCGAAGAACCGGGATTGACCGTGCCGCATCCGCGCATTGCCGAGCGTGCGTTTGTGCTGGTGCCGCTGGCGGAGATTGCGCCTCAGCTCCCTCTGGGCGGAATAAGCATCGCGGATTTGGCAAAGAAATCAGACAAAGCCGGGATGGCACAAGCGGCACCCATCAAAGCCCATATCCGTAAACCATCAGCCTAGTGCGGATCACTGCTGAAGAAGTTCGCCGGCAATTTCCTCTCTTGGCACCGGCTTTGCTACAGGAAACAAATCCGTCACTTCGGCGCGCCTGGGGGCTGTCGGTTTGATTATCGGCTTCTTTCCCTGCGAATCTACCTCCGAGGGCACTTTACGGCATCGAATACTTGGATCCGGGTCGTTGAGACAGGTGACAGGTTCGCTTGCAGCAACAGGAGGGGAGGCGCTTGTAACAGTCTGAGCAAGAGCGACACCGCCCTGAAAAAACAGCAGCGCCACAACGGAACAAGGAAGCCAATGTGTCATATCAACATGAACTCCTGCATTGCGAGGGCGTCTGCGACGTCGTCACGCCCATGAAGGTGTCTACGACTTCATCAAAACAGGCACCGTTCACATTTACGACGCGCAAGAGATTGCGGTCATCAAGAAACCTTTGACACATGACCGCGCCCTGCGAGGTGTCTTGGAATGCGTTCTGCGCAAAGGTAAATGCTTCGCGCTCAGCAGCAAAAGCCTCGGTCGTGAAATTTAATCCCACTTCGGTGCCAGCTTCCTTATCGACATCGACCCAATGATAAGACGGCACTTTGCCTGGCGAGAACATCCGTACAAAAACATCTCCCGACGCGCAAATATGCGCGTCAACCTTGATGTTCTTTGGATTCACATAGGGGTCGATCGGCGCAGTAGTACAGGTCAGGTTTCTTTTCCAAAGCGCGCCCTGAATTTTTGCGGCCTCAAGTTCCTTGAGAGGAATGCCACTGCGCCAATTTACTGCCGATTGCACCCATTGCGGCACGGCAGTAATGATTGCGATGACCAAAGCGGGATAGAGAAAAACCCATTGCCACCAAGTTCTTGGTGACTGATCTTCATTTGTGCTGGTTTTTTTCTTCGCCAAGCTGCCCATGACAAATACTCGCGTCATCAGCGCCCCGTCGATTTTCTTACACGAAAAGGCTCTTTTTGTCCAACAGAATTGCCAGTTTTGATTGAGCCTCACAGTCGGTACGAGTGCAGATCGGTCGACAAATACTTTAGTGACCTGGAGATTTGAATGGACCGCTGGCTGACGGGTTTTTGCCGGTCGCGGTCTGATCAATACGGATTAGGCTCATGCCAATGGCGCAGCAAGGCTGTAACGTGGCATGTTTTCCAAGCCGACAGCTCAGGGATTGCAGTCCACTCTGCACATGGCTGGTTCTGACGTCTTCAGTTCTTGGCGATGGAACCGGTTGAAACGCCATCAAGGCGCTTGAGGCTCATGCCGATGACCGGCACCATTTCCTTGTCGACCTTGACCGAGATGGTGACATTCATCGCGTCTTCGCCGGTCAGCTTTGCCAGCATTGCGCCGTTCAGCTGCTTGCGGACCAGGGAGAAGGTTGCGCGGTTGCCGGCGACATTTCCGGCAGTGATGTTCAGGCCCTTGCCGTCTGCGCCATCCAGAAATGAACCCTTGTAGCTTGCGCCGCCGCGCGCCACGGTTGCCTTCATCGGCTGGGCAAAAACGCCGACGCGGCAGGTGCCTTCCATGGTAAGGCCAGTCGTCGTTGCCGGATTGGTGCCGTCCAGTTCGCAGGTGAACTTGGTGCCCTTGTATTTGCCGGCGACAATTTCGCCCGGGCCCGACCATTTGCCGGTGATTTTCTTGAAGAACGCATCATCGCCATCATTCGCGGCGGCTGGAGCCATACCGGCCATCAGTGTGATGGCGGTGAGGGCGAAGGCAGACGCGAAAAATCTCATCACACGTACTCGGCTGTTGGCGGATTGAGATTCGACAATGGCGTGGAATGGTTAATGGTTGGTTCCTGCGCTCTATTTTGACCCGCGCAATTGCCTATTTTTCGGCAGATTTTGCGCTTGGCAATTTGGTCAGTTCCGACACAAAATCACCGATGCCGGGGCGCTTGAGGGCAATGAAGGGCAGCGGGCGGACAAGGTCCATCGCTGCGATGCCGACGCGGGCGGTCATCAGGCCGTTGATGATGCCTTCGCCCAAGCGCGCCGAGAGCTTGGCTGCAAGGCCATGGCCGACCAATTGCTGGATGATGCTGTCGCCAACGGCAATCGAGCCGGTGACCGCCAGATGGGCGATAACCCGGCGGCTGAGCTTCCACATGCCAAGCGTGCCCGGCTTGCCGCCGTAAAGCTCTGCCAACCGGCGGATGAGGCGGGCGGATTCGAAGATCACATAGCCGACATCAATCAGCGCGCGCGGCGACACGGCGGTGACGACCGACACGCGCTTGGCGCTGTCGAGGATCATCGTGCGCGCTTTTGCGTCGAGCGGTCCGAGCAAGCCTGTTTCCGCCAGCCGCAAAAGGTCTGCGCCATCGACGATTTCGCCCTGCGTTTCCTTCAAATGCGCCCGTCCGCGGGCGGTTTCCGGCACTGCGGCAAACAGTGTATCCAAGTCGCCAACCAGTGCGCGCGCGCCGGTCATGTCATTGGTCTGGGCAATCGTGATGGCCTTGTCGCGAAAACTGCTTGCGGCGTTGAGGCGCGACAGACCGGCCATTTCGCGCGCGACAACGACCAGGAGCGCGGCCAGGGCAACGCCGACAAGCCCCAGCGCGGCATAGCCCAGCCAGTCAGCGCGGGAGAAAAGATCACGGACCAGACCGTCAAGCCAAAGGCCCATCGCCAGCGACACCAAAAGACCAAGCGTGGCGGTCAGGATCGAACCGGCGCTCCAGCCACTCCGGGCTTGCTTATAGGGAACAGGCAGATTTTCCGGCGGCAACTCCAATTCAAACGGGTCAGCCTGTTCAAGAATCTCGACCGCCGGTTTGGCCATCGGCTGCCGCGCGCCGGAGGTTTTGGTTTGTGCCTTTGCCGGTTCTGCGTCGATCCGGAAAGCGGCAGGTTTGCGCGGTTCGTTCATGCGAGCTGGTCTCCGACGAGAAATTCAAGCGCCCTGTCGAGACGGATGTGCGGCAACGACAATTTGAGCCCGTTGGCATCACTTTCCAGCTGCGGCGGGCGGAAACGGATAAACCGCAGGTCCGGCTCATCCTTTTGGTTCAGCGCCTGAGAAGTTGAGTCATGCGGGTCGAAAATTGAGTCTGGCTTTTCGGGCAAGTCACCGGGAAATATCGCTGTTTCGGTTTTTCCATCGAATGTATCGTCACCAATTGTCTCGCCCTTGAGTGGCATGCCAACGATCACCGGCAGTTCGTCGCGGCCCTGTTTGACAGTTGCCTCGCGCGTCGAGCGCACGGCGGACATGGCCAGCACATGCACATCAGCTCCGGAAAATTGCGCCGTGTCGATGGCCCGGTCCGCCAGCTTGCGCACCAGACGCTCCAGCCTGTCGTGCGCCGTGTGGTGCAACTGGTCGGCTTTGGTGGCAGCAATCAGGATGCGGTCGATGCGGTGGGTGAAAAAGGACGGCAGCCAGCCGGATTTGCCGATGCGAAAGCAGGTCAGGATGTCGCCAAGGGCCCGTTCAAGGTCCTGCATGGCATAAGGACCGGCATTCAGCGCCTGCATGGCGTCAATCAGCACAATCTGGCGGTCGAGCCTTGCCACATGGTCCATGAAAAACGGTTTGACGACATGGGCCTTGTAGGCCTCGTAGCGCCGCTCCATCATGGCCCAGAGCGAGCCGCGCGCGCCATTTTCCGGGCTCGCACCGGGCAGGGGCGCAAATGTCAGTGCGGGCGAGCCCTCAAGGTCGCCCGGCATCAAAAAGCGGCCCGGCGGCAAAGTGGACATCGCGCGCTCGTCGGCGCGGCAGGCGCGAAGATAGTCCGTAAAGGCACCCGCCAGTTTTTGCGCCAGCAATTCGTCGGCCGGCTGTGCCGTATCGAGCGAATGGGAAATGGCCAGCCAATCGGCCGCAACATCATGGCGCAATGGCAAGCGTGCCAGGTCCAGCGCTTGTGCCGAAAATTCGGCATAGGACTTGGTCAGAAGCGGCAGATCAAGCAGCCATTCGCCGGGATAATCGACAATATCGATGGAGAGGCGCCCGGGTTTGAACATCCGCGACCAGCCGGATGCCGATTGGTAATCCACAGTCAGTCGCAGTTGCGAAATGGCGCGGGTCGATTGCGGCCATAGCCGTTCTTCAACGAGTTCGCGGACATGGTTTTCATAGGCAAAGCGCGGCACGGCGTCATCGGGCTGTGGCTCCAGCCGCGCGCCGGAAATGCGTCCGTTGCGCCAGGACTCGAACATCGGCAAGCGCCCGCCATGCAGAAGATTATGAACCAGCGCGGTGATGAACACGGTTTTGCCGGCGCGCGACAGGCCGGTGACGCCGATGCGGATGGATGGTTCGGCAAGGCCTGCAAGGCGCCCGGCAATCGTACCGGCGGTCAGGCGGATCTCATCTTGCAAAGTTGTGGGGGACGACAAGCCGGTTCTCCGCTTTCACTGGCCGCGCATGTAAGCACAAGCGCCCTGCCTTTGTATGGGGAAGCCCAAAAAACCTGTCACAAGATGCCGTCGGTCAGGAAAACCTGGAGAAATCCGCTTTTCGCCTTGGCTGCCGACAAATCTCCGGCGAGGTCGAAAACCGTCAGGCCGCCGGGGGGGTATCCCTTGTCGAGCAGGGCAATTGCGTCCGGGTTTGCGCCGCCAGCAAGCTGAAATGCCGTTTCCTCGGTCATGGGATTGTGCCCGATGATCAGGATTGACCCCTTGGCGTCACCGCTTCTGATGGCATCGAAGTATGAGCCCGGCGGGCCATCATAAAGGGCCCGGTCAAATCGGGTTTCGATTTCAAAGGGCATTTGAATCGCAATTTCCGCCCAGGTTTCCCGTGTCCTGACCGATGGCGAACATATCACCAAGTCCGGTATCAGGCTTTTGCCAGCCATGGTTTGCCCTAGTCTTGCGGCCATTTTAGCGCCGCCAGCTGAAAGATGCCGGTCAAAATCCCGTTTGCCGGGCAATGCGGACGCAGCTTTGGCGTGGCGCAACAGATAAACGCGGCTCATGGCTGTTTGTCCCTGGCAATACAGCAACAGCGATATGCCGCCTTGCGTGGCTGCGCAATGGCGGCCAACGGCAGTTTTGCAAAATGTCCGGCGTGCGTTTTGGAAAAAAATGCTTCCGCTGCGGCACTTTAGCCCGGCTTTCGAAGTCTGTTCATTTTTCTGTGTGACCAAACGAGACGCTTGTTTGCGACCGCCGCTCGCATTATAAGCGCCGCCCAAGGGCATACCAAGGAGCGATTCAATGGGTCGTACCACAGACGCAGTTTATCAACCGAGCGACACTGAGCCGTTCATGAATGACCGGCAGCGTTCATATTTCCGCGCAAAGCTGATTGCGTGGAAGAACGACATCCTGCGCGAGGCGCGCGAAACATTGGAAGCCTTGCAGGAAGAAAACACCAATCACGCCGATCTGGCCGACCGCGCCTCATCGGAAACAGACCGGGCAATAGAGCTGCGCGCCCGCGACCGGCAGCGCAAGCTGATTGCGAAAATCGATTCTGCCATGCAGCGGATTGAGGACGGGACCTACGGCTTCTGCGAAGAGACCGGCGAACCGATCAGCCTCAAGCGGCTCGATGCGCGGCCCATTGCGACTTTGTCGATTGAAGCGCAGGAACGCCATGAGCGGCGCGAAAAAGTCTACCGCGACGAATAGTCAGGTCTGCGGGTAGCGTTCATCGATCTGGGCGACGGCCTTTTTTGCAAGGCACGCCAGCGCGCCGCGGTCAATTCCATCCAAACTCTTCAGGTAGAGGCAGCCCTTGCCGGCTTTGTGCGGGCCTAGGGCAGCAAGATCGGCGCCTGCGTCCTGAAATCCGGGGCAAAGATAGATCACCAGCCCGGATTTGCGCGCGGCAAAACCGACCTTGGCCGCGGTTCCGGCATGGCCGCTGGGGTAAATGTAATCATAACTGCCAAAGCCGATGATTGACGTGCCCCAGAGCACGGCGGGGGCGCCTGTTGCCTTGCCAAGCAATTCAACAAGTTCGGCGCTGTCCTGCCGAAGCCTGTCCGGGGAAATTGCCGCAATCATGGCGGTGTCACTGCCGGGCTGCGGCTTGGTTTTCGTTTCTTTGCCCATCGGATCTGACCGTCAGGACATGCGGTCCTTTTTCGTATCCAGCGATCCCAGAAGCGACTCCATTTCCTTTTCAAGAGAAATTTCCGGCGCTCCGTTTTCGTCATAGCTGAGGCTTTCCGAAAGGTCGGCGAGCAACGCGTCATCCATATCCGGTTCTGGCGGCTTTGCAGTCTCCGGCAACCTCACGGCCGCAGCGGCAGGGATGGCGGCAGCAACAGCAGGCGCAGATGGTGGCGCGGGCGCTGCCGGCGCGGCAGGCGGCACCGGTGCGGCAGGCGGCCTTGGAGC
>JBAVTG010000216.1:0-65601 GCA_049696015.1 Rhizobiaceae bacterium | reverse complement strand
CCGCTCGGGTTTGTGGACGGGCCGGGGATTTATAATTATGCTGGACAGAGTCCGGCGATGAAGGTTGATCCGGAAGGATTGATGAGGGCAGTCCCGCCGATATCGAGACCGCCGAACCCGGGTGCGCCGAAGCAGTGCCAATGGAGTGAGGGTGGAAAATTGTGTCACGCAGTTTGCGCTGACTTATACGGCGGCAAAGGAACTGACACGTTTGGAACGTATCGAAAGTGTATGCGTGCTTGCTTAGGAGACACGGAAGAATTTTGAAATTTAATTAAATAGGAGGCAAGTATGGAGAAAAATTTAGCAAAGTCTTTAATGAGTATCGCTTTATCTTTAGGAAAGCCCATAAATGAGATGTTTGATTTAGTTGAAGAAATTTCAGACAATGAAATTAAGAAAAATTACAAAGAAATGATCCAATATTTGATGGCTTACGCTACAGATATAATACTTTCAGTCGAAAAAATTTATCCGGAGTTGAACCCTGACTTGCCTGACGAAAAGTTGGTTGTCCGCGAGACCAATCCGGATACGGGCATCACCGACTACACCTACGATGCGCGCGGGCTTGTCACGCAGATCAAGGATGCGCGGCTGGTCATTGCCAACATGACGTACGACAATGCCGGAATTACGCTGACAGCGCACGAAACGCTCACCTGTTTTGCAAGCGCTAAAAGGCTGTTCCGTCTCTCCACCGCGAGGCCGTAAACGAAAATCCCCGGACTTTTATCCACGCATCTGAAAACCCGGTCCATACTGTCCCCGTCGTCAACCCGCCGGAATCTCACATGGACTGGTCTCTCGCCATCTCCCGCAATCGCGAACAGCTGAGACAGATCGTCCTGTCGCTGTTCACGCTTGCGGGCATGCGGGTTGGCGGTTCGCTGTTCACTGTGCCGCCTGTTGTGTTGAGCGCAATCATGCTGGTGCTGCGCCCTGCCGAATCGGCTGTTCGGCGGCTGATCATCCTTGCTGCACACGGGTTGGCGCTCAAACCCGAAGCGCGCCGCGACGCGCCATTGATCCCATCCACCGGCAGCGCCGCGATGCCGTTGCGCGCCTTCCCTCTCTTTGATCCGCTCAAATCCTTCGATGGTGAAAACCTTTGGGATCAGGCCAGCCATGCCTTCGGCAGCGCCGTGCAGCCATTCGGTCGCTTGGCCGCCGGTCAAGCGGCGATTGCCGGCCCGAAACCCGTCGATGCGAAGCGCATCGGCCTTCGCCTCAATGCGCTGATGCGCGCGCTCGACGACTTGCCGCGCCAGGCTCGCCGGCTGGTTCGCTGGCAAGCAAAGCGCGATGCGCTGCTGAAAGCCCAACGCCCTACCCGCATCTCCCCCATCCGCCCCGGCCTGCCGCCCGGTTGGCGCCAGCGCAAGATCCATCAGATCGACACCGTCCTTCGCGAGTGTCACGGGCTGGCAAATGATGTGCTCAATGCGCTGGATACGTCTTGAGCGCCGGCCTCGGCCATTGAACTTGACCAGCTGATTGCCGAACAGGGCGCGGCGCTGACGGCCACCGGCGCTCCGCATGGCTGCGCGCGTTCATCACGCGAAGCGACTCGCCGGGTCGTTTCGTCCGGCTGCGCCGGACCGCTCTTCACCCTGCCGGCGCTGGGATCTGACGAATATCGATCATATCCGGCACGTCAACACCCCGGCTTTTGACCAGTAATGCCGGGCGGCAGCGGCGTGGCTCAGTCTGCAGCGTTCTGCTCCACACCCCCAGCGTTTGTGGAACATGTCCAAGTTCTCCCGTTGCTCCGGCATTGCGGAGCCGGCTGATTTCAATTTCTTTTGCGTGTGCCGCGGGATGCGGCGGCGGGAAATCGAGGGGCGGCGGCTTTCGGGTTTGACAGCAGACGCCCTCCTACAGCCTGATCAGTTGAATCAAGATCGAACGGAGAGCGCGCAAAGCACGGCGTCCGCCGCTATGCCGCCGTTTCCGCCTCGGCCACCTTGTGCTTGACCGCTACAAAACTGTCGGGACTGACCGAGATGGAATCGATGCCGCATTTGACCAGAAATTCCGCAAACTCGGGATGATCGCTGGGCGCCTGGCCGCAGATACCGACTTTTGCGCCTGCCTTGTGCGCCGCCGTGATGACACTCTCGATCATCCATTTGACGGCCGGGTCCTGCTCATCGAACAATTCGGCAAGCTCGGCGGAATCGCGGTCAACGCCGAGCGTCAGCTGCGTCAGGTCATTGGATCCGATGGAGAAGCCGTCAAACCGCTTGGCAAATTCGGCTGCGCGGATGATGTTCGACGGAATTTCGCACATGACATAGACCTGCAAGCCGTTCTCGCCGCGCTTCAGGCCGCATTCCGCCATGACCTCCAGAACACGGTCAGCCTCAATTGTCGAGCGGCAGAAGGGGATCATGACGACGACATTCTTGAAGCCCATCTCTTCACGCAGGCGCTTGATGGCGCGGCACTCAAGGGCGAAGCCTTCCTTGTAGCGCGGTGAATAGTACCGTGATGCACCGCGGAATCCGATCATCGGGTTCTCTTCGCTTGGCTCAAAAGCAGCGCCGCCGATGAGATTGGCATACTCATTGGTCTTGAAATCGCTCATGCGGATGATGACAGGCTTGGGATGAAACACAGCCGCAATCCTCGACAATCCCAATGCCAGCTGGTCGACGAAATAGGCGCTCTTGTCGTCATAGCCTTTGGTGATTTCCGCGATCTGTTGCTTTGCCGCTTCGTCTTTCAGCGTGTCGAAACGGACGAGCGCCATGGGATGAACCCGGATGTGGCCGTTGATGACGAATTCCATGCGTGCAAGGCCGACACCGTCTGCTGGCACTTTCCACCACCTGTACGCCGCAGCCGGATTTGCCATGTTGAGCATCACGGCAGTCGATGTTGTTGGCAGCGCCGACACGTCCAAGGTCTGCACCTCAAACTGGGCGACGCCTTCATAAACAAAACCCTGGTCGCCCTCGGCGCAAGACACGGTCACTTCCTGAAGATCGTGCAGCAGTTCGGTGGCGTTCAAGGTGCCGACAATGGCCGAAAGGCCAAGCTCGCGGCTGACAATGGCGGCGTGCGAAGTGCGCCCGCCATGGTCGGTTATGATCGCCGAGGCGCGCTTCATGATCGGCACCCAATCGGGATCGGTGGTGCTGGTGACGAGGATCGAGCCGTCGGTGAACCGCGCGATATCACGCGGGTTTTCGATCAGGCAAACCTTGCCGGCAATGACCGCATCGCCGATGCCAAGGCCTGACAGGAGCAGTTTGCCCTTGTTCTTGATTGTATAGGATTTGAACTGGCTGGCCTCATGCCTGGACTGCACGGTTTCGGGCCGGGCCTGCAACATGAAAATTTCGCCGCTCTTGCCGTCCTTGCCCCATTCCATGTCCATCGGCATGCCATAGTGCTGCTCGATGGTCACAGCCCAGCGCGCCAGCAGCAAAATCTCCGCATTGCCCAGCACAAATGCCGCACGCTCAGCCTTGGACGTAGGAACATTTTGTGTCGGCGAATCACCGGTCGCGTAGATCATCTTTTGCGTCTTGGCGCCGAGCTTTTTCTCGATGATGGGGCTCAGCTCCGGATCGGCCAGATTGGGCTTGAAAACATGGTATTCATCCGGGTCGACCGTGCCCTTGACGACGTTTTCGCCAAGGCCCCAGGCGGCGTCGATCAGAACGACTTTGTCAAAACCGGTCTCGGTGTCGATGGAAAACATCACCCCGGCGCCGCCGAGATCGGAGCGGACCATGCGCTGTACGGCGACTGTCAGCGCCACGCGCATGTGATCAAAGCCCTGCGCGACGCGATAGGCAATCGCCCGGTCTGTAAACAGCGAGGCCATGCACTGGCGGCACGCGTCGAGCAATGCCGCATTTCCGCTGATGTTGAGGTAGGATTCCTGCTGGCCGGCAAAGCTTGCCTGCGGCAGGTCTTCAGCGGTGGCGCTGGAACGCACGGCGACATCGACATTGGCCGAACCCGCCCGGCGGCCGAGTTCCTCGTAAGCGGCGGTGATTTCATCTGCAATGGCTTTTGGCCACGCGCCTTGCAAAATCCCGGCCCGGATTGTCTGGCCCGTTTGCGGCAGTGAAAGTTTTCCGGCCGCAAAGTCCGCCAGGACTTCACCCATCCGGGCGCGCAGATTGTTTGCGTCCAGAAAACGCCAATAGGCGTGCGACGTCGTCGCAAAGCCCGGCGGAACACGGATGCCTTTGGGACCAAGCGTGCGGATCATCTCGCCGAGCGAGGCGCTCTTGCCCCCGACAAGCGCCACGTCAGTGCGCCCGATATTTTCGAACCAGACCAGATTGGGATGCTCGGTGGCCATATCAACACCTCTTGTCATTACACAGCCATTGTAGCGCGCCTCCATCGGCGTCCTTGATGCGCTTCATCTCAAAGATACGAGGAGAGCCTCGCCCCGGGATGAATTTGCAAACGGAATCAAAGATTACGGCTCCGCCCGCAACTGGCTTGCCTTCAGAACCGCTGCCAGAACCGCCAGCGAGAGCGTCGGACCCGAGCCAAAACCGATCACCGCGTCATCGTCGCGCGAACTTGACCGGCGCAAGGTGCAGGTCCATTCGCCGTCGGCTTCCCGGGCTTTGCCTTTCAGGGATATCGTCCAGTTGGGCAGATGCTCTTCGACCAGCGACAGCACCGCCTCTGTCGGATCCTGCTCAATCAAATGTTCGGCGCCGGCAAAATCCTCGTTGGGAAACGCCGCCTTCATGGCTGCGACAGCGCCGGCAAAAAGCGCGGCATCAACCTTACCGGCTTTTTTGATTTTCTCGATCACATCCGCAAGACTTTTCGTTTCCATGTCATCCTCGCATGCCGGAGTTTCGCAGCAGCCTATGGCAAGCCGCCGCAGGGTGTATTGATGCGAATCAACAAACGGCAGCGAATGCGGAGTCCAAACGCCGCCAACGATCGCTGATCGCCGCTTGCTCGTCCCGGAGGACGGGGTTGGCCCACGCATCAGATGAAGTTCATGCTGAACGGCGCCGTGCGGCCGGAGTGTGTTCTGCTTCAAGCTGCCTGCTCCACACCCCTTGCGTTTGCGAAACACATGCTTCATGCTCCACACGCTTATACTTTGTGGAACACAACCATGCTTGCCCGTCACTCCCGCCTTGCGCAGTCGGCTTATCTGGATCTGGTGCGGATGCTGCAGGATGAGGCGGTGGGGGAGGTTCGGGGGGCGGCGGTTCGGGTTTTGCGCGGGGGCAAGGCCTATTGGTATGACAGCTACCGCGTCGGGGCGCAGGTGAAGCGGGCCTATATCGGGCCGGAGACGCCGGAATTGCTGGCGCGGCTTGACGGACAGGAAAAGCTCAAGGCGGATGCGGCTGAACGGCAGGCGGCGCGGGCGCGGCTGGTGCGGGTTTTGCGCGCCGAAGGGTTGGCGAGCACTGATGCGCCAACCGGAAGCCTTTATGCCGGGCTCGCCGGGGCAGGGGTGTTCCGGCTCGGCGGCACGGTGATCGGCACGCATGCGTTTCGGCTGTATGAGGGGTTGCTCGGCCTGCGGCTGTCGCTGGACGATGCGGCGATGACGAATGATCTGGATATCGCCAGCTTCGAGCACTTGTCAGTGGCGGTTGAGGATGTCGCAGAGCCGCCAGTCAGCGATGTGCTGAAGGGCTTTGACTATGAGCCAGTGCCGGGATTGAAAGCCGGCAAGGTCTGGCGGTGGAGGAGCCGAAAGGATGGCGCGCTGGTCGAGTTTTTGACGCCGTCATTCCGCAAGGCCGAGGATTTGCGCCCGCTCACGGCGCTCGGGGTGATGGCGCAGTCGCTGCATTTTCTCAACTATCTGATTGCCGAACCGGTGCCGGCGGCAGCGCTGTATCGCTCCGGCGTTTTGGTGCAGGTTCCAAGGCCTGAGCGCTATGCGGTGCACAAGTTGATCGTGGCGGCGCGGCGGCGCGGCGAGGACCTGCTGAAGGCCGACAAGGACCGGGCGCAAGCGGCGATGCTGATCGACGCGCTCTGCCAGGACCGGCCCGACGATCTGAAAGATGCGCTTGAAACAGCGCGCGGGCAGGGGCCTAAATGGGGCGGATTGATTGACAAGAGCCTGAGGCGTATGGCGCTGACCAGGGCATTGGTGGAGGAGCTCTAAGTCAAGGCCCGGCTGCAGGCTGGTCTGGAAGCGACGCATGCACGGGATGCGACGATGTCGTGCCGCTCAGCAACAGCCGCAGCGGTGACCTTTATCGGGCCCGATGGGCCGGAGGCGGGGTGAAGAGGGAATCTGAATCATTTGAATGGCCGGAAGGTAAGAGAGCAAAGAGCGTTTTGACAAAATCAAAACGCTCTTTGCTCTCATGTCTCTATTTGTCGCATTTTCCTTAAATGTTTGATGTTCCATCAAACTTGGAAATGCTTCAGCCGTTCAGCGCATCCTTGAGCGCTTTCGCAGGCGCAAAGGAGATCTTGCGCGAGGCTGCAATCTTGATGGTTGCGCCAGTGGCCGGATTGCGGCCTTCGCGGGCGGGTGCCGACTTGACTTTGAACTTGCCGAAGCCCGGCACGTTGACTTCATCGCCGCTCTTGCCGGCATCGGCGATGGCCTTGAAGACACCGTCAACAATGGTTTTAGCCTGGGCTTTGGTCAGGCCGTTTTCGGAGGCCAGTTTGTCGGCGATTTCGTTGGCTGTGGTCATTATGATCTCCCTTGCTGCGAATCACGCCGCCATAATGCAGCGCAATCGCCACTTGTCTAGCAAAACCATAGGAAACACGGGGGTTTTGGACCTTCATTTCGCCTCTGAAACGGTGCATTCACAAGCTTGCCGGCTAGAAAGCCGGAAGGTCCCGGCGCCCGCCGTGATGGTAGAGCGGCCAGCGCAGGTAGCGGCTCAGCGCCTCGTCGATGATTGCAGCGTGGTTACCGCGCACCATCGCGACATGATGCTCAAATCCGTTGTGGCCCACATAAGCCATCAGTTTGCGCAGGTCCTTGACGCGGGTGACGGCAATGCCGCCGTCCATCTGGAAAGGATCATCAGTGAATTCGCCCTGGCCCAGATAGGCTTTAATCGTACCCACGCGGTCATCGGTGGACAGGCGGAAGAAGGTCATCGGCCCGGCCTTGACCTTGCCCTTGACGGCGCCGAAGCATTTCTCGCGTCCGATGGTTTCGCCCAGCACGTCCAATTCGCCGATTTCGGGTGTAGCGCCGATAAATTTCTTGGGGAAGTTGCCGCAATGTGTGCACACGCACATGTCTTCGTTGCGGCCGTAATTGTTGTTCCAGTCAAGTATCGCAGGCGGCGCGCCGGAAGCGAGCGCCAGCGCATACATGGACAGCGCGCCGATGATATCGACTTCACAGGCGCTTGGCATCAACTCCTCGCCCATCATCGACATGGTGAGGCACGTGGCGCAGCCGAAATTATCCTGCAGCGATCGCCAGCACTGTATGGCCGAGGCATCGCATTCGTTGACATCGATCCAGCGGTCGACAGCCAGCGACCATTTGGCCTGGCGGGCGATTTGCTCGGGTTTGATGTGGGCAGGGATGCGGCCATAGGCCTTGATGGCGTCGAGTTTGGAGACAAGGTCGCCGTCATTGTCGGCCACTGCGCTGGCGGCGGCGATCATTTCCGACAGATCGACCGTGACAACGGTGACGCCCGCGGCCTGAAGCAATTTTTCCGAATAGCGCATGGTCTGGAACGCGCCGGTGCGCGCGCCGATAGCGCCAAGGCGGGCGCCCTTGAGGCCGCGCACGGTGCGGCAGACGGCGGCAAAGCGCGACAGGTCCGCGCCGAATTCTTCGCTTGATGTGTCGCAAGTGTGGTTGGTCGTTTCAGTGTAGGGCACGCCGTATTGGTAGAAATTGTTGGTGACCGAGAGCTTGCCGCAAAAAGCATCGCGGCGCGAATGGACATCGACCTTGTCGATCTCGTCATTGGATGCCTGCAAGAGGATCGGGACATTCAGCGCGGCGCGGCTGACCAGCTCGGCAATGGCGATTTCGTCGCCGAAGTTCGGCAAGCAGATCACCAATCCGTCAATAGCATCGCGGTGAAGACGAAAATGGGCGGCATAAAGTTTGGCGTCGTCAATGGACTGCACCGCGCCATTGACGGTGGCTTCGAAGGGCAGGGTGATGACATCAATGCCGAGCTGCGACAGCTGCGCCAGCGTTTCCTCCCGTGAGGAGCGGCAAGGGGCGCCGTTGAAAAACGCGCGGCTGCCAATGACAAGCCCGAGCGTCACTTTGCGTTTGATCATGCGTGCCATGTGTGTCCTCCCAGACCTGTAATGCTGATGATGGCTGCAGCCTTTGGCTGTTGAAAGCGGGGATTGCAGGACATCCCCATTGTCCGCGCCGGGTCATTGACGTTAGATGCGGCAAAACCCTTGCAAGCATGGATTCTGGCCAGATCATGAGCGATGACGACATCCATAGCGAGACGGACGATGACATCAAGGCGCGGGCGGCCTGGCATTATTACGTCGAGGGGATGACACAGGAGCGCATCGCCGAAAAGCTCGGGCTTGGCCGCGTCAAGGTGCACCGTGTGCTGGCGGCGGCGCGCGAGGACGGCATCATCCAGTTCAAAATCCGCAACCGGATCGGCGAATGCGTCAATCTGCAAACGCAGCTGACGCAGCGGCTGAGGCTTGGCGAGGCGATTGTCGTGCCAGGGGCGGCGGACGGGCGGATGGCGCCGACGCTGATCGGCCATGCGGCGGGCGAATACCTGTCCGGGCGCATCACGTCCGGCGATGTCATTGGCATCGGTTGGGGCCGGACAATACAGGCGGCGATTGCGCAGATCGAGCGGCGCCTGGTGCCACGCAGCGCCGTTGTGTCGCTGCTGGGCGGACTGACTCATCTGGCCCCGCTCAACCCGGCGGGCGCGGCGGTGGAGCTGGCAGGCCGGCTCGACGCGGAATGTTATGTGCTTCCCGTGCCGGTGTTTGCCGATGAGCCGGAGCAGCGCGACATGTTCATGAGCCAGCGCTCGATCAGAGACGTGCTGCACTGGGCGAGGCGGGCGTCGATTGCGATCATTTCGGTCGGCTCGTTTTCGCGTGACAATCCGATCGCAGATTTTGGTTTCATCCGCGCTCATGAATGGGACGAGTTGGAAGAGGCGGGCGCCGTAGGAGACATTCTCGGCCACTTCATCGACAAGGACGGCAGGCTGGTCGACCATCCAGTCAACCGCCGCGTCTGTTCTCTGCCAGTCGCCGACCTTGCGGGCATTACCAACATCGTTATGGTTTCGGGCGGGCGCGACAAGGCAGCGGCACTCAGGGCGGCGCTGAAATTTGTCAAGGTGACGACGCTGGTGACCGACGAGGACGGGGCGCGCGGCCTGCTGCAAGACTGAGGCGGCGGCTGCACTCATGGCTGAGCATTTGCCAAGGCCGCCTGCAGCGGCTGAATGGTGCGGTAGTAATCGCGGTAGAGCGCATTGAGCGGCGCATAGGCTGCGGCAAGGGCGCTGTCGGGTTCGACAATTTGCCCGGCCTTTGGCGACATGGCGTCAGACGCGTCATGTGCATGGCTGTGCCAGCCCGCGCCCGTCGCCGCGAGCATGGCCGCGCCCAAAGCTGCCGCTTCCGTGACCGGCGAGACGGCAACGGGCCGCTGCAGCACGGCGGCAAGGATGGTCATCAACAGGCGCGAATTGGCGCCGCCGCCCGAGGCGATGAGCGTATGGGCTTTGACGCCGACGGCCGCTTCCATCGCATCGCTGGCCAGCGACTGCTCAAAGGAAATGGCTTCCAAAGCGGCGCGGAACAGGTGCTTGGGCTGATGGCTGAGCGACAGGCCGATGACTGCGCCGCGGGCGGCATCATCCCAGAACGGGCTCATGACGCCGGCAAAATAGGGCAACATCAACAGCCCATCCGACCCGGCGGGAACCGTAAACGCGGCGCGCTCCAGATCCGGTGCGGATTGGGCGCCCGTGGTGCGCACCACCCAATCGGCGAGCTGCATGCCGGAACGCAGAACTGTTTCCAGCAAATAGCCCTCGCCTGAGGCGGCGATCAGCGTGCGGAAAGCATCGGATGATTGAAAGCGGCCAGAGTGCATGCCCGAAACGACGCCCGAGCCAAGCGAGAAACAGGCGACGCCTTCGCGGCAGGCACCCAGGCCGAGCGCATTGCACTGGCCGTCGCCCGCGCCGGCATAGACAGGAAGGCCTTCGGGCAAACCAGTCAGGCGCGCGGCTTCTGCAGTGATTTCGCCGATCAGCGCGGCAGGTGCGGCAAGCTGCGGCAGCTGCTCGGGAGCAAGGCCTGCGGCGGCGACCAGCTCGGGCTGCCAGGATTTGGATTGCACATTGAGAATGCCCAGCGGATCAGCGCTTGGCGTGGCGGACACGGCATTGCCGGTGAGACGCAGATGAAGGTAAGCGCCGGCATCGACCACCATGGCAGCGCAGGCAAGGGCTTCAGGCTCGTGCTCGCTCAGCCAGGCCAGCGCATAAAGAGCAGGGGTGGGGTCCGGCGGCTTGCCGCTCCAGTCACGGATGCGTTTGCGCCCAAGTGCGCGCGACAGATCGGCCACTTGTGCCCGAGCGCGCTCATCCAGCCAGAGGATCGCCGGGCGCACGGCTTTGCCGGCCTCATCGAGAAGGGCAAATGTTTCGCGCTGATGGGTTACGGCGATTGCGGCAAAGCGGTCGGGATCGACCTTGGCGGTCAGATCTTTCAGCGCGGCGCACAGCGATTGCCACCAGTCCTGCGGGTTCTGTTCATAATGGCCGGGATGGGGCATGTGCATGGGATAGGCGGCGCGGCATTCGGCCAAGGCTTGGCCGGTGCGGGAGAAGGCAATTGCCTTGACCGCAGTGGTGGAGGCATCAATGCCGATAACCAGATCGCGCATGCTGTCGGCTCCGTTCAGGCCGCGCCCTTATCCATAAAGCGGGCATCGGCCTGGTCAAGGCGGCGGCGGATTTGGGTGACGACAAGCGAATCGTCCGGCACGCAGTTTTCGTAGGTCAGCAACTCGCCGGCCTTGACGGGTTTCATCACCTTGGCCTTTTCGGCAAGGCCAAGCGGCACCATGCCTTTGGCGCGCGCATCGGCCCAGGTGACAGCATGGCCGCGATAATCGCTCTCGCCGATCATGCCCAGCGTATCGCCTGGATTGAGGGTGCGCTTGGCGACCGCCACGGCCTCGGCCACGGGATGATCAAGCGGCACCATATCGGCCGTGCCATGCATCACAGCGCGGGCGGCAGACAGCGGCACTTCCAGCGAAGTGAGATGATAGGGGCGGTAAAGGGTGAAATAGGGGCCTTTGCCGACCTTCAGATCAATCATGCGCTCTAAAACGCGCGGATGCTGTGTTTCGACAATACAGAACACGCCGGGGGCAACGCCCTTGCCGATGGAATAGTCGACGACGCCCTTTTTGTTCAGGATGCCGCCATCAGCCTTGGGGCAGAGGACAGAGGCAAGCTCATCCAGCGTCGCCGCCGGGCCGTGCATGCCTGGCACATCGGGCACAAGGCCGGTGGCATTGGCGATGGCGACCATTTCAATGGCGGTCTTGGAGCCATCGACAAACTCGACCAGCATGCGCGCATTCATGTTACGCGCGCGGGCCTCTTCCTCGTAGTCACCCGGCATGGCATCTATCTTGAGCGGATTGTTCTTGCCCTTTCCGGCGGCAATGATGGTCATGCCAAGGCTGCGGGCAAAGCCGATGATTTCAAGCGTACAGGCCGGTTCATCGCCCGCCGCGCCGGTATAGATAACGCCAGCCTTGCGGGCCTCTTCCTTCAGAAAGCGCCCGATGGTGATGTCGGCCTCTACATTGAGCATGACAAGGTGCTTGCCGTTTTTCATCACTTCAAGCGCGAACAGCGTGCCGATGTTGGGATTGCCGGTGGCATCGATGATCACATCAATGCGCCCCGCCTGCGCCAACGCATCAAGATTGTCGGTGACGGCGATTTTGCCCGCTTCAATGGCCGCATCAATAGCGTTGGCACCGGAAGCGATGACGACGTCAGCGCGCTCGCGCCCCGACAGCAGCACGCCGTCGATGGCGGTCTCGGCCCGCACCTCGGCAATAGCGCCGATACGCAAACCCGGCATCAGCGCGACCTGGACGATAATGTCTGTGCCCATTTGGCCGGCGCCCGCAAGCCCGATGGTTATCGGTCCTCTTTCCTTGGCGCGCGCCAACAATTCGTCGGCAAAATAGGGTTGGGCCATGATGATTATCCTTCTTGGCGGACATTCATTGTCTGCTGATCTGCTTTCCAGTTTTCATGAACAATTGTTCAAGCGTCAATAGAATATTTCAATCCACGCACCAATTATTGTTAAAAAAATGCGCATCTTTGTTGGAATGAATGCGCACTAGTTGAACAATCAAAGCGCGCTGATGGCCTTTTTCAAGGCGCCGGTCGCGATAAACACTTGGCATTGTGCGTATTTTCGTCAACCATGAACCAGCGCCGGTCAGCACCCGGCACTTCAAAGCGCAGGAGAGCGGGATGAAAGCTTTTGATTTGACCGGACGCGTGGCGCTGGTGACCGGGGCAGGATCGGGCATTGGCGAGGCCATTGCCATCGGACTGGCTGAGGCTGGCGCGGACGTGGCCTGTTTCGGGCACAACAGCAAGGGCGGGCTTGAAGTGACGGCAGAAGCCGTGCGCAAACTTGGCCGCCGGGCCTTGGTGCTGGAAGGGTCTGTTGAAACGCCGGACGCGCTCGCCTTTGCCGTCTCGCAGATCGAGCGTGATCTGGGACCGCTTGAGATTGCCGTCAACAATGCCGGCATTGCCAATTCAGCGCCGGGCGAAGACATGAGCCTTGCGCAATGGCAGCGGCTGTACGAGGTCAATGTGACGGGGGTTTTCCTGTCCTGCCAGGCGGAAGCAAGGGTGATGCTGCCACGCAAGCGCGGCTCGATCATCAACATCGCCTCGATGTCCGGCACGATTGTCAACCGCGGGCTGAACCAGGCGCATTACAATTCGTCCAAGGCGGCGGTGATCCATCTGTCGAAAAGTCTGGCGATGGAATGGGCGGACCGTGGCGTTCGCGTCAATGTGATCAGCCCTGGCTATACGCTGACGCCGATGAACAAGCGGCCGGAAGTGGCCGAGCAGCTCAAGGAATTTGCCGCCGGGACGCCGATGCAGCGCATTGCGGAAGCTGAAGAGATGGCAGGACCCGCCGTGTTTTTGGCCAGCGATGCCGCAAGCTTCATTACCGGCCACGATCTGATCGTCGATGGCGGGTTTGTCTGCTGGTAGGACATCAGAACAAGTTCGTTCCATAATGCGGATTATCGCATTGGAAGATGTAGCGGGGGTGCGTTCTATATTGAAGTGCGACTTTTCAGCGATAACAATGAGTTATTGCATGGAAGGAAATGCGCATGGCATTTCTGGCAGTGGCGGAGATGCGTTTGCCCGCTTTTGGCCCGCAGGCTGCAGCGCGGTTCAGATCAAGCCTAGCGGCAAGATAAGTTTGAGCGGCGTCAGCGCATCGGCGAGTGCCGCCTGTCTGTCTCGCGCGAAAAAAGTATGCACCATCAGCGTTACCTTGCCCCTGCCTGCATAGCCGGCGCGAAGGCGAACTGCACGGCAGAGGCCGATTTTCAGCGTCAAATCCGCCATGTCCTGGCCAAGCAGATGGGTCAGAACATGAGCGCCCATATCGCCCGCCGCGGCAAATGAGTCATCGCGGCCTGTCGTTGCCAGCCAGAAAGGTAACTCAGGCTGCACCGGGCGTGGCAACGTGCGGACGCCAAGCATCGCTTCGCCTTGCGCAAACTGAACTTCCTCACCGCGCCACAAGCGGCGGACGGCCGATCAAAACAGAGCTGGAATTCGTGGTTGCCACAAGCATGGCCGCACTGCCGGAGCGCTGGCACTGCGCGCAGTGTTTACTGCCTGAATCGTCATCGCGGGCATAGGCGTTGAATTTCGTCAATCTCATTGGACGGCTGTTCCCATCTTGCGCGCAACCTGACGTTACGGTAGCGTGAACGAGGTCCGAAAAAATGCCGCCGTTGTTGTGCTTCAAGGCAGGCAAGCAACAAAGATCGCTGCTGTTGACCAAGAGTGATGGCCATGTTCGGAACGGCCCCCTGCAGGATATTGAATGCAGCTAGCGCAATTGCGGCGCTACGCGGCCTGCTGACGCCTATGCGCTCGATGGTTCGCTGCCGCGTTCAGAATTCAGATAAGAAGCCCGCGAGCTCTGAGCCGGCGCATCTGACTCAAAGAGGCTGCGCAACGATGGCTGGAGCAGTTTTGTCCACCATCGGCGCAGACCGTTTAGAATGACGGCAACTATGCGAGGGACTTGAATTGGCGAAGCAATCAGACCGGGCCGAAAAGCCAAAACCCGTGGAACTGCCCGATTCTCTCATCCAGAGTCTGGTGTTTGAGACTTTTGGCCTGCGCCGGTTCACGCAGGATTCACCGATACGTCCGGATGTATGGGTTTGGTTTCTAAAGCTCGCCCGCTGGCGGCTGTCCAACCCGTCGAAGAATACCGGAATTGCCAAGAAGTACAGGCTGCCGCTCATCCTCACCCCAAAGCAGACGATGAGCCCCGACGGGCGTCCGGCGGGGCACGCGGGACAATTGGCCGAGAAGATCAGACAGATCATCCTTGGCCGCAGGCGCGAGATACGGGGCACGACGCTGGAGGCTGACAAACAGCGGGAGCGTGATCAGGCAGACCTGGGCAAATTCCGCATTGCGGCAACGACCCGCAATGTGGCCATTGATGTCACATTTGAAGAGATGATGGACTACCTCCTGCCGCTGACAGCCTGGTGGAAGAAGCAAACCTATTCCAATAAGGACCTCCTGGAAAAAGACCTGGAAGATCAAGTCGACAAGGGCGCGACAGTCCTGTCAGCGATGGTCAGTCTGGATGACACCGAGTTCTTCCGGTTTGCAGCGCTTTCAGCGCTTACACAGGGCCTGCTGACAGAAGAGGAAATCGATTACGAGGATTTTGACAAGTTTTTCGATGTACTCGCACCAGTCCATTCAGCTGAATCGGAACTGACGAACGACGAGCGGGAATTGTTTCCCGAACGTGTCAGATTGGGCCGAGACGCACCGGCAGCGCGCATCAAACTCAAAGTGCTCGAGCCCTTCTGGCAGAAATACAGGGAACTGATCAAAGACAAGAGCCGCAACTTGCCGCCCGACGATGATGAACGAGATGCAGGGGTCGAAGGGTTGTCGGATGAAATCGCAATCTGGTCGATCCAACTCAATCGCCCAACCTTGAAACAGGCGGCGCCAGGAAGACCGCCCAAAGTTTCGGGCCGGGCCAACCAATCAGCCATTACGGTAAAGGCCGATGCCGCCAAGAAGCTTTTTGGCATCAAGACATCGCACCTGGCGTGGGCGGTTATCGACACCGGTATCGATGCCAGGCACAGTGTATTCCTGGAAGCGCCAAAGCCGGCGGATCCGGACAACAACGCAGCAGAAGCCGCTGTCTTTGATATGTCGGAGCCGCCGGCCGCTCCAAAGACGCGTGTTGTGGCAACACTGGACTTCACGATCCTGCAGGATTTGCTGGCCGAAAATGCGAGCCAAATCGACATTATTATCGATCGGATCACCGGTAACTCGACCGACTTGGAAAAACGAGGACCGGTGCGGATGGCGCTTTTGCGCTCGCTCAAATCGATCCGTGATGAAAACATCACCGGACGGCAGCTCAACTGGTCGCTTCTGGAGGGGTTGATCCGCATGGACCCCCTGACTGCGCCAGTGCCTTCCGATCCGCACGGCACGCATGTGGCGGGCATCCTTGCAGGGCGCGAACTGAGAAACGGCGTGATCGGCGACAGTGATCCATTTGAAGGCGTTTGCCCCGACATCAAAATCTTTGATCTGCGTGTTTTTGGAAACGGCGACACGGCGCGCGCCGAAATCAAGGAGGGGCAAGAGAAGCGTTACGGCCCGACTGCTGTTGACGGCGGCGATGAATTCACCGTTCTGGCGGCGCTTGACTATGTGGCATGGCTGAACCGCGATCCGATGCGCCCTGCCATTCATGGTATCAACCTGTCGCTGGCGATCCCATTTGAAGTGGATAGCCATGCCTGCGGGCGAACGCCGGTTTGCGATGCCTGCGACCGGCTGGTGTGGAATGGCACGGTGGTTGTCGCCGCTGCTGGCAATTCCGGCTTTGACAAAGAGCATAAACAGGCCAAGCTCGGCGTCGGCTATCGCGGAATGACCATTACCGATCCCGGCAATGCCCAAGAGGTGATAACGGTCGGGGCGACGCACCACAGTGAGCCGCACACTTATGGCGTCAGCTATTTTTCCAGCCGCGGGCCGACCGGTGACGGGCGGATGAAGCCGGATATCGTCGCACCGGGCGAAAAGATACGCTCGGCCATTCCGGGCGAGAAGATGCTTATCATGGACGGAACTTCGATGGCCGCGCCCCATGTCTCGGGCGTATGCGCTTTGTTGATGGGCCGCTACCCGGAGCTGATAGGCGAGCCGCAGAGGATCAAGCAAATCCTGATGAACACAGCGACGGATCTGGGGCGCGAGCGGCACTTTCAGGGCGCAGGCCTGGTGGACGCGCTGCGGGCGCTGCAGTCGGTTTGAAGGGAGGACGGCATGATCACATTTGAAGCCATCGACGCTGGTCATGGCGACGCTATCGTCGTCCGCTATATGGGTGACATGGGTTTTGAGCGGGTCATGCTGATCGACGCGGGGCCGGACTCGACCGGCAGCCACAATGGCGGCTCTTACAGTCCTTTAAAGACACGGATCATTCCGCGCCTTCTGGAAATCAAGGCGGAGCGGGACGCCAAATCAACCGACGAAGACATCACCGCTGGCGACCCGCAGCTGGATCTGGATCTGGTTGTCTGCACCCATGTTCACGACGATCATATTGACGGGGTTGTCCGGCTCTTCACCGGCTGGACAGGCAACGGCACATTGCCCGACGGCGGCGAACAGATCAGAGCGCCAAGGCTTTGGCACAATTCGTTTTCGCGCGTTGTGCAAGGAGTCGATATCGACGCGGCCACGGTCAATGAGTTGGAGCGCCTTAGCATTGCCGACGGCGATAATCTCTCGGTTTTTGCCAGTGCGGGAAATACAAGCGTCAACAAAGGCACAGAAGATCGCGGGAATCTGATTGCGGCAGGGCATGAGGCGGCTAGCTTTGGACCTGCGAACATCGTCGTGCTCAATCCTGGCAAGGAAGAGCTGGAAAACCTCAAGAAAGAATGGGCCAAGAAAAGCAAACTCGTTGCGCCTGGCACTCCGCTCACAGCCTCGGGCGTGCCGGCCATCAAGGAATTTTCGGAAGACAATTCCGTGTTGAACCTGTCATCGATCACCATGCTGATTGAATGGGAGAAGCGGCGCATCCTGCTGACTGGCGATCAGCGCGGCGACTTTGTCCTTCGCTCGCTTGAAGCCAAGGGGTTGAAGACAAAGAACAAGCCATTCCATGTCGATATTCTGAAAGTGCCGCACCATGGCTCAAAGGCCAACGTGCAGAAAAAGTTCATCGCGGGCGTAACCGCCGACATTTATGTGTTTTGCGCCAATGGCAAAGACCAGAACCCGGACCCGGAAGTGCTGGAAATCGTTGCGGGAGAAGCCGCCAAGGGGCGCAAGTTCACGATGGCGTTTACCAACGGGGACATGAACTATGTGCCGCTGGACGGCACGCTGCCGTCATTTGTTGACGGCCCCAAGAAAGTCAAAACCCTCAGCGCGGCAATCGCGCATTTGAAGACGCTGCCGGGCGTTGCAGAGAACGTCAATTTCGAATTCCGCGGCGCTGAAAACCGGCTGGCGGTGAAAAATGAACATGCCCTGATCTATCAACTATCCCCAACAATCTGAAGGAGGACGCCATGCCCGTGGACAAACCGAAACTATCGGCAATAGACGGCGACAAGCTGGAGGACGGCACTGGTCTTTGCATCTCCGGCGGCGGCTATCGGGCGATGTTGTTTCATGCCGGTGCCATTTTCCGGATGAACGAGCTTGGCCTGATCAAGCCGCTCAAGCGCGTGTCGAGCGTTTCGGGCGGTTCGATGACGGCTGCGGCGCTGGCCGTGGCCTGGCCCAAGCTGACGTTTGATGCCAAAGGCGTCGCCACAAACCTGAAGGACCTTTTTCTGAAACCGCTGATTGCCCAATCGGAGGATTCCATTGACGTCGGTTCGGCGCTGGTCGGCATCTTGCCGCTTGTGACGGCCGCTGACATGGCGGCCAAAAGTTATGACAAGCACATTGCCAAGAATGTCAAACTGGCAAGCCTGCCGACCAAGCCGCTGTTCGTGTTCAATGCGACAAACCTGATGACCGGCGCTGTCATGCGCTTCCGGCCGGATTATATCGCTGACCACCACATCGGTGTCATCAAGGGCGTTGACCTGAAACTGTCGCGGGCCATCGCCTGCTCGGCGGCATTTCCGCCATTCCTGTCGCCGTCCGATGTGGACCTGTCGGACGGCACCATCGCAGCTGCGGACAAGGGTCATCTGGCGCGTGCCCCTTTCACACAAAAAGCTGTTCTCACCGACGGCGGCGTTTATGACAACATGGGCACGGAGACAGTCTGGAAACGGCTGCGCACCGTGTTTGTCTCCAATGCCGGAAAGCCCTTCGGCTATGATGAGACCCCTGCCCGCGACTGGCTGCAGCAATCGCTCAGGGTCATCGACATTTTGATGGATCAGTCGGAAAACCTGCGTGAGCGCATTCTTGCCGATGCCTATCGCTCGGGCGCGCGCACCGGGGCGATGTGGGGGCTGACGACAGGATTGAATCATCCTGAAGACATGCCGAAAATGCTGACCAAGGCGGAATATGTGGCAGCGCAGGAAGTGCCGACGCGGCTGTCAAAGATGACACGCGCGCAGCAGAACCTGATCCTCAAGGCGGGCTATGCCCATGCCGCAAGCCGCATCCGCAAATACTTCACGCCCGACAAGGGTGGCCCTGCAGATCGTCCCGATGGCGCCCCGCCGTCAGTTTGAACTCTGTTTGCAACAGGAGAACTCCGTGAGCATAACCAATCATTTCATCAGCGGTCTGGCCAAAAAGCCGCTGCTGCATGTAGGCAAAAGTCAGACGCCAAAGCTGCTGGTTATCCACTATTCGGTGACCGATACGGTGGCGCAAGCCGTTGCGGCGCTGAACCAAAACAAGCTTGGCTATCACATCCTGATCGAAAAGGATGGCGAAGCCTTCCAGACGCGCCCATTCACCCAATCCGCCGCGCATCCGGGTCTGAGCAACTGGAAAGCACAGGGAGGGATCACGCTCGACAGTTCCGTGAGTCAAGACTCTGTCGGCATCTGCCTGATGAACAAAGGATTTGCCTATGGCAACGCGCCGCACAGCTCCGGCAAACTGATTTACAATCCAAATGATGCGTCCATGCAGCAATGGGAAACCTATCCGAAAGCGCAAATCGAGGCCTGCCACACCATCGCGAAAGACTTGATTGAACGCTACCCGATTGCCGATGTGGTCGGGCACCACGATGTTGCAATCATGGGCAAGTTTGATCCGGGGCCGCTTTTTGATCTGGAGGCACTCAAGACAATGGTGACGACAAGCAAATCACTTGGCTTCAAAACCAAGGTAAAAGCCAGTGAGCCGCTGAACCTGCGGCGTGGACCTGATGGCGGTGCGCCAATTGTTCGCGAACTTGCGCCCGGAACACCCCTGCACATTCGTGCCATTGCTTACGGCACGCGCGCGCACTGCGTCCGTCCGAACCCGCCTGTCAAAAAGCGTTACCTCACCAAATGGGCATCGGTCGATGTTGACGGGAGCGATACGCATCAAGGCTTTGTCCATATGAGCGGGCTGGTCAGCACGCCACTGTCAGCGCCGCTGGCGGCGTGCCTGTAGGGGAGGAACCAACGAGCATTTCTCCCGATATGCTTGCGGCTCACGCCACAGAAGCATTTGCCTCTGTGTAGGGCCAGAGTCTCCCCGACAAAGGAAACCAATAGCGCCGGGTTTACCCCGAAGCTTGTGTGGTTCGCCGTGCCCAGTCGGCCCAATCGGCGGGGTAATGCGGATGATTGCGGAAGGAGCTGTCGTCAATGCCCGCAACCACTGCTCCGGCGGCCGCTTCAAGGCACCAGTATCCGACATAGGCAGTGCTGCCTGCCTCCAACCGCCCAGATTGCGCTGCCGCCTCATTTTTCATCTTGCCATACCATCCGTTCAAAAAGGCCTTCATTTGCGCAGGCCGGTCAGTTTGCTTGTTGTCCGGATCAATGGCTTGCCACAGTGCTTCATAGGCGTCCGGCCAGCAGACGGTTTCAGTGGCAATCCTGCGTTTGCCCGGTTCCAAATGCGCCAACATGGCCTCGACAATGCGATCTCGCGGCTTGCCGGCATCTGCGATAAAACGGTCCTGCACCGCGCCGAAGGCGCGCGCAGCCTCAGCCGGGGCTCGCGCCAATACAAGCAACGATGCCCAGCGAAGCATTTTGCTGGGTCCGGGCCATTCGGCGGCGCCTTCAGATTTTCCGGGAGGAAAAGCTGCAACATAAGCAGGCCATTCCCGGCACAGAATTTCCAACGCCTCCGGCGCAAGGCCGGCTACCGGGCGCCCCCCGGAATACCAAGCCAAAAGCCGTTCGAACCGTTTGTCTATCCAGTCGCTGGTCATGCCGGATTTCAATGTCGGCGAGGATGCCGGGTCTTGACGAGCTTTCTCGCAATCAGCGATGACCCATTCCAGTTCCTCCATGACACTTTTCCACCTTTCCGGCTGCTCTTGCACGAAAGGGTCGCGCCCGTTTTTCGAAGCGTTGGTCACGGGACTCTATCTCCGTTGGCATTTAAATTCATAATTGTCACAGTGCCATAGGCATCAACATGCAGCAAATGGGATGTCTGGATCGTTGGATCGCGAAGCTGCCGCCGGATGGCCGCCTTTTGCTCTTTTGTGAGCGCCGTCGCGTCCAGCCGCGCAAGAATCCAACTCACCGACATCTGTCGCCCATCAGCGGTATCGCCGAGCGTTGCCCCAAGTCCCTTGGCATCGACAATGACATAACGGACCGGTTTGCCGGGGATCATATAGATCATGTCGATTTGCCCTGCCCCGCGGAATGCATCGTCCATTTTCAGATCACCCGGTGGATGCAGCCGGACCCAGCCCTCCTTTTCGCGCACATGCTTATCTGACACCACTTCGGCCCAGCGGCCGACTTCGTTGCCATGGTGGTTCGGCAAGTCGCCTGCATTCCTGGCAGGATCAGCCATATCACTGACGGGGCGCGGATCGCCGAACTTGTTGTAAATGACAGCGACACCAGTCGGTGTGCGGAAGACGCCATCGGGGTCATTGGGGTCCTTGAAAGTGCCTGGGGGGCCTCCAGCCAGCAACCCGATCAAATGGGGCGGGATTGGGCTTTCAAGATGTTGGCGCGCCAGATAGGCCATCCGGAGCTCAATACCGGGGGCGGTGCTGACGTGCGCCGCCGCTGTCAGAAAATCGATCAGCGCCCGCCGTTTGACCAGCGCGCGGCGCGTTGAATCCGTCGCCGGATCAGGCACCCTGGCTTCTTCGCTGATGATGAAACGCGCCAATGCCCGCCGGGTGTGCCCGGCAAGGCTGTCCGGCTTAATGGCCCGCATGGCTTCCAACATGTCGCGGAAATCCGCAACAACGCCGCGAACCACAGGGACAGAACTGTAATCATGGGCATCGCTCATGAGATCGGCAGCCATGCGCCGCAGCAGCAACGCCGCCATCTGATTATGGTCGCTGGAGGATCCCGCAGTGCCTGCCTTGCTTGGATCAAGAACGCGCAAAACGCCTTCACGCACGATACTCATCATGAAGATGCGCGCCCGGTTGGCAATCTCGGGTGTGGCGATAGCCGGTGGGCCTGGATAGACCGCGTTCAACATGGCCACCATCGCGTTCTGCACTTCTGGCGGCATCCGGCTGATTGCATTGAAGACCTGGCTGACATCGGCCTTCTGGCGCGTTGTGCGCCCTTTGGTGCGCCCACGAGGCTGTACTGCATCGGCAAAGCGCCGCTGCAGCGCGGCAATGCTTGCGGTCGACGGCGCGGCCGGTGATACTGATGTGACTGCAGGCGCTTTTGATTTGGCCGCAACGCCAGCAGCAGTTTGTTTCGGAGCAATGCCGATTCCCGCCATCCAGTTGTCGATATCGGCGTCGGTTTTCAGCGCACCTGGGTCCGTATTGAACAGCCGCGCCGGCTGGTCGAGAAACTGGAAACGCGGCGCAAGGCCGGCTTCCATTGCCTGCCGGTGTGCCGGGGACATTCCGTCAATTTGTGCCAGCCTTGCATGCAGGCCGGCAAGGCGCGCTTCGATCTTGGCAAGATCAGCAGCGGCGCGGGCGCGGCCTTTGCCGGTCCATGCGCCTTGGGACTCGCGCGCAAGTCCGGCCTGCATCCGCAAGTGCACGTCAATTTCCGCTGCCGTCACGTCGCGCCAGGCAGACAGGCGCTCGCCGACGGACAAGTTGTCCCAATTGGCAAGCCGCTGCTCATCTGAGGCTGCAAGGCGCGGTTGCCAGGCAAGATCGTGCTGCTGCAGGACGTGCAACCCTTCTTCGCGCAATGCCAGCGCACTGGCGCCATTGCGGACCACCACGACAACCTTGTCGCCAAGGCGCACAGTCACCGCATTGTCCTGCGGGCCGCCTGCGGCCTCAGGGTGGGCGCGGACGAAGGCAGCAAAGGCGGCGTCATCCAGCGACAGGATCGGCGTCTGGCGCACGAGGTCGCGCAATTCGGATGGAACGGAAGCCAGCAAGGCGCGGCGCTGGCGGAACCGCTCGCCATAGGGCCTGCGATCCATGGGCAGCGCCGCCGCCGCCTTGATTGCATTGCCAAGCGCATGCTGGTCTGCGCCCGGCGTCCGCGCAATCATATCTGCCAAGCGCGCGTCGCTTAATGGCTCGCGCATGGATTGGGCAAGGCGCAATTCGACCAGCGCATCATCGGGAAGCGAGGACAAAAGCGACCGCAGCGCTTCCGGCAGATGGGCAAGAAGAGGCGCGCGCCGCGCAGCTTCCGCCGTGGACTCTGCAGTGCGTGCGGCCAGCGCGCGGGCCGCAGCGCGGTCTGCCGCTCCTGACAGATGCGCGGCAATATCCTGTTCGGCAACACCTTGCGCCCTGCCCGCCAGCATCCGCGCCAGATGCGCCTGCGTGCCGGGCGGCAACCCGCCCCCAGATGTCAGACTGCGGTGCAGGAAGGCGACGTCTTTTGGCGGGAGGGCGGAAAGCGCGTCGTCCAGACCCGGCAGCAAGGTTTTCAGATCGTCTCGCAATGCGGTTGTGCGGGCGGCCGCAGCTGCTTCCACCTGCGGCCGGGCGGCCACGAGATCAGTCAGTTGTTTTGCCATCACGGCATCGCCGCCTGCCCGGGCGACCAAAGCGGCCACCCCTGCGCCATCCGGGTCGCCATTGGCGATCAAGGCTTTGGCCTCAGCCCGAAGCGCGGGCGGCAGCCCCGTCAGAGCCGCGACAGGGATTCTGCCCAAGACCTCCCGCACGTCCGGCGGCAGACCGGCAAACAAGGCTTTCTGAAACGCAGCTTCAGCCTTCGCTTGCGCTTCAACAGCGGCGCTTTGTTCGGCGTCGGCGCGGATAACCCCCGCAACCCCGTCCATGAGTTTTGCCGCATCAAGGCCAGGATACTTCTGCGCCAGACGCTGAACTTCAGCGGCATGCGCATCGGGCGCAAGCGCCGCACCCGCTTGCCGCATCGCTTCGATCACGTGCAGATCTTCAGGGGCAAGGCGCGCCAACGCCGGGGCCATGTCTGGCGGATATTGCCCCAGACGCGTCCTGGCGGCGGCGAAATCGCGGGCAAAGGCGGTGTCCGAGCTGACCAATTGCGCGACCCGGCCATGGGTTTGCACGTCAACTTCGGCTTGCTGGCGGCCGTACTGCGCCTCGCCCGCCGAAATTGCCAACCGGTTGAGATGGCGCAGGTCCGCGGCCGAAGGCGGTGTCGGGCTGCCCAGCAGGCGGGAGCGCTCGGCATGATATGCCTTTTGCATATGCTGCCGCACTGCCGTCTTGCTGCCCGAAGACAGCAATTCGCGCAGAGTTGCAGGGCCCAGCCGTTTCAGGAATTGGTCGAAACTTTCCCTCGACTGCCCTGCAGCCAGATCGAGCAGGGCGCCGGCCGCTTCGCTGGCAACCAGAGCGCCGGCGTTCGACAGCGCTTCCTGAACCACCTCATTGCCGGCAAAGCGGGTGGCAAAGGTTCGAAGACGACCGCTTGCGCCCTTTTCGCCCAGCTGCGACAGACCGCGCAGGCCGCCGGTCAGCACCTCGGCGCCGCCGCCGGATATCAGGCCTGTGACCCCGCCGCGCAAGCCTGCGTAGAAGAGTGAACCCAATCCGCTGCCGATGCCGTTTTCCCAAATCTTGTCATCCAGCGCCTGATTGGCGACCCCCGACATCGCTGTGGTCAGACTTTCACGCACAGCCGCGCCCGCGGCCCGGCCTGCAAGACCCTTGCCCAACGCGCGGGCCATACCAGCCTCCAGACGCATGCCGATGCCAGCCACCCTTCCGCCAACCGTCAGGCCTTTTTGCGCTGCCATGGCTCCGCGGCCCAGCGCGCCGCCAATGCCTGCGGTGGCGGCCTCGATGGCTGTGCGTCCCACATCTGTGGCAGCCTCTTCCCATCCGTAACGGCCGCCGCGGAATCCCGCCTTGACAGCCATCGTTGCGGCCCCGGCAATCACTGCCGTCAGAATTCCTGCGACCACCAGGTTGACGCCGGGTATGAACATCAGCGCCACGGCCACGATCAGCGCGGCCGCAGTGATCAGGCTGGTGAAGAAGGCCTCCTGGCGGCCGACCTCGTCCTGATAAGCTTGCGCGGAAAGGTCGATCCGGTTGCTGAGGTCAGCAAGATTCGGACCCTCGCCGTAAAGCGCTCCATTGCCATCAACCGCATAGCGGGAGAGTTCAGGAATCATCCGCCCGTCCGGGCCGAAATACCGATCGGGGGGCAGATTGCGCAGCCAGTCCGGCACCGGATCATCTGTGCGTTTGTTGGCCGCAATCGCTATCTGCAGCCGGGAAGACAAAGCCCTTTCGTTTGCTTGCAATTCGGATTTTTCTATCGTGCCGGACATTGACATTTCCGACAGGAAGCCGGTGCCGGTGACGAGCTGGTGTTGCGAACGGCGACGCGACTGTTCGGCTTTGGCCAGCGGTGTTTCGGGTATTCCTTCCAGTGCCAGCATCAGATTGAAGGCATCATCGCCGGACGTCTCAGAAAACGAGTACCAATGATTGTCTGTCACAGCGCCAAGATTGCGCCGGGTGATGTCATCGCGCCGGGCCTGATCGGAATTGAAGTAGCGGTCCGTTTCGAAACGGGTGCGATTGGCGGACACTTCGGTCAAAAGCGCGTCGTGAGTGCCGGCCCCTGCGGTCGCAACCCGAAGGCCCGTGCCCAAGTCAATTTGCCCTCGATCGACCAGATCCTGCCCCATCCGTGCCATGTCCGAGTCAAAGCTTGCCGCCGTGGACCCCACCCGGCTTGCCACCAACGAGCGGGCGGCGGCGATCTGTTCGGCTGTCGGCTCTGTCGGTGCCGGCTGACCTGTGATCCCGGCGGCGGCGCGCACGAGAAACAAATCGTGGTCACGCCGCTCTGCGCTCTGCGCTGCGCGAGCGGTATCAAGGCGGGCTTGTGCAGTGCGGCGGGCGGCATCGGTTCTTGCGGCTGAAAGTTCGGCCTCCGCCTCCTCGACGTGCGCGGTGGCAATTGCCAACCTGGGACTGCCGAATGTTTGATGCAGGCGCACAGTATCGGCTTCGCTTGCGCCCCACCTGCGGCTCTGACCCACCTCCAGCGCCTGGAGGGCGGCGGCGGTTGTGTAGGCCTCGCTCTGCGAACCCTCCATGATGTAGGCGTTCAACATGGCGGCGGTATTGGCCGACATGCCTTCCAGAATGACTCCGCCAGCGGCCATTCGGCGCCCATCACCCATATCGGTCGTGGATGGCCGCACTCCGCCCTTAGCCAATTCCTCCATCGCAAATGCCGCGATCCGGTCATCGCCTTTTGCAGTGCTCAAAAGGCCTGTAGCCTGCGCCGCCTGTCCCAGCATTCCAAGGCCCGCAAGGGTGCCGCCGCTGGTGACCGAAAGCACGCCGAGGCCAAGGCCGAGCCCATTGTCTTCCAACATCGCCATGCGCGCATAGTCACGGGTGGCATAGGCGGCAAAGGCAGCGCGGGCGGCGTGAACTTTGGCCTCGCGTGATCCAGGCGCCGCTTTGGCTGCCGCAGCGTCGCTCGGCAACGGCGGCAATGGCACGGAACGACCGTCGATACCTTGAGGAGGCAGGTTTTCTGCAAAGGCAAGGAATACATTCTCGGTCAAGGCTTGAAGTTCGCGCGGCGAAACATAACGGTTGCCGCCCCGGCTCAGCTCCTGCTGCAAGCGCCGGTCCATACTGGCGGCAAAAGACTGCATCCCTGCATCGCCGCCGCGTCGCGCAGCAGCCATGTCCGACATCACGCCGACCAGAACCGCCCGTTCGGGATGGCCGGAAAGGTACTGCTCGGCCATGCGGGAATCGTCTGTGCGGGAAAACAGCCCGTCCAGATTGTTTGTCACAGAATTGCGCAGGATCACTTGGGATTCGGGCGTCAACAGCGCCAATTCTTCGGGTGTAAAGGACTTCGTCAGGGTCAATACCGTAGCGTCATTGATGGTAAAAAGCCCGCCTTCGGCATTGACCGCCATCCGCGCCTTGCCCACAACAGCTGTCGATCGGTTTTCCGAGAACTGGTCCAGAAGGTGTTGGCGTTCGCTGTCGTCCTCATCGATTTTTTCGGTGATCAAATCAGGCAGGGATCCATTGCTCTGATTGATCTCGTTGACGGCCAGCGCGCCCGGCCATGGAAGGGAAATCGCAGTCTGGATACGTTCAATGTCAGGTGTATTGGCGCGGTAGTAGCGATACCCGAGATAGGCGGCTCCGGCCCCGGCGGCAACCCATCCGACAACCGGAACAGCCACGACTGAAACGGCAGCGACGGCCCCTGCCTCGCCCGCCGAGACTTGTTGGCCGACACCTAGCGCTGAGACAGCATCGCGGTTGCGCTGGTTCAGGTCAGCCCGTTCAGTGGACTCGATTTGTTTGAACGGTGATGTATCAGCTCCCTCTGTCAGCCCCAGCGCTTTTCCAAGCCCGTTGACCGACCCGAGATATCCCGCCCATTCGCCCTGCATCTGGCCATTCAGTTGCGCCACGGCCCGCTGTTCGACCAAAGAGCCCGCAGCCCCTGCCGCCTGCACCGGCGCCAGCATTTGGCGCGCGGCTTGATCGGCGTGGCCGCGAACCGCTTCAAGGGCGCGCGTCAGGTCCGCACTAAAGACACCGGAATATTCGGCGCCGATAAGCGTTGCCTGAAACACCCCTTTCTGGCGGGCTTCGACAAGACTGTCGATGCCGCCTTGCGTGGCCTGCAAAAGTCCGCTGACCTGATCTGCAAAACCGGACCGCACCTCGCGCAATGCCGCCGCTGCCTGGGTGCGCAGATTGCCGACATGGGCCTCGTTCATCTGGTGGACGCTGTCTTCGGCGTCTTTCACGCGCGGAACCATCATCCTTTCGTCCAGCAGATCTTCTCCCTCCAGCAGCGCTTCGATCCGCGTCAGAACGTCCGGATAGGCCCGCGCCATTTCGGCAATGCCCGCACGGAAGCCCGCCTGCAGCGTCAATGCCTGAATCAGAAGCGCCTCTTTGATCTTTGCGCCATTCTCCATCAGGCCGCGGTTGATCTGCGCTGGCAAGGATTTGGGGATCGAAGGATCAAATGCCTGGTTGACTGCTCCGGGCGCGAACAGCATGGCCTCAATGCGTGTGATGGCAGCGGCCTGGCCCGCGTCGATGCCCGCGAACTTTTTGCGCACATCTGCTTCGACCGTATCCTGATATTTCAGCTGATCATTTTCAGCGGCTTCGATAGTGGGCGCAACCAGTCCCAAAGCGGTGATGACAAAGCGGTTCCGGGCATCAGCGCTGTCGTAGGTTTCCGCTCTCGCGGCAGCGGCGCGGCGCCAATCACCGGTCATGCCGGTGGCTTCAAGTCCTGTGACCCTGATCTTGTTCGCGTTAATGTATTTTGTGACATGATCGCCGGCGTCGCTTTCGGCCTGCAGCGTGGCGACAATGGCAGTCCCGGCCGCCCCGAAAGTCGTGTGCGGGCCCGGCGGCGTGCGCGCGGCCGGCGGCGTTGCCGGTCCGCCGGGTATCGGCTGAGGCGCCGTGCCGTCGGCCATGGCCGGGAGGATCGTGCGCACCGCTCCAACCTTGGCGGAATACTGCGCCACCAGCGCATCATGCGCCGCCCGGATCGGCCCTGCGGCATCTTTGGTCAGTGAACTGACGACCGATGCCCGCACGGTTTCGCCGCGCGAGGCCATTTCTGCGTGGCCGGCCGATGCTTGCGAAGCGATCTGACGCTGTTGCTCTTGACCGACGCGGATTACCTCGGCCCGTGCGGCAAGCGCGGCGGCGCTTACCCGGCCGGTGCAGACAGCCACAATCCCGTCGATCTGGGCAGCCATCGCCTCGACAGACCATCGCGCATCTATGGCGATGCCTTCGATCCTGTGGGCCATGTCCCGCTGCGCCGAACGCGCTGCGTCAGAGAGGCGAAAAAGCGCGGTCTGAATGTTGGCATGGTGTTGCGAAGGGGTTGCACCGGTGCGGGCCAAGACTTCAGGTGCCCTGCGAATCGATTCAGGCGGCGGGCCGCGCAGGACAGGCGCGCGGATTGGAGCAAGGTCAGGCATCGTGACCCGCACCAGCCGGGCAGCGCCAGTCGCAGCTGCTTGCCCTGTGCCGCCAAGAGCCGCGCCGCCGCTTCCGGCATCTGATGCCGCGCCACCGTCATCGCCCGAAGTCTGGACACCTGCTTCTGCCCCGCCCTCCGGCGCGGGCGCCGCAAAAGACTCTTCAGTTTCGGACGCGTCGTCTTCGCCCTCTTGTCCGGGTTCAGTTTCAGTCCCTCCCGTTTCAGTCTCGCTTTCCGCCTCGCTCTCGACTGGTTCGGCTTCAGTGAGAGCGTCGACAGTTTCGGGACCTGATTGCGCCTCCAATTCCCCGGTTTGCGATTGTGTATCAGGCGCCGGCGCAGCCGCCGGTTCGGCGGTCGGCATTTGGCGGGGAACGACCGGACCGCCGGCTTGAGGGACATCCAATCTTGCACTCAAACCCGCGTCAATCCGCCCATCCAACTGCACTGGCCCTCCGCTCGTCTGCCAAGGGTCTGGCGACACGGGGCTGGGAAGGTGGCGCAATGCTTGTGTCATGGGCTAAGGGGCTCTGCCCAAGCGGTGCCAAGATGCGCCGCTATTTGGCGGAATGGGCGCGGAAACCAGACCCAGCGGTTGCCGAGAAAGACGAGGCCGTCCCAGAGCGTGTCAGGGCCTGACTGGCCACGCAAATCGCTGCCGCGCCATGTCACCCAGACCCGGTCGGGCTTCATCCATCCTGCAACTGTGCGGTAGCCGGTTGGAAACGGGCGGCTCAGCATATTATCCCAACGAAGCAGACCGGCGGGTGCGGCCGTGATGGCCGCCACATCATCCGGTGCTGCAGGCAACCGGTCAGGCAAGACAAGCGGAACGGCCTTCAAAGATGCGGCGATGACATTGGCGATGTCTTCGGTAAACAGCTCCGCCGCATCTTCGGGCCGGGCCAGTAACGCTTGAGAGTCCGTGGCAATCGCTCTGATCATATCCCGTGCGGCAAGCGCCGCCATGCGCATCCCGCCCAATACCTTTACACGCGCCGCATTGACAGAGCGCAGCCTTTCCGCCGCCAGGACAGCCTCTTGCGCCACCGGGCCGGAAGGGTGTGCGGCAAGCGCAGCAATCGCTTCGGTCGCGCTGACATCTTCAAGTTCGACCAGCCCCCAGATCGCACGCAAAACATCACGGTCCAGCGCCGCGCCAAGGTTTTGGCGTAAGGCGCCAAGGGTCAATTGCGGCATGGCCCGTGCGATCCGCTGACGCATCAGGGGCGGGGCAGTGGCCATTTCAAGCACGCGAAGACGCGCCACCGGGTTGAAGCGGTAGTCGAGAAATGGCCTGGCGCCGCCAAAAGAAAACGCGGCTGATGAAGGCTCGCCTTCCAACAAGGACGGCATCATTGCCGGAACCGGTTCGCATTGAAAGCCAAGCCCTGAAAGGCGGGCTGTCATCTCGTCAAATCCAAGGCCCGGATCAAAAATCATGGTCTGGCCAAGATCAGGGTTATGCAGCGCCGCCACTTCTGCCGCCAGATTTGGCGCGGGTTCGCGATCGCCCATCATGGCGACACCAGTTGGCTGGGCGGCGTACGCCCGATTTTGCGATACTCGAGAATGAGTGCACGGCGCAGGTCTGCATAAGAAATGGGTGTGCCCGCCTCGGCTGAAATGACTGCCGCTGTCTGAACTATGGCGCGGATGTGCCCACCGGCAATGTCGGCGCTGCTCGCAAGCCGGGACAAGTCCGCGCCGCTCAGGCAATGATGTCCGCCCAGGTGCGCGCGCCAGATCAAGCGGCGGGTTGCGGCGTCGGGCACTGGCACGTCTATGATTTGTTCGATGCGCCGGGCAAAGGCCGGATCAATCCGGCTCCGCCCGTTCGCCGTCATCAACACTATCCCGCCATAGTTTTCGATGCGTGTCAGCAGATAGTTGGTCTGGTTGTTGGCAAAGCGGTCCGAACTGTCCTTCACCTCGGTTCGTGCGCCAAACAGGCTGTCAGCTTCGTCGAAGAGCAGGATGACGTCTGCCGCTTCGGCCCGGTCGAGAATGCGGGCAAGGTTTTCCTCGGTTTCGCCAATGTATTTGGACACCACCGATGACAGGTCCACCCGAAACAACGGCATTCCAAGACGAGTGGCCAGCCAAGCGCACGCCAGAGTTTTGCCCGCGCCAGACGGCCCGGAGAGCAATGCCCGCACCCCGGTTTCAGCCGATCTGGCGGCAAAGGCCGGACCAAGGGGCGCGCGCGGCAAACGCCGCTGGCGGCAGCGCGCGGCCAAAAGCGCGAGGTCGCCTGCAAGTTCCGGCGGCGCAACAAGGCCTTCATCATCAACCTCGTCCGATACCAGCTGTCCATGAGGCTCGATGTCGGCGCGTGCCTCGGCGCCGGCTGCCGCCCGGAATGCCGCACTTTCCTTTATGCCCGGTTCTGTCAGCGCCATCCTTGCCGCCACCGCGCGCAAGCGCGCCGGGCCAAGACCGTCAATCGGCAAGTCTGCGGCTCCCGGCCAGAGGCCGCCGCGATCTGCCGCGCTCAAGGCAGGCACGGGGATATCGGCGCAGTCCCAGCCCGCAGCCTCAACCCCTCCGTCCGCTCCCAACGCCACAAGCCGCAGATCGCCGCAATGATCAAGCGGCAGCAACCCGGCACGCGTGCCGGGTGCAGGTTTTGGCGCTTCAAAGGGCACGGCGCCCGTAAACCGCAAGGCGGCGCCAAGTCCGGCGCGCGCGGCATCCGGTTCGAGCGCGATCAAGGGGCGGGCGAGCGCCTGCGCAATTGCAGATGCGAACAACCGCTGATCGGCAGGCAGGCCGCCGCGCAGCACCAGCGCCAGTTTACGCGCCGGACGGGCGGCGGCAACCAGACCGTCGGCAATCTGTGCTGCGCAAACCCGCCAGCCATCGGGAACATCGGCGCAGAAAGGAACTGCAGTCAGCGGCGGCGCGCCTGGCAGACCAAGCGCCGAAAGCATCGGGTCCGTCAGCGCTGCTGCCGTGAGAACCATCGGCGCTGGCCCGGGCAGAAGGCGCGCCAGCGGCAGCCGGAAAAGCGGTCCGTTGAGAAGGTTGGTTTCACCTGCCCCCAGCGCAACCAGCAAGCTCGCCATGAGTGCCGGCGATGGCCGGTGTCTTGCTTCGCCCTCTTGCATGCCTCCGATCCTGCGCGCCAGATCGGCATCGGCTTCAACCCGGAAAAGCAGCCACAGGCAAAAGAGTTCGCCAGCGGAAAGTCCCAGCGCATGGCCGGGTCCGACAAGGCGCATCTCGGCCGGCGACGGGTTGGCAAGAGCGGTCTCCAGCATTGCTGGCCCGACGGCAGCGACGCCCGCCAGGCCATCAAGCGCCAGCCCCAGTATCGCATCAAGGCCGGTGTCGTGCGGGTCAGGTCCGTCACGAGGCATGGCGACCCTCCATTGGCTCGAAGTGCAGGAGGATCACCCGTGCCGCCCACGCCACCCAACCGGGCGACAGATCCAGGCCAGCCCGGCGTTCTGCGATCCGCACATCTGCCAGATCGAGCGTTATGTCGATATGGGTGGGACTTGCTGCCAACCAGCCCGGGCGGCGCAGTGTGGCGCGCAGGCTGCGGCCGCAGTGTCGCAGCAACAGGCGTGAAAGCCCCAATTGAAGACCGGCCAGGAGCGCCGGCTCCAGCGGGCCTTTCAACGGCGGCATTCGCCGCAGAACCGGCCTGTCCTCCAAAGCGCGGATCCGCTTTAGCCCTGCCCCGTCCAGAATTCCGATCACACATCCCTGCCGCAGCATGAGCGCGCGGCGCCCTGGATGGCCGGGAATTGCCGCAACGCCTCGCGCAAGCGCCAGCAACATGGGCTCGGGCAAGGCAGGGACAAGTGGTAAGGACAGCGGCGGCGCTGCTTCGGGAAGTGCGGCGAGCAGCGGATCATCGGGCATCAGGCGTGACAGCAGTGTGCGCGCTAAGGGCAGACAAAGGGGATGATCCAGCTGCATTTCCATGGCGTTGATACCGGTCAGGCGAAGCAAGTTCACGAGGATTGGAAAACCGCCGCCCCATGTGGGCACGTCAGATCGCGCCTTTGCCATAATCGAAACCGGATCGCTTACCCTGGTTTCAGCTCCACATGCGGCTGCTCCTGGCAAACCAAGGGAGCGGGCTCGCCTGACCGGCGTAAGCGGCGCTGCATTGCCTTGCCGGGGCAACAATCCGCCATGCCTGGCCTCGGCACGGGCCCTCTTTCCGGCAATACCGCTGCTCGGTTCATTGGCCTTTGCATGCGCGTCAGCATTTGCCAAAGCGCTGACCTCTGGAGTAGACCCGGCCTGCAGCAAGCGCCTGACAAGTCCGGTGCGGCCATGCCGGTGTGCTAGGATCAGCACTGCCAACGGCGCGGCGATCACGGATGCCTGTGCCAATGCGCTGGTCAGGTCCGGCGCGCTTTTTTGCATCAATGTGGCAATGCGGGCGCTGCTGACGCCTTCATCCTTGAATAGGACTGCACCCTTGAAACCGGCGCCCGCGCTCAGCACGTCTGCGGCAAGCGCCACTATCAAGGTGGCCAGCGGGAAAAGCGCCTGAATCGCGCCCAGTGCTATACAACGTGCAGCCAAAGCGCCCAGAATTTCCGGCCGCGATGCAACCGGCGCGTTGTCCAGCATCGCCTGGACTGCTTTTCCAAAAGCCTGGAGGGTTGCGCTGCCCGCAGGCACTTTCAAAGCCACATCCACCCACCAGCCGGAAATCAGTCCGCCGGGCTTACCGACCAGACACACAGCCACGTCAGCGAGCAATGTCACATGATCGGGCCAGCGCAGTGCGTTGCCTTGCGCGCCCCTAACACCGGTGCGCAGACTATCGGTAGCGACAACCGGCGACAAACCCGCCATCAGCGCTTCGATCCGCACTGCCAGCGCCTGCCGCGAAGTTCCGGGCGCGATCCGTCCCAGATCCAGCCGTCGAACGAGCACGACTTCACTGCGCCCCGCGCCTGGCAGACTGGCTGTGCGCATGGCATCTTCAAGCTCCGGCAACACGCGGCGGACATGGCCGCGATCCGTTGCTGTCAGCGCCAGCCGGCGCAAAGTGACGCCCTCAACGGACATAGCCGTGCGGGCTCGCGCGGCGGGCATCCACAAACACGCGCGTTGTAAGATCGAGCGTCATCAGCCCGGCAGTGCCTGCGGCAATCTCGACGCGCGCGCGGTTCTGGATGACATCGCGCACCTTCCCTGCCACCTGTATGCCGGTTGCAAGCGTAAACCACACCGGTGTTCCGATCGTCGGGCTGCCCCGGTCGAGTGCAATGTCAACAGTCTCGCCAGCGGCCACCTGCACCGCGCTGGCAAGGCGCGCCGTCACGACAGCATCAGCATCGGCATTGGCGGCGAGCAAGGCCGTCACCTGCACGAAATCTGACATCAAGGCTTCGCCCTCTTTCAGCCCGGGAGTCATCCGCCGGAAGAGCCAGCCATGCAGCGAGCCGATCTCGGCCCGCAGACTTGCCTCCATCCCGAAAAAGCCCGGCAGAGCCTCCACAGCTCCCAGCTTCGGATCGCCGTCAAATGCGGAAAGCCTGTCTGCCCACAGCAATCGCACTTCCGCCGGCGCCCGGCGCATCGCTTGGGAAAGCGCTGACACGACCCGTTCGATTCCATCGATTTCCGCCAGGGCGTCGCGGGCTCCGACACTGTCACGGCCACCTTCGATCAGATCGTTGAGCGATAGCTCCACTTCGGCACGGGCGCGTTTTTCTACCCATCCCTGACGGTCGATCAATCCGAGATCAAGCTTGCCCCGCGCCTGCAGCAACTGGCGTGATATGCCGTCGTAATGCTGGGCAATTTGACCTGCAACGACGCCCGCCCGCCCTCGTTTGCCGGGACGTGCAGGTGCGATATCCGGGGCGGAGGCAGTCAATGTCCGTCCTATGCCAAGGCTTTCCATCGCGCTCAGACGGACCACAGACCGGTTAGCGGCCCAATGAAAAGCCGCGTCGAGCTGTTTGGGTGCGGAATAGCCTTTCATCAACCGGTCGCGGGCCGCAAACCAGCCGATCGGCACGTTGCCCAGCACATCCATCATCCGATTGAGAACGTCGGGCAATTTGGCCGGCCGTGCCAAGGCTGCGGGCGTCGCATCGGCGTAGACGCCGGCCAACAACCGCCCCGATGTAGCGCCTGCTCCGTGAGGGCGCAGGTGACGAACCCTGGTGAACACCACAGCATTGACATGTTTGGCAACGACCGCCTTGCGATGTGCATCGAGCGCGGCGATGCGCTGCGTCTCTTCGGCCAGAAGCGCCGTTGCCGCCAAAAGATCATGGCGCGCTTCGGCCAGATCCCGGTTTGCGCTATCAAGCGCTTCGCGCCAGCGGGTTACCAGCGCTTCGACCTTCGCCATCGCCTCGTCCGTGATGCGCTGCACATTGCGCAAGGCAAGCACGCGGCCTTCAAGGGCACGATAGAGCGACACAACACTTTCCAGTATCGCAACTGCGGATGACAAATAGGCCGCCTCGTCCGTGGCAGACGTGGGATCGGGGTCGAATGTGCGGGCGAGCACAAGATCGGGCAGCTCTTTGGCTGCCACCGGCGAGGGTGCCGCGCGCATGCGCACGAGGAAGGCGCGCACGGCCGCATCTGCGCGTTGGGGGGCCGAAAGACCGGAAAAGCGGACGTGGAATACCGGCTCGGGTCCCTGCAGCTGGACAGCTGCTCTTTTCAAGGCGGCGGCAGCCTCCTTGACTATGCCGGTTTGATTTTGGCCCAGCATCTCATTCAGAAAAGTGTCCAGCGCACTGCCCGAAAGCAGAGCGTTGTCGGCATCCAGGGCCACCAGCGGCGCACGCACCCCGGTCAAGTTGACGCCCAACAGCGCCGAAGCGCCCAGCGCATCAGCCTTGACCCGCAGCGCCGCTGCCCGCGCCGTCATTGCCGCAGGGTTTTCAAGGCGGTTTGCAATGGTGAGCGTACGCAAGTCTTGATAATCGCCAGGTATCGCGTCTGCCAGCAAGATGCCGGCCCGTTTGTCGGCAACGCTGCTCAGGCTGATTTCATCAACGGCCACAGCACGCGATGCGTTGAAGATATTGGTAAAACTGTCTTTTGGCGCCACCTCAATGCCCAGTGCGCTTGCCAAGGCAACGCCGGATGCGCCAGCTTTGCCAACCTGCATGCTGAAGTCCGTCTTTTTGACAGCGCCTCTGCCGATGGCTGAAACGCCTTGCATGATCTGGCTGCTGCGCCTGATCAAATTGTTGTTTTCCACTGCGGCAGATGTCTGAATTGCTGGTGCGACCGTCTGCACGATGGGCTGCGCCGGAGCGTCTTTGACGGCGCGGAACCGGTCTGAAAGGCCTTTGGATGTGGCAAGTGCATTGGATCCCTTGGCGATGCCTGCAAGTACCGGGAAAGTCACAAGCTTGGTTGCAGCCTCGCTGTCCAGCGCCATCTGGCGCAATCGGTAGATCTCGGTTTGAACGCGGGTAAATCCCATATCAACCAGGTCATCGGCGGCGTTGATACCGGCAACCATGCTGGCCAGAAACGGGACGATGCCTTTGGGTTTGCCTGCCTGCTCGGGGCTCGCTGGATTGGCCATATGCATCTGATCGGCCGTGAGCAGGGCAGTATCAAGGCTGGCAAACCATGCCGCGCGCAAGGCAGTGATTTCAGGCGCAACATCGGGCGTGGGGACAGAGCTTTGCTCAGCCGGCTCGCCCGGTACAGCTTCCGGATCCGGGATGACCGGGGCAGGCGGGATGGTTCGTGTATCCAATGCCCCTTCCACGGCAGCGCCACCCGCGCGCAAGGCATTGCGCGCGCCATGGGCCTTGGCGACACGGCTGCCAAGCGTGGCAACTGCGTCGTCAAATAGTTCTGAGACCTGTGGTGTTCGCAAAAGATCGGCTTCAAACAATTCGTCCGGGACCGGCACATACCAGCGCAGGATGTCATTTGGCTGAGTGAGATCAAAGGGCTCCATCGCTGCAGCATCCTCAAACACAGCGTCAAGCTGGCGCAGCGGAATTGGAGTGACGGACTGTTCCCATCTTTGCGGGAAAAGCGAAGGGATTACGCCGCCTGGAGCGGGAAGAATGCCGGCGGGCGGCAGGTGCCGCAGTTCGGCCGGATCAAGCGAGCCGGGCAAAGCGCCGGGTCCGCGCAATTGGCGCAAGCGTTCCAAAAGTGTGTCGACTTGCGCCTGGGCAAGCCGGGGCGGCAGCGACCCTGTGCCCGCGAAAGCTCTGGTAAATGGCTGTGGCGCGCCCCCGCCGCGCCGAGCGGCTGCATATCTGCTGATCCACAGTATGCGCTCGCCAGCGCCAATTCCCAGCATCGCAACGGCCACACCTTCGCGCGCGTGGCTGGCAAGGGCTGCGCCGACGGCTTCGGCCTCGGCCAAAAGATACGCCGCCCGCAGCATCCCGCCAGGTGCGGTTGCCTGAGCCGCCAGCGGCTCCAACATCACAAGCGAAAGCATCACGCCATCGACGCTGCGCGGGTCCTGATAGGGCGCTGCCGACGGATCAAGCTGCTGATCGCGCCGAAAGGCGGCTTCGCGGTCGAAGGTGGACGCAAAGCGCGTCTCGGTTGCGCTGACCGGGGTCAGCACCAGCAAGCCGACGCCTGTCGTGGTTGCAGGCACCGCATCTCCCGTCGCGCTTGTCCGCGGCAATGTGGACAAGGCGAACCGCGCGGGCCGGTCAATGACCAGATCCTGGCCGGATGGCGCAATGGCAAAACCTGGCTCAAGCCGAAACTGCCCGGGTGCGGCTGTCTGGTCGAACAGCGAAACGGCAAAACCGCCAACAACCCCGTCGTTTAACGCCCGGCAAGTCAAGCCAAAACGCGCCTCATGGTTATCTGCCTCCAACTGCAAAGCAGCGGCAGTCAGATGCCGGCCCCGGTGGAAGCGAAGCCGCTGCAATCCGGCTTCGGGGGGGACATGGCGCGCTACCGGCGGTGCAATGCCGATGGCTGCCGTGCGTGGCGCAAATCCCTGAAGTATTTGAGCGGCCATCAGTTGATCCTCCGAACTGCGGTGAGAAGCGCTTTGGTCAGGGCTGCATCGTCAGGCGCGGTCTCGACGGCGTTGCGCAGCATTGCCAACAGCTTTGGCCGGTTTTCAGGTTTTACCCGGCTTAGACCGGCTGCCACTGCAGGCAAGGCACCCGTCGCGGCCAGCCGCAGGCGCTGTTTGAGAACATCTGGCCCGAGCGGGTTGGCCAAGGCAAAACCAACGGGGACGGCCAGTTCAAGCGCAGTCTCCAGCGCGCGCGCCAGATTGTCGGCCTTTTCAATGCCTTCGGGGTGGATGGTCAGGCTGGACAGCTGCCTGACCAAGCCGTCCAACTGGCGCGGGTCGAAGCCAATTGTCACGGAAATCAGTTTCATTGCGGGTTCAGGGTTGGTGTCCGGCGCAAAAGGCACAACCAGACCGAGCCCCTGCCCGATCAGCACCGGTTCGGCCCGCGCATAGACGGCTGCCGTGTCGGCAACATGGGTTTTCAGCATATCTTCGGGTTTTTCGCCCCGATCCACCACGGCAATGCCGAGCGCCAGCGCCAGCGCCGGAGCGCCTTCAGCCAGAAATTGAACCTGGCGCTGCAACAGGCGCAGCGGCATTGGCGCTTCCAGTTGCAACTGCTTTGCGAACTGCGCGTCAAGCCCGTGCGACGCAAAAGCCGCTTTGACCAGGGGCACCAGTTCCTCGACCATTTCTGCGGCGGCAGTGTCGCTGACTATCGGCAGTGGCGCTGGTGCAGGCGGGATGCTGGGCCCAGTGTCTGGCAGGGCATCTTCGGTCCCCGCAATGAGCATGTCGGACCGCTGGAATTGCCGCCGTCGTGCATACCACAGGTGGCTTGCCCGCCCGAGCAGCGTGCGCCATGCGCCGGTCAGCATCAGCTCGCCCTGTGAAGGCGCGGGCTCGCCGGACATCAACGCCCGAAGCATCGCTGCAGGGTCGGTGGTCGTTCCCCCGACTGCAGGCGGCGGCACAAGGGTGAATGTCGTCTCGGCGACTTCGGCGGGCGTTGTGGCCCAATCTGCGCGCGCCACCGGAACGATAACTGTCACGGGCGTATTGGCCAGAACCTTGTCTGGCGCGCCAAGATCGATGGGCGGCAGGTGGATGCTCTCGCGCAGGAGCGCTTCAATTTCGTCGGCAGGCAGGGCGACCAGTTCAACCGGCATTACCGATGGAAACCAGTTCTGACTAAGCCGTTCGGGCTCGCCGGGGCCGGCGCGCAGGGCAACGGCTCCCACGGGCATGCGCCCCATGGGAGGCAGGGACCGAACCAGATCAGACGCCGGAGCGGCAGCCGCCGGATTTGCCGCAATCTCGGCCGCGATCAGGTTATCGAATTGTTCAAAGTGCGCGATGCGGCGGGTCTGGTCGACCATGCCAAGACCGAATATGTCGCCGGCGGCCGGCGCGCAGTGACGCCGCACCATTGCGACGTCTACCCATTGCACACGACGCCCGATCAGCGCGACCATTGCCAGAGGCACAGCCGAGGGCGGCAGTTCCGGCTCCGCATCCTCGACAAATATCCGGTAGGCCGCCGCCGCGCGCCATTGGTCGGTATCGCTTCCCGTGGACTTGACGGGAAACGGCGTCAGAGTGAAGACCAAGGCCTCGTTGATCACACTGTCTTCCAGCGTGCGGGCGGCATTGATGCTCACAGGATAGCTGCCGACCGGATTGGATGTGTACTCCACGGCTGAAGCTGCCAGAATAAACAGTCCGGTGCGGGTTTCAGGCGGCGGCACGACAGCGCCATCGCCCGAAAGTCCGGCAAACCCGCGCAAGCTCCCGGCGTCGGCAAGGTCAATCTCGGCAGCAGCAGTGAGCACCAACACCTCGCCGCTTGGGGCAAGTGCCATTCCGGGATCCACGCGCAGCTTGTGGCTTTCCGGCAGCAGGGAAACCACCAATCCTTCGACTACACCCTGCCCGATGGTGCGGCCAAGGTCGGCTTGCCGGGTGATGTGATAACTCTGGTCACGGTTGAAGTGGTCAGCGGTGACATGCTGACCTTCGAACCAGGCGGTTCGGGTGCGGCGCTGGTCGAATACAGCACCAGGTGCGTCGATCCCGCCTTGCCCCAGATCAAGTCTTGAAGCCTGTGCCTTGGTGACCATGGTCTATCTCCTCTGCCCGGCCAAAAGCGCGAGCTCTGCCGTGGAATAGCTGTAAAGCCGCCCCGAAACGTCAGGCAGCAGCGCGGGCGCGGTCAGCGCGATGCTGTCGTCCAGGCCTGGAGGGGTGCCCGTGACGGGCACACGCAGGCGGGCCAGAAACACGCCGCCAAAGGCTTGATGCCCACGGACATGTTCGGTTGGCGGCAAAGTCGGGTCGGGCGCCAGTTGATCGGGGCGCGGCCCCAGCGCGGGCCACAGGCTTTCACGTTTCACCCGCTGCACCTCTGCCGCCGTCACCGCGCCGGGGACGAGGCGCGAGACCATGCTTTCGGGCAAACCAGTAAAAGCCGCATCGCGGATCACCATGTTCAGAAAGACAGAATCTTGCGCCAGCGTGGGTGAAATCGCATCGATGCGGTCCGCATTTCCGGTGGCAAAGGCGGGCTCGGGCCGGCGGGCGAAGGCGCGGAATTCGGCAAAAAGATCAACGACCAAATGGTCGGGTAAACCTGCGCCCGCTGCGCGCCGGCCAGCAGCCAGCCGCGCCAGCCCCTGCGGCGTGGACGCCGTCGCCCCAACCCAGTCTCCCAGTTTCAGGCAAGACAGGTGCGTCAGTTCCACAAGGCGGCCGCGGTAATCGATGGCAAGGCCTGGGGTCACCTGAACTTCAGCCGCTGTCCCGCCGGGCGCGCTGTAGCGCACATCCAGACCTGCAACAGTGCCTGCGCCGTGCAGGTAGGCCAAAAGACGTGCCAGCCGTCCCCGGTGATACAGCTGCTCAGTCTGCACATGGTCGGCTGTCAGCAAAATGCCATCTGCGGGGCGCAAGCGGTCCGTGCCTGCTATTTCGTCCAGCGGGTCTGGTTCGGCAAAAGGAGTAAAGCCAGCCATGATCGTCCTCCGGTCCTAGATCCTGTTATCGAGTGCGGGCGTGCCGCGCAGCCGGGCCTGCCCAAGATGCGTTTCGTCCAGCTGGAAACTGGCCGTTTCGGGCGCGGGCGATAGCCGTGTTTCCACACCCAGAAGCGCCGAAAGGCCAAGGATCAGCGACCCTGGCGCGTCCTGAAGGCGCGCGACCACATGGGCCGGACATTCACGCGTTACCACCCGTGCCAGCAAGGCGCGGCGCTCCGCGTCTGTTTCCTCGTGCACCAAAACTGTAACGCGGTGCGCGGCTTCCTCCACCATGCTGGCCAGTTGTGCAGCCGCACGGGCGCGGTCTTCGGCGCTGGTCAGCGGATGTTCGGCAAGTTCGGGGCGGAACAAGGCGAACAGCCGCTTTTCATCTTCTGCCCCGAGAAAAAACCCTGGTCCCAGCATCGACTGCCCTGAGGGCGATGACCCGCGCGTCAGCGGATCAAACCTGTCCGAAAGGTCGGCGCCAAGGATGGTGGCAAAGGTGCGCTGCATGCGGAAATGTTCGATCACCACGATCCGCCCGGCCGCGACGCCGCCTGCGCTGGCGATGTCAAGCATGCCTGTCAAGCCCCGCAATGTGCCGCGCCACGCAGAGAGCCGCGCTGCATTGCTGATCAGACGCCGTGTCGCAGCTTCGCCCAGCGCAGTGTCGGGGGTCAGACCAAGCCAGCTGGCGAGCCAATCGAGCCCGTCTGAAGGGATGGTTGCAGGGTTGGCAAGCCGCCAGACAGCGGCGATTTCGCCCTCGATCGGGGTGAGCAGACCCTCAAACAACGCGAGGTAACGGTCCAGAAAATCGCTGCCAGCTGCGCCGGGGCCTGCGGGCTGTGCATATAACTCCGGCAGGTGCCTGTCGCGCCACGAATAGCGCGGGCCCCAAACGCGCAAGGCGTGCAAACGCGGCGCCGTGCTTCCGGGGCCGGAAAACACCAGCCGCAGCCGCAGATAGCGTCCGCAAAGACGGCGGTTGACAGCACTGTCGCAGCGTTGGACCAAGGCCGAGAACAGCCCGGACTTGTCACGAAGGCGCTGGCAATCGCCGGCAGGGCGCGCCCATGGCCGTTCGGATGCCGCATCGATCCACGCGCCGCGAGGGCCTGGCCCGCCATCGGGCGCGCCAAAGCGGTGGCGGTGTTCAACTGCTCCGGGCAGTTCGGCCAGTGAATCTGCGGCAGCGGCATAAACATCCACCGCTGTTCCGGCCGGAAGGAAGGCCTCCAGATAGAGGCGATGCCAGACAAACCCTTCCACACCGCTGTCGATTGGCGCAAGCAAGGTTTCGCCGCTTGTGGCAAATGCAGCATAGGACAGGGCGGCAAGCCTGCGCATCGGTGCGCTATGTCCGCTCACCGGATAATGCGCCCGGCCTGAGGCTCCAGCGCAGAACCGCCCGCCGGTCCAATGCCGCAAAGGCAGGCGCGCGCCGAGCGCTGTCTGGACTGGAACATCGCGATCCGGGATGGCAAATACCCGCGCTTCGGCCCATCCGGCGCAAGCAATAGCCACATGTCCCGGCCCGAATGCCGCCATGGCATGCGGGTTGACAACGCCGCTCAGGCGCGCAGCGTGGCGTTCGCCGCCCGCAGTAAAATACTCAAGCACAGCCTCTCCCGCCGCTGGCAGGCGAAGCAGGATCAGCGCGCCTGAGGCATCGGCCGCCGCTTCAATAATCGGATCGCCCGGCGCTCCCGCCAGCGTCATCGTGTCCAGCCGCGCCGGATCGGCCATGTCCGGCTTTGGGGTGAACAAGCCCGGCGCGCGGGCGATGCTGTCCAGCACGTCCGGGATTGGTGTCCCATCAATGCGCCGTATCTGCTGTGTAGCCCGGTCCACCAGCCAGACGGGCCCGCCCCCGGCAGAAGCTGCAATCCGGTCCGGGGCAAACCCGGGCTCTGCCAGCGGCACCGGATCGAACCGGCCCAGCGTGTCAATCCAAAGCGCCTCACCTGTGCCATCCTCATGGCGCAGGGCGACAATCAGATGGCCCTGCGCCGTCCAGTCCAGATCGACAATGCTCAACCCAAGGGGAGGCGACCAAAGCAACCGCGGCGGCGCGCCTGGAAAGGCGGTGCGCACGCCCAATTCGTCATCCGCAATCGCCCAAGTGCCGAAAGCGTCTACCGCTATCCGTGGTGCTGCTGCGGCAAGTTCCGCCGCAGCTTTCGATGCGGCAGCCAGCGGCGGCGAGGCGGAAGGCTGCAAACCGACGCCAAGGGATTGCGCATCCCAGACAAGGCCCGGCGCGGGCTTGGGCAAAAGATCCCCGGCCGTGGCGAAATTCCAGTAGATCTGGCCGTTCGTGTCGCGCATCAGCACACCTCCGGCACGACGGGAACGCCAATAGCGCCGGTGCCTGTCGATGACTGCGACAGCGACAGTGTGGTGGCAGGCATGCTGCCGTCGCTTGAGACGTCAATTGCCAACAATTCGGGCAGTTGCCATTCGTCCAATGTCAGGTTCTGCGCCATCGAGCCCGGCTGGCGCGGCAGCAGCGTCAGACCGGTATTGCTGGCGGCGAACAAGTTCACACCGAGCACAGTTGCGACCCCTGGCACTCGCGCCGCCTCGACTTGAAGCTCAAGACTGCGAACCTGCGCGCCAAGCGTCCAGCCAGCACTGTCCATTCCACCGCCGGCAAGCGGCCAAAGCACACTAAACATCCGCTCCTTCACAGCGCGGACCACCTCCTCGCGGGCAAAGCCTTCGCGCAAAGTGATGCCAATGGTCAGGCCAATGCCGCGATAATCCGGGCTGATCACGTAAAGCTCGGTTGCAAGCGGGCGGCGCGGGTCCAAATGGGCGTGAACCTGTTCGAGAATGCGCCGGTCTGCGCGTGGATTTGGCGCACGGCGCAGCACCTGATCGGGCAGAACCATGATTGACACCACGCCGGGGCTGCCGCCGCGCCGTTGATAGGGTCGAAAGCCTGGCAAAACCTCGACGCGCGCAAGGCCGAGCTCTGCGGCGATGGCACGGTAGTCGTCTTCGGTGATGCAACGGTTGCGGTGGCTCAGCATCGCCCCCACCCGCTTTTCCGCCGCCTCCAGCGTCTCAGCTGCCACGCCGCCATGAAAAGCCGCCGGCTGATGCGCCAGAAGTCCGGGCATCTCGATTTTCGTCAATGAGCCGGGCCCGAGGTTTCCCGCCACGCCGCCGCCGGCGCGCAGCCGATCCAGCCGCACCCGCGCACCGGCAGGCAACAGTCTGCCAGTCAGGCCGTCGCCAAACATGACTTCGCCGGCCTCCGCTTCCAACTCGAATACACGGTCATCGCGGCCGGCTGCGCCGAGGTCGGAGACGGCGTCCCAAGGCAGGAACTGTCCGCCGGGCTCGGCGACCGACAGGACAACTGATTCCGCATCGATATCGCGCCCCGGCAGGCGAAAACGCTGCCCGGCCTGCCCGGAGGCAACGCCCAGGCTGATGCCCGCGTGGGTTTCGCGCTGATCAACCATGACGGAGTTTATCCCCGCCCAGGACAGCGGCAGCCGCGCTGCGGGATCAGGCGAATGGAGACGCAGCCAGCCGATCAAGCGCGCCGCCAGAGCCGGATCATCCAGCCGTGGCGGGCGGTTGCCAACCCCTGCGTCAATCTCGGAAGCCAAATCGTTTGGCGGGGCGTACACCATGTCGGCCCGCGGCAGCACCAAGCGCAGCGTGCCTTCAGCGGTCAGCCCGCGCGTGCGGTCATCGTCAATGGCCAGATCAAGGTATGCCACCTCTCCCGGCTCTGCCCCGCGCGTTGCGATGGACCAATCGATGCCAGCTGGCGGGGGTGTTTCCAGATCGGGCAGGCTCAGACGCGGGATCACACCGATGTTCAAAAGGCAAGGCTGGGCGTCCAGCGCCGCAATCGCCGCCGCCCGGGCTGCCGCACTGGCATCGCCACAAAACAAGCCGATCCACAGCGTCTGATCAATACTGTCGGCCAGCGGATCCGTGCCATTTTCCCGCGCCATATCGCCGGGCCCAAACAGACGTTCTGTGGCGTATGGTTCGGCCAAAGTCACACCATAGACATCAGTCAGCGACGCAAGCACTTCTGCCAGATCTGCCCGTTCGGCCTCGCCCAAGCGTCGTTTGATGAAAGCGGCGCCTTCAAATGGCTGCACGGTGGCAGCGCTCAGCACTTCGAAAGGAACCAGGCCATTGGCCCGTGTCCCGCTTGCCACAAAGGTTGGGCGCGCTTTGGATGGGACTTTGGGGAGCAATTGGAGCATCCCGCGCGCGGGTTCGGCCGGGCGCTGCTTCAAATTCAGAAGGTTGAGGAATTCAAGCCGCATCCGGCGCGGCGTCAGGTTCGCACGGTACAGGATGGTTTCACCCATCCAGGCGAAAAGATCGATCAGCGTGCGTCCCGGATCACCTGGCTGCACATTCTTCCATTCCGGAGTGTGCGCCTCGATCCGGCGCACCATTTCAGCGGACAGGTCTTCGGCGCTCAGATCGGCTAGCGAGACGCGTGGCAGCATCGGTTCAGCCCTCCGTTCCCAGTGTGAGTGCTATCGAAAGCCCGCCAGTCTGCCCTGTCAGGCGCAGGCGGTAGTCGAGCGTCAGCTGCACCCGCTCGCCAAAATCGCCGGAAGGCTCGACCGTCAGCTGAGTCAATTCGACACGGGGCTCCCATGTTCGCAGCGTCTCCACGATGCGGTCATGAATGCCTTTTCGTGTCAGCACAGTGTTGGGCTGGTGAACGAAGTCCTGAAGGCTGCCGCCCAACAAGGGGTGCAAAAGCGCCTCGCCTTGGCGGGTGATCAGAAGCGCACGGATCGTTTGGCGGACCGACGTTTCCAAATCAGGCCAGTTGAGGCTGCCATTGGCGTCAGGAACCGGCAAGAGCGGCCATCCCACGGGTTCGGCCGGGTGGGCTGGGTTGAGGGGCATCAGCTGTCCTCCTCTTCAGTGGCAACGATCGGATAGGGCAGGCAGATCCGCACGAAAGGAAGCCACCAGAAGATGATGTTCAAAAGCTGCAGGAATATCTGCAGGATGAAGAAAGCGCAGATCGTGATGATCGGGATTGAAAACGAGCAAATCATCCCGAATGAAACGGAGGTTTTCGTATGTTTGCCATCCATCAGCCCCTTGAGATCGATCCGGTCCAGGTGCTGCTGCAATTCGGGGGGCACTTTGAAAGACACATTGGGTGTCAGCGCCTTGAGGCTGGCTTGCGTGATTGATGGCAACTCGATTCGGATCGGCGGCGCCACGCCGCCTTCGAACCATGGTTTGATGCGGAACGAAGCCAAAGGCGCAGACCATGCGATGCGAGGCGGACATTGGCAGCCATCGCCGTCGTCGATCCGCAAAAAGCAGCGCAGGTCATAACTGCCCCGGCCCGCCGGATAGCGCGGGGTCAGGGGGGCTGCGCTGCCCCAGCGCGCCGTCATGGCTGCCAGAGCCGCATTGATCAACAGATCAGCCTGGGCCTGGGTCAACTGCGGCCAGGATGACGGCATCGGCAGGGCTGCAGGACTGGCCGGGTCCTGCAGCAGGAATGCGCGGTGCGCGCCATTGAGCCAATCGCCAAATGCCGCGGGCGCAACATCGGGCACGCTGACGGCATTCAGTGCCGAGCGGATCGCATTTGCTTCCGGGCCTTCATTAAATGCGCCGGTTTCCTGCGTCAGCCAGCTCAGCGCGGATTTAAGTGTGCGCAGACCCGCGCCCCGCGTTTGATCCGGTGCGTCATCGGGGCGGACCATTTCGACCTGCGTGACAGTTCCGTTCACTGGCGGCAGTGTCACCCCGCCGCGCGAGGGGGCCAGCAAACCAGGCAGCCGTGCGGCCACATCCGCGCGGGCGAAGGGCGGCGCGGACGGACGGACGGCTTCAGTTTGATTGCTGAGTACCGGCAAGAAACCATAGAACAGCGAAACACCGATGGATTTTGCCAAATCGGGCGGAATGGGGAAAAGCGGCGCGGTTTCCTCCGACGCCAGGTCCCCTGCCCCTGGCAGCCGGTCGAGCCGCGTCAGCGCGTTCGCATTGCGCCCTGCCAAATGCGCCCGGCGCAGCGCCGCGTCCGGATCATAGCGCGTGGCCAGATCATCAACATTTGCGGGCAAAGGCCGCCAGCCAAGCACAGCATCGGGGCTGCGCAGCCAGCCCTGGTTTTGGCCCTTCCTGCGCCGCCGGATCACCACGCCCGCCGACACGGCCTTCACCGGATCAAGCCGCGGCATTCCAGGGGCAAAACAGCGGGCATCGGTGACCACCAGATGGAAAGCCCTATGGACCGGCTGTTCAACGACCGCCACGCCGTCTGCGGCGGGTGTGACCGTGCGCGCCTGCAAGCGCGCGCGCCAGTCGGAACGGGACAGATCTGCCAGAAAGGCGGCAACGAAATCCGTCTCCTCAAAGCGCAGGATTGTCGGCGCCACGATGCCCTTTGACCCGATGTCGCGCAAACCTGAAAGGATGGCGTCGTGTTTCACAGGATGTTCCCCGCGCCTGGAGTATAGGTTGCGGCAATCATCGTGGTGGTCTGCATGACATTGGCAGTCACCACGCTCGAAAACATCGCGATCCCCGCATCAACTTTGACCATGCCTGCCGACATCGTGATCTGTGCGGCTTCCAATGCGATCTTGGCGGATTTGATCGATACTTCCGAGGGTGTCAGGGTGACAGTGCTGCCGCCGGTCTTGGCCGTGATGGTGCCGCCGCCATCATCAGAGACGGTGACCGATGCGCCGCCGGGCGTCACCAGCTCGATTGTGGCCGCGCTCTCCTCGACGATGGCAATACGGGTGCCGGCGCGCCCCGTCAGCACCCAGCGGTCCACTGTTGATCCGGGCAAGCTTTCGGTTGGGTCCGCCCTGCCATGATAAACCGAGCCCAGCACAACAGGGCTGCGTGCATCATGGCCCAGAAATGCCAGCACCACGACGTCGCCCACATTAGGCACGAAAAATGCGCCGTAATTGCTGCCCGCAAATGGCATGGCGACGACTGCCCACGCAGTGGTTTGTGCATCCTCCGTATCGAGCGGAAACACCACCTCCACCCGGGCAAGGCCTTCGGGGTCCGAAACCGATTGGACTTCGGCCAGGATCAAGCCGTGCCGGGGTGTGAATAGTGAGGGCATAAGTTCGAAGTTCATGTCGCTGCCTCGCCATTGAAATAGGCGCATTCGGCTTCGAATTCCGTGATGTAGCCGGCGCGCGTATCGAACCGATGGCAGGTGGAAACCACCTGATAGGTATTTGAAAACCGCGCCCCGATGCCTTCCAGCGTCAAGTGGGCGCCGACCCGCAGCGCCGGATTGCCGATTGCCTCTCCGCGAGCCACCACAAAGCGGCGGGCGCGGGCTGCGCCGTGGGCGTTGATCAGCACGTCGCCAGTGGTCTGGTCAGGCACCCCGGCGCCAGCCAGATGTTCGGCGGTGTTGCCGAACGGCTCCAGATATTCCATGCCGGCGCGGCCTTGGCCCGGGCCAAGCGCCGCCGTGGTCATTTCGGCGCGGAACGCCTCGCCGTCGATCCCGTCCCAGCCGGACAGGCTGACACGGCTGCGCTGGTGCGCCAAATCGGCAGTGGCCTGCACCGAAATCAGGGTCAGCCCCAGTTCCAGAGTGATGTCGCCCCGGTGCAGGTCGGCACGCGGGCCGATCTGCAGGGTGCCGTCCACAACTTGCGCCACTGCGTCGTGATCTGCCAGCAGGCGCTGCAGAAAGGCAAGATCGCTTTCGTTGACCTGATGCCGGTGCGGTGTGGGGTCGTTCAGATAATCGATGACCGGCCTTGCCAGCGCATCCCCTGCCGCAAGCGACGTCAGCATCGCCGCCACCGTATCCTGATCGAACACACGCGTCCGGCGCCGCATCCGCCACGCCATCAGTGCGTCTTCGCCCTGCACCCAAAGTTCCGGCTGTCCGTCTTCGCCCGAAACAAACTCCAGCGCCGAGACGCGGCCGGCAAAAATCTCCCGTGGCGTGCGGTCTTCGGCTGCGGGGTCAAGACTGGGGAAGAGAACACGGAATGCCTTTCCCAGAGGCAGCGTCTCGGTTTCGGTGAATTCAAAAGCGAAGGCAGCGCCTGCGCCGGCATGGTGGGCGGCATTTGACAGCCGCAGTTCCACCTGCACCGGACCGCACAGCGTTTCGGTCATGGTGAAGCCGGTCAAAAGCGCGTTCATCAGCTCCGGCTGATCGCCGTCGACCTCAATGTAAGGCCGGGATGATATGACGCGGTCAAGCATGGCGGATCCCCTTTTTCACGGTTTGGTCCGCAACTCGCGCCACAGTGCGCGTTTTGTCTCTGCCTGGATCAGGCTTCGCAACTGGTTCTCGTCGGGCTCCGGCGCCGCCGTGCGGCGGGCGGGCGCGGGTGGCGGGGATTCGATCTGCGCGGTGACGTCTTCAAACTGGATCGACATGTTTCAGTCTCCCTCAAAAAGGATTGCGGAAAGATCGAGATTGCCGCCGACTTCTGCTGTGGCCGACAAGCCGCCGCCCGCCGACGCCCCCGCACGGGCGGAGAGCGAAATTCCGGCGGAGGCGGACGCGCCGAAGGCCGCGCCGAGCCCGGCGCTGCCGCTCGGCAGCTTGGGCGGCTTCAAACCTGAAAATGCTGACAGCCCCAAACCAAGATCGGCAGAGCTGCCCGCCTGCAACTTGATGCCGGCGACGCGTATGGCGCTGGTTTTTGCGCCGGCGCTCGCCGAGAGGCCGAATGGGCCGCCAACGCCAACGCCAATGCCAACTCCAGATCCAGCTCCGGCGCCAATGCCTGCCCCAAGACTGACGCCGCCTCCTGCGCCTGCGGAGATGCCGGCCCCTGCCGACAGTCCCGCGCCCAAAGACAGGCCGGCCTTGCCGCTGGCCACTGCCGCTGCCGACAGGCCGAATTTGCCGCCCGCTCCCGCTCCTGCGCCAAAACCTGCGGTGCCGCTGCTGCCAGCCGAACCAAGGGCGCCGCGGATGAAGTTTGAGCCCGCCCCGCCGCCGGCTGGCGTAAACAATGTGCCGGTTTCCGGCTGGCGCAGATTTTCAACGCCGTTGGCCTGCGCCAGCTGCTGGCTGCCCACAGGGTCTGAACCGCGCGGCACCGGGCTGTCTGCCGGCACGTTCATGGCCGCCTGGCGGTTTGAGGAGGCGCCTGCCGGTTTGGCGGCAAATGTGGGGCGCTGATCGGTGATCGTCAGCTTCACAGTCGCGCGCAGCGGCACGCCGGACGCGGAGAAATACTCCAGCGTTTCAGCAAAATCGACGATCAATCCTTCAAACAGGAAACTGCCCCAGGCAAATTGCACCCGTTGCGGCAGCATCACCCGGCCCTTGCCGTCATCGCCATACCCGGGCTGATTGTCCGGCGTCGGACGCATCATGGCGGCAATGCGCTGGGTTTTGACCCGCACGTCATGACCCGAAACCGTTTCGTCGAAAATCATTTGGACGGACAAAGAGGCTTCGCTGCTCTCGACCACCTGCAAGGGCTTCTTGTCGTTCTTTTTGCCGCGGTCCTCCTTGATTTGCGACCGCGCCGACACTTCCAGTGTTTCCGGGTTGAAGTCAGCGATCACCGTGACGGCATCGCGCTGCGGAACACTGATTTCCTTGCCGTCGGGACGGGTGAGCGGGATAAGGCGGGCTTTGGCAAATGCGGTCATCCGCCTGCTCCCGAACGCATTGTCAGGCCTTCGTGGACGAAATGCAGCTCCTCAATACCCACTTCGGCTGCGGTGGACGTATAGGTAGCGGCTTTGAATTTTGTCGGCAGCGCATTTTGCATAACCCACCGCAGCGCGACTTCGCGCCCACCCGATGCCGTCGGGCGCAACTGCACAAGCTCGGCCCGCATCCGCACCGCCGTATGGCCATTGGCCAGCAGCTTGAACCAGTTCCACAGGTGACTTGTGGGGGTCAGACCGCGCTTCAGGATCACGGTTGCATAGGTAATCTGGCCGGCGCGCTGCACTTCGCCATTGTAGCGCCCGCCCTCGCGGATGGCCTTGGGTTCCATCGTCGCCTCTAGCCCGGAGACTTCGGAAAAGGCGCCGCCGCAAATCGGCACGCGGCGGCCGTTTTGAAAGAACTTGACCTCAAAGAAGGACGGGATAACGGGCCAGTCGACGTCGCTCATGTGCGTCCCTCCGTGCTGGAACCGCGGCCGATGGGAAGCGAGAGGCGGATTTCCTCAATTGGGACGGCCGGACGGAATGTGACTTCTGCACGCAGGATGCCACGCTCGATGTCCGCCGCAGGGGTAGTGCTGGCATCGCAGATCACCGAAAAGCCGGGATCGCGCCCGTCAGCCGACAGACCGCCCTCCGCCGCGATTTGAAGGAGCACGGTTTCGAAAGCGACGATCACCCGGTGCATGACAATTTCGCTGATTGGTTCAAACAGCAGCCCGTCGCCAAGGCGCGCCGCCTCGCGAAGGAGGCGGGCAATGATGCGCTGGGCGGTTCCGCTGCGCCATGCTGGGTCATCGCTGGTGGTGACATCGCGGACAAGAACCGTAGCGCCGCGGTCTGCGGCAAAGCGGCAATGGCCGGGGACATCAGGGACGGTTTCCGCCGGCATGGTCACAAGCGGCACCAGTTCAAGCGCAGCACTTGCAAACGGAGTGTCCGAGTTGAGGCGCCGCGCGAACTGGCCCGCCAGCACCGCATCCGGCGCCATTGCCGCACCCGGCAGGGTCTTTGAAAACGGGGTTTTCAGGTAAGGCGAGGCCAGTGTCAAAAAAGCTGATGCCGGCATGGCGGAAGCCACGCCGTGCCCCAGCCGCGGCAGCGCGGCCAACAGCTGCATATCGCGCCTATGATCGGAAATCAGCCTCAGGGCGCGCGACACCGCCGCCCCCCACAGCGCCGCGCCGTCGGCATCGGTCACGGGCAGGTCCATGTCAGCAAGGGCCATGGGCGGCGCCATTGCTGGTTCGGGCAGACAGTCGGCGAAGACTGCAAGTCGAGGCGCAGGCGCCCGCGTCTCAGGCGCAGGGGTGCGCTCGGCGGCCACCAGATCAGGCAAATCCGGGATCAGCAGCATGCCCGCATCTTCAAACGCCATCAGCATGGAGAGCCCTGGCCAGGCTAAGGCTCCGTCAGCAGGCCCCGGATTTGGTGTTGCCATCAACAGTGCAGCCGCCGCAGGCTGCACTGTGCCCAAACCCATAAGCCTTCCCAGCGCTTGCGCGCGGTCCGCGCTTGAGGCCAGAAGCGGCAAAGGCGGCCCCATGGAAACGATGTGCGCCACTTGCCCGCCCATGGCAAAGAACTGCCGGACCGCCACATCCATCGCTGCCCCGACTGCGCGGGTGCGGGCATGGCGAAGCGTCGGAAAACCGAGTCCCGGGTGGGTCAGCACTGCCAGTGTCCCGGCGCCAGCCTCAGCCCGCCGCGACAGGGTGAGACGCCGGTCTTGGTCTACCGATGCCGAAAGGCCAGGGCATTGGTTCATGATCGCCGCTGCGATCTGCGCGGGCGTCTGATCTAGGGCGGGCAAGGCAATGTCGATCAGCCTGCCGTCCAGCACGATTGCCAAAGGTTCGCTCAAATCAGCTGCCAGCACCTGTGCGCCCAAAGGGTTTCCAGTCAGACTGGCAACAGCGTCAATCCTGGTGGCGCCGTCAAACAGCATTTCATATTCGGCCAGTGAAGCTACTGTCACAGGACGCCCGATCAGCGTTTCAGGCCCCGCGAGCCGCTCGGCGCGCGTCAAAAGCCCAAGCCCGTCCAGCCAGGCGGTAAGAACCGGACCCGCCCTTACCGGCCGCCGCTCGGCGACAAAGCCGAGGAAGCAGACACTGTCTAGCCGGACCGGACCTGTCGGCCGGGCGCGGGGCTCTGCCTCAAAGATGATCCGGTCCAGATGCATGGCTTGCTTTCGCCTCAGGATGCGAGTTGCGCGAATTCGAGTTTGTCGTAAGCGATCTGCCATTCTTCCATGGCAACTTCCGTGCCTCCGGCCCCGGCCAATGTCGGTCCGGTATATTTCGACGGCACCGCTCCCAGCAGCTTCCACTGCTGGATATCGTTGTGCGCTTCGTCCAGCATCACAATGCGCACTTCCCGTTTGGCCAGCGGCCCGGTCTCCCAGGTTGCCCGCAGCCAGCCCCAGAAGATGGCGCTGTCCACGATCCCGCGTTTCAACGTCACAGGTTCGAACTTGTGAACGCCGGCGATCTTGACCACATGGTTTTCCGCCGCATTGCCGGGTCGGTATTCGGCGATCGTCACTTCGGAGGAGAGACCCGAAACATCCGAAAAGCCGCCGATTACCTCGTCATTGTCCAGAAGGACGCGAAAGTTGAAATTGCCGAAGGGAACTTGCCGTGCCATTTTGGGCCTCCGTTAGCGGCGCTGATCGGCGGTCTTCTGCCCAATGCGGAAGACGACGAATTCTGCGGGTTTCAACAGGGCCAGACCGATCTCACAGATCATTCGGCCATTATCGAGGTCGGCTTGGGTCATCACTGACCCGTCGCAGACCACGAAATACGCTTCGTCCGTGGAAGCGCCGAACAACGCCCCGTTGAACCATTGATTGTAGAGAAATGAGGCGACCGCTTCACGGACGTTCGACCATAGGAAGGGGCCATTGGGTTCGAAGACCGCCCACTGCATCGATTCGTAGATCGACCGTTTGACGAAGTTCAGATATCGCCGGTCAGAGACGTAGACGACCTCCCGGTCCGAAGTGGCAAGTCGCCCGCCATAGACCCGCGCGCCGCGCCCCTTGATGGTGCGCAGGCAGTTGATGCCGATGGGATTGAGAACGCCTTGCTGGCTCTGGTTATATTCCACCTCAAAACCCAGGGCCGAGCGGATCACCTCGTTGGCGGGGGTCTTGTGGACACCGCGAAGCTGATCGTTGCGGGCGTAAATCCCGGCGATGTGACCGGACGGGGGAACAAATATTTCGCGCGGGATGCTTTCATTGCCCGGCCGCGCCAGCGGATTTGAGATGCGCGTCCAGGGCGCATAGAGGGCTGCGTAGCTGCTGTCGATCTGACCCCTGGTTTCCCGCAAGGCGACCATATCCTGGGCAGGCGGCGTATCGATAACCGCAATGCGATAGCCAGACAGTTCAGCATGGCCGATCAGTTGGCGCATGACGGCCGCGCCTTCCGGGTAGGCCGAAGATCCCGGGGCAGCGACAATGGCAATGTCGTCATAGCGGTTGAGCGTTTCGATGGCGGCTTCCCAGGCCGCTGTGCCGGGCAGGCTGCCGTCGTTGGCCGTGGATATCACATGGGTCTGGCGCAGCACGCTGTTTGCGTCTGGCTGTGCATTGGCAAACAGGCGGGCGTGGAATTCCGCGCCGTTGACACCTGTTGCCGTCAACACCAACGGGTCGCCGACTGGTTCGGCTTCGCCGGCTTTGGCAGTGCGGAGGCGTTTTCCGATGTAGCGGTTGTGGGCCTCGACCAGGCTCATGTCTTCATAGCTGACCAGCACGCCATCAACGGAAGTCCACGAGAGATTGACGCCGACGATGAAGCCGTTGCCGCCATCCAGCACGGCACCGTCGACGACCGCGCCATCGGCCAGCCAGCGGCCGGTCGCAGTGTCGCGGCGATGGCGTTGCCATCCAACCGCAGCGGGCAAAGTGCGGATGAAATAGATCATTTCGGTCCCAGCAGAGCCGGCAGCTGCTGTGGTGCCGGGCGCAAAGCCCAGCGCAGAGCGGGTTGCGGCGGCAGTCGCGCCAATGTCCAGAGTCTGCCCTGCCCCGTCGCCAGTGCTGACCAGCGACAGCGCCCCGCCGGCGACCGTTTCCACGCGTACGCCATTCAGATTGACCGCTGCCATTTGCGCGGCCACATCTGCGGCCGTGATCCGGTCAAGCCGCGACACACCGGTGCCGGCAGCTTCGGTTTGCGGGGCAGTGAAGCCGACCGCGTCAAACTGTTCCACCGCAACCCGCACAGCGGACCCTGCAGCCGCGCTTTCAATGACCAGCCGGCCGCCGGCAAACCCTGCGGTCGCCCGTTGCAGCGTTGCGTTGATCGCGTTTCGAAGGGCGGCTTCCGACGCGACAGCTGCGGGCAGCGGGATCAGTTGGCGCAACCCGTCTGCAACAACGGCCAAGGTCGATCCTGCCGGCAAGGCCAACGGAAATACCGGCGCTGCCTGAGCCGTCGCCGTTGCGCGGGTGGCGGGGAAATTCACCACCACGGCCGCTGCTCCGTTGACCGCCACTGAAAGGGTTGCCCCGGCCTGCAATGCGCCCGGCGCTGTGCCTGCGGTCAGACGCGCCGGCGTGGCGGGGCTGCCTCTGGTGCGCGCCAGTGTTCCGACCGCCGCCCGCTCGCGCACCATTGTGGTCACAGGGGCCAGCGTCTCATCGGCTGCAATCGTGCCATTGGAACCGGTGCCTGCAAACCGCGTGCGCAAGACCAGGTCCGTTGCGCCCGCTGGCAGTGCAAGGGCGCCGCGGCCCGTGTTGACACCGTCCACGGCGGCAAAGACACGGCTGATGTAAAGCCGGGCGCCGCCTTCGCCAAAGAAAGCCCTGACGGCATGGGCGAGATAATTGACCGGCTCGGCCGGCGCCAGATTGGCGGCAGCAAGATCGCCCAATCCGCCGTAAATGCGTTCAAACTCGCTGTAGCTCGTCACCAGCTGCGGCGCGCCGCCCACGGGCCCGCTGCGCGCCAGACCAACGAATGCGGTCGTTGAAGTGCCGACACCCTGGATCGAACGGGGGCGGAAACTGGTTTCAATGGTATAGACGCCGGGCGCCAGCAATTCAGTCATGTCGTCCTCCTGTCTCGGCGCCGGTCGGGCGCGTCATAGATTGGCCATGGTCAGGCGGCGATGCGCCTGCGCCCCGGCAGTGAGCGCGATATCGCCGGGCGGCGACAGGGCGCGGATGGATGGCCCGCCTGCCCGCAGCGCGGCAGGATCAGCGGGCCAGGGCAAGTTGGCATCGACCGCCAGCTCCAACCTGATGTTGGTGATGGCGGTGGTCAGTTCGGGCTCGTTGTCGTCATCGTCTGGCTGCACTTCTGTCAGTTGCGGCACGCCCAGGATCGGGATCAGCGCCTGGCCCAAAAGGTCGGTCAGCCCCCAACCAAGCTCTTCCGCCGTGCCAGCGCGCATGGCCCGCACCAGAACGCCTGGTATGGAGGTTCCGTCAGGGCGCACGACGGTGGCGCGCATGACCGTCCACCCAGCTTGCGCGGCCCGCCCGCCGGCGCTCGGCAATTCAAGCACGACGGGCGTGTCGACCCGGTTCGCCGCAGCGTCGGGCGCCGCATCGCGGGGCAAGGTGAGATTGGCGGCGATGGGCAGGAACCTGCGCGTATTGTCATGCACCTCAAAGGAAAACTGGCGTGGCGCGACGGCGGGCACGGTGTCGAAGGACCGCGCATAGGCTGCAAACCCCGGCGCTTTGGCAATCTGGAACGCGCCCGAAGCGGTCGGGGCGAAGACCAGATCCTGCGATACCAGGCGCAGACCGGACCGCAGCGTCTGGCGCGTCAGGTGATCAACCACCTTGACGCCGCCCATGGTGCGCTGGATGAGCTGCTCACGCATCGGCGTCCTCCGCCTGCGGGACAAAACGCGCCATCGTGGCCACCACGGGCGAAGCGGCAGTGCGGATCCCGGTTTCCAGACGGACGGTTCGCGCGATATAGCTAGCCGACAGGCGGTATCCGGGACGCAGCGCCGCCCAGATCCGCATCATGTCTTCATGCGACATCTCGGACGGCTGCAGCTGTATCGTCTCGCCGGCGTCCCACAATGCAGCCGGGCGCAGGGCGGCGCGGTCAAACAGCGACACGCGGTGCAGCTCAAGCATGGTCCAGCTGAGCAAGGTCTGTTCTGCCGCCGCATCCTCTCCCCAGACTGTCACGAGATAGTGGAGCTCAAGGCTTAGCGGCCTCGATTTCGGGTCCTGCGGCGTTTTGGGATCGCCGCTTGCCCGCAGATGCCGGTCAACCGCCATCCGGTACAAGTAGAAGGTCACCAGATTTTCTTCCGGATTGAACGTCTGGGTGAATCGCTGCCCGGAAATCTGTTCAAACCGTGCGACTGGTAGCGTGCGCCGCGCTTCGGGCAGGGAACCTTGTGTCGCGCGCTCCAGCGTCAGCGCGCCCGTCAAATGGCGGGTGATACACTCTCCGACGGAATGGACAGCACCAATCTGGGCCATGCAATGCGCTCTCAGGTCAAGTCGTTTGAGGAAGGTTGGCCTGCGCCGCGAACGGCTGCGTCACGGCTGCGTTGCCGGCGGTGACGTTGGGGCTACACTGCCGGTATCGTGGGCATTGTGCCGCGATAACGTCCAAACGCGAATTGGCGAGTCACCGCATCCCGGCGGACAGCGCCCTGCCCTGCCAATGCCATCAGTTTTCAGAAATGTGTGTGCAGATTGATTGCGCCAATGCGCTGACCGGCAGGCAGACCGCGGATTTACCGGGGTGATTTTCCAGGAGCAGGATACCGGTCCTTGATGATCTGGCAGACCAGGGCCAATTGCCGGTCCAAATGGCGGATGGAATCATCCAGCGCCAATATCACCTCGGACAGGCCGGGGGGGCTTTCCGGATTGGCCAGTGCGCCACGCAAGGCGGCGCGGGCGCGCGACGGGTCTATGCCAAGGTCGTCGCCCAGCGCATTTTCGCAGGCCCGAAACTGGCGCAGCGCGCGCTGCGGCTGGCCGGAGCTTGCAAACATTTCAATGAGCAGCGCATGCATGTCTTCGCGGTATGGGTCATGGTCGAGCAGGCGCCGGGCAACGCTGATGGTGCCTTCGCGGTTGTCCTGCGCGCGAAACGCGGCGATCTGCCGCTCCAGCGCGCGGGAATAGAGCTCGGCATAACGGGCGCGTTCGGGCTTCACCCAATCGTCATCCTGCCCTTCGAGCAGGGGTCCGCAGTAGAGGCCGATCAGCCCGTCCAGCTCCTGAAACTGCGCTGCTGTCATGGCTTCGACCGGCAAGGCGCAAATCTGTTCGATCCCTTGGGCAAAGCGGACATGCGCTGAAACGACCACCCGCGTCCGGTCGAGCCAGACACGGTCCGCATCCTGGCACAGGGCTGGCGCATGAAGGCCCAGTATCTGGCGCAGCCGCCACAGTCCCGTGCGCAGGCGCGCGCGCGACGCCTCTGCCGGGGCCTCGGCCCACAGCATCTCGGCCAATGCCTCGCGCCGCAACGGACGTTGAACCGCGTGCAGGGCAAGGCAGCCCATCAATGCCCGCGCAGATGGCGGAATCGTCAACGGCCGTCCTGCGGGCCCGGCTGCGACTGTCAGGTCGCCAAAGACCTCGATTGTCAGCACAGCGCCGTCCAGGTCCGGCCCGGCTGCGGCCTTGCGGTGACGGGGTTTCTGATTGCCATGCAATTGCGCGGGCGCAGTTCCGGACAAGCCGCCGGTCAAGCCGCCTTGCGGGCTGGTTCCTGCGCCCGGTTCACGGTCAGACAGCTGGACCCCGGTCAATTCCATGTCGGCCCCCGCTTGTGTTCCTGCTTTGGCGGGGCAGCTGAAAGGCTGAAGGCGCAGAGCGCAGGCCGGACAAATGATGCGAAGGCGACCACCCGGCGCGGCTTTGGACAGGTGTGCCGCAGATCACCCAAACGATTGACGGCATATGGCGCAGCTGAGTTGATTTTGCTGCGCCGCGGGGCAGGACGAAACCGTGAAACCGCAGCATGGCGCTGCGCATCGGCAATTTGCGGCGGTGATTGTATACTGGTGTTGTGAACCTTGATCGAGGCGGTCATTTTCACAAAACCTTTCTTCCCCTGCCATACCAAAGTAAAACAGGTTGAGAGTTCTAGAAATGTGCGCCTTGGCAGAAGTCCATCACGAAAAATGGACGGGTGCAACAGTTTTTTTACATGAAATGCCGGGGTTTAGCCAAGACGAGAGCGGCAAAAGCGAATCAAGTATTTGAAATCAGGCGGAATTAGCGCGCCTTCGACCAACGATCAACAATTGTTACGCAAGGGAAGTGATGGCCGGGATTCGGCTGTATCGGCAGGTATTTCGGGCGGTTGACAGCTGTCAACTTTTGGGGCGTGAGGGAGGTGGAAGCGGCGAAGCAAGCAGTGGCGCGCGGCCCCTGCCCGGCCCGAATTGGCGCGAGTTGACAGCTGTCAACTTTGAAGCGGCGCGCCTTTGAACGGAACGATGATTTCATTTTTTCACCGGCGCGGCCGCCGCCTGCCAACGCCTCAGCGCGCTTGGCGTGAGCGCGCTTGACGTGCGCCCGCAATGACGGGCGCATTGGCAAAGGTCTGAAATGGGGCCGTCTCGTAGGCGCGCAAAGCGAGGAACGGATCTTCGGGCAGAAGCAGCTGAACGCGGGCGTCAATGGCGTCCAGCTCCATTGCCCCGCCTCCGCGGATTTCCAGTGCCAGCGTTTCGAAAGCGTTGCGCCGGTCATTGTCAATTTGCGATGGACGCCAGAGCCCGCCTTCTCGTGAAACGATTCCAATAAAGCGGGCGTCACGAGAGGACAGGGTGCGGATGCAGTTTTCACCGCATGGCTCACCTGAATCCAGTTTAATCCACTTGGGGCCCCCAATGAGCACGGCTGCATACATGGCGGCTGCCTTGGAAGGCTCGACCCCGAGCGCGCGCAACATTGAATAGAAGACGCGGTGGGTTTGCAGGAATGGCCTTACGAGGTGGTTGCAATAGTTGTCGTGGATGATGGCTGCTGGCAGATAGCTGCCGTCAAATGGCTTCCCAATTGTTGACCAAGCAAAAGATGGAATGGATGCGCCATCTGTTGGCTCATTGCTGCGGACCTTCCATGGCAGGGGCGAATTGAAGGCAAAACCGGTTTGAATGACCCGGCATTTGCCGATCCCCTGCCCGCCAGAGTTCTCGCAGCCTTGCGGCGCCAATGCCAACCGGCCGGAAAAACTGCCAAAGGACGGATTAACGGTCTTTACAGATGTGCCGCCAGGCGAGGACGGCGATTTTTTGGGTTCTGGCCTTACCGGTGCGGGCGTCGTGGTTGCAGTGGGCGGTTTGTCACCGGTTACGCTGCATGCATTGAGCAAAAACGCGCTGGCCAGAAGGCCGGCGACGACACCTTTGACACATATGCGCTTTTTCATGCCGTTACCCCGCTTGCAAGGAAACACCAAACCCGGCGCAATCTATCCAGCCGCAAGGCCGCAGATATCATAAACTCACAGACCCTGTTTTGTCACTCGGGTGCGTCCCACAAAGGTTAATTTGCGTTAACCCTCTTTTCCTTGACAGACTCACTTGTTGCCCGCATTTTGGTTACGGTTCAGGTGCGTAGCTTCGCTCAATTGGCGTAACTGAAAGGGGGTAGTTTGACCCCTGCCCCCGAATCGTGAGTGTGTGGCTGGCAAGTGTAAGCGTGGCGTATGCGGGTTGAAACGGGTGCGCCGAATTGCGCGCCGAAATGCCAGAAAAGTCCGCCGAATTGTATCGCTTTCGGCGCATCAGGCATCGCATGCAGGCGGCCGGAATGTCCGGCCGGCTTTTGAAGCAGTCAAGGGAATTTGGCATGGCCGAGGCTTTGCGGCAGGCGGGCATTGAGACGAGGCAATCGGCGGACGCGCAGATCGCGGCTGACGCGCAAGGCCTGTCCGCCCAGCTATCGGCGATGCGCGACCGGTTCTTTCCTCCGACCGCGCAAAAGCAGCTGCGCTCGTTTTCCTCCGGCGAGGCGGCCAAGCTGATCGGCGTGTCGGACGGCTATCTGCGGCAATTGTCGCTGTCAGGCGAGGGGCCGCAGCCGGACGTGTCGCAGGGCGGGCGGCGGGCCTATACATTGGCCCAGGTCAACGAACTGCGCCGCCACCTGGCGCACCAGAATCCGGCCAAGGCGCGCAGCTACATCAAGCACCGCGATTTGACGGAAGCCCTGCAGGTCATTGCAGTCACCAACTTCAAAGGCGGCTCGGGCAAGACCACGACTTCGGTGCATCTGGCGCAGCATCTGGCGCTGGAAGGCTATCGGGTGCTGGCGGTGGATCTGGACCCGCAGGCGTCGATGTCCGCGCTGTTCGGCTACCAGCCGGAGCTCGACCTGACCGGCAACGACACTCTTTACGGCGCAATCCGCTATGATGGCGAGCGCCGCCCGCTCAAAGACATCATCCGCCACACCTATATGGACGGACTCGACCTGGTGCCGGGGAATCTGGAACTGCAGGAATTCGAGCACACCACGCCGCATCACCTCAGCGCCCGGCAGACCGGGCAGGGCAGGGCGGACGAGATGTTTTTTGCCCGCGTGCAGGCCGCGCTGCAAAGCGTCGAGTCCAATTACGACATCGTGGTGATCGACTGCCCGCCGCAGCTTGGGTTTTTGACGCTTGGCGCGCTGTGCGCGGCCACATCGGTGATTGTCACCGTGCATCCGCAAATGCTGGACGTTGCCTCGATGAGCCAGTTTCTGTTCATGACATCCGACTTGCTGGCGGTGGTGAAAAATGCCGGGGGCGAGCTCAATTTTGATTTCCTGCGCTATTTGATTACCCGCTACGAGCCCAATGACGGGCCGCAAACGCAGATCTCGGCGTTTTTGCGCAACCAGTTCGGGGAGCGCGTCCTGACCGCGCCGATGGTCAAATCCACCGCGATATCAGACGCCGGCCTGACCAAGCAGACGCTTTATGAAGTGGGCCGCGAGAACTTTTCGCGCGTCACTTATGACCGGGCAATGGAGGCGTTGACAGCTGTCAACTTTGAGATTGAGCAACTGGTTTTGAAGGCATGGGGAAGAACGCAATGAGGGGCGCATTCAGCACGGTTTCATCCACACGCTCCGCAATCGTCTTATGCTGGCCGCTCACGGAGATTCGCCCATGACAAGCCGCAAGGACCAGCTGAAGAACCTTTTCCAGCATGATGCGCCCGAAACGCCGGCAGCGCCAGCGCGCGCCGCATCGGGCGCGGTCAAGGCGATGGGCCTGTCGCTGGGCAATCTGCAGCGGGAACTCGAAGAGGCGCGCGAGGCGGGCGAGCGGATTTTGGAGATTGATCCCAGGCTGATCGATGCCAGCCCCTATGCCGACCGGCTGTCAAACGGGGCGGACAATGACGAGGATTTTGCCGCGCTGGTGGAAAGCATCCGCAGCGGCGGGCAGCAGGTGCCGGTGCTGGTGCGGCCGGGCGCAAGCGGGCGCTATGAGGCCGCCTACGGCCACCGGCGCATCAAGGCGGCGCTGGAGCTGGGCGCCACAGTCAAGGCGATCGTGCGGCAGCTCAGCGATGCGGCGCTTTTGCTGGCGCAAGGCAAGGAAAACGCCGAGCGGCGCAATCTGTCGTTCATTGAAAGGGCGATGTTCGTGCGCTCGCTTCTGGATGCCGGCGTCGACCGCGCCGCCGCGCAGGAGGCGCTGTCGCTGCACAAGGCGGAAATGACGCGGATGATCCAGATCGGCGAGATGATCCCGCTGACCATCGCCCGCGCCGTCGGCCCTGCGCCAAAGGCCGGCCGGCCGCGCTGGATGGCGCTGGGCGAGATGCTCAAGAGCGACGCCGCGCGCATCAAGGCCGAGGATGAAACCGGGCGCGACGCCTTCATCGCCGCGCAATCGGACCAGCGGTTCCAGATGCTGTTCGACCGGCTGGCGAAAAAGGTGAAATCCAAACCTGCACAGCGGCACTTGAAAGCGGCTGGCATCGCCATGAGCGTCACCAAATCAGGCCAGGGGACGCGCTTTGATGTGGCCGACGCCGGGTTTGCGGCATACGTTGAAGAGAATTTCGCCCGGCTGGCCAAGGACTATGCCAAGGCGAAAAACTAAGCATTTACCGGCGCTTAGCGTATGCCGGACCGTTCAACCCCAACCAGAAAGGACATGTTCGCAGACAAAACAAAGGCCCCCGAAACGTTTCCGCCCCGAGAGCCTCATTGTATGTAGCAATTGATGAGAATCACTTTCGGCGAATCCTGTCAAGGCTTGGTTTTGAAAAACCGGGCTGGGGATCTTTATTGCCTGACGACAGGTGAGCATCATGACCGGATCGTTTGCAGCGTCGCCATTCGGCAGCGCACCCTTGAGCTATGCCGCTTTTTCCCTGACCAAAAAGCTATCGGAGCGGCGCGAGGCCGCCCGCAGCGGGGCAGGCGAGCCGACCAATGACGCGGGCGAGGCCGACAAATGGCGGCTGATGACGGCGCTGTCGAGCGCCCGGCCGCTGCTCGGTCTTTCCGACCGGACGATTGCCGTGCTGACGGCGCTGATTTCCGTGCTGCCGGGCAGGGCGCTCAAAGCCGACGAAGAGCAGATCGTCTTTCCCTCCAACACCGAGCTTTCCCGGCGCACCCAAGGCATGGCCGATGCGACATTGCGCCGGCATATCGCAGCGCTGGTGCAAGCCGGGCTGATTGCGCGGCGCGACAGCCCCAACGGCAAGCGCTATGCGCGGCGCGGCGAAGGCGGCGCGATCGAAACGGCGTTCGGCTTTGACCTTGGGCCGCTGGCGCTGCGGGCAGCGGAGATTTTCGCGCTGGAGGAGGCTGTCAAGATCGACGAGGCCAAGGCGCGGCGGCTGCGCGACGAGATCAGCGTCCACATCCGAGACATTGCCAAAATCCTCGATGCCGCCAGCGAGGCGGGGCGGGCAGGCGATTGGCACGGGTTTGCCATGCGCTTGCTCCCCCTGGCGCGGCGGCTGGCGCGCACGGCGAGCCTGGAGGCCCTTGGGCAGCGCAAAGAGGCGCTTTCGCGCCTGCGGGCCGAGTGCGAGGCGGCATGGTTCGAGGGCCTGAATGACGCGGACCTTGATGACGATGCGGCTGATGAATCCAAAAATATGAGCGCCAATGCCCATCACAATGAGCGGCACATTCAGAATTCAAATACCGAATCCCATTTTGACAGACGCTTCGAAAAGAAGCTGAAGCAGGCGGCTGCGCATGAAGCGGGGAGGGCAGCGCCAGAGCGGAAGGGTGCAGCAAGCAAACCAGATGACGCCGCGGGCGGTGAAAGCAGTCAATTACCGCCGCTCAGCCAGGTGAAGGGCGCATGTCCGGTGATTGGCGATTATGTCCGCGAGGGGTTGGCCACTTACGGTGATCTGAAAACCGCCGCCGAACTGGTGCGGCCGATGCTGGGGATCTCGCCGGACGCCTGGACGAAAGCCAAAGACGCCTTCGGCCCCGAGCGCGCCGCAATCGTCATCGCCTGCATGCTCGAACGCGCCGACGCCATCCGCTCCGCCGGAGGCTATTTGCGGGCGCTGACCGCCAAGGCCGAGGAGGGCAAGTTTTCGGTCATGCCGATGCTGGAGGCCCTGGGGTGAGGGGAGCCGGAAAAATTCCTGCAGGCGGGTTTGGCCTGGCCGGGACCGGATCCGCCGCTGTTCGACTTCCGCAGGCGGCTATCGTGGCCCGCTTTGCAAGTCTACCGGTTTCCGGTTCCAAATCCATCACTGTCGAAATCGGCCGCTTTTCAATAGCTGCGAAAGTTTCCGCCAATCCTACGGTATGGGTCAAGTGATATGCCATATTGCTTTATTATAAGGAATTTGGTTAAGGTTAATCAATGGTTTACAAAATAGAGCCGGTGGATCTGACTGCCCTGTTTGCGCCGGTTGTTTCGGCAACTTCTGCGTTGACGCGGCTTGACGAACGGCTGGCGCGCTCGCCGGTGCGGGACGGCTGGATCGAACGCCAGCATTTTGCCGACGCGGCGGCGGCGCTGTGGCTGGAGGGCGAGCTGGTGCATGTCGAAGACCTGGTGCTGCACGACGCGCGCATGGACATCCGCACGCCAACCCATGAGCTGACCCGCGCGCATGCGGTTCTGCGGGCGCGGCGGCAGATGTTCAGCCACGGACCGGATTGGGCGCTCGGCGCGGAGGGCCTGCGGCAGCTGACGCGGCGCGGCAGCGCGGCGGAACCGGCGACGGGCCAGGCAAAGGCCGCCGGGCCAGACGCCGGCGCAGTTGGGGATGACGGGCAGGAGGCCGGGCTGACGGCGCCCGCCGCAACGGTCCCGGACGAATTGGCCAAGGCGCTGGAAGCCATGGAGGCGGCGCTGGAACACAGCGCAAAGGTGCTGGACGGGCAGGCAGCCGGGCCGCGCCCGCACAAGCCGCGCCAGCCGGAACGGCCGGAACTGCTTTACGATCCCGACTGGGACGAGGATGCGCGGATGGCCGAATGGCAGGCGGTGATTGGCGCGACACGCCCGCTGCCGGCACTTTTGCGCGCCGCCATCCTGGCCGACGCCTGGAGCGGCATCGAGGTGCTGCAGCACGCAACCTGGCTCGGGCCGCTGCTGGCCGCCGCCTTGCTGCGCCAAGAGGGGTTGGCGGCGCATCATCTGGTGTCGTGCCACCTTGGCGCCAGGCAAATTCCACGCGAGCGCCGCCGCGCGCGCGATCGAACCGCGCGGCTGGCTGCGCTCATCGAGGCCTATCACATAGCCGCCCAGCTGGGTCTGAAGGAGCATGACCGGCTGATGCTGGCGAAGGGCCAGATGGAGCGGCGGCTCGGCGGGAAGCGCACGAATTCGCGGCTGGCGGACCTCATCGGTTTGGTTCTGTCGCGCCCGCTCGTCTCGTCCGGCATGGTCCAGCAGGCGCTGAAGGTTTCCAAGCAGGGGGCGCTCAATCTGGTCAGCGAGCTGGGTCTGCGCGAAATCACGGGCAGGGGCAGGTTCCGGGCGTGGGGGGTGATTTAGAGCGTGATGTTATTGGCTGGAATCATTGTATCGGGTTCTTTCGCGCCAATACCGGCGAAAACTCCCTCGGACGCATTTCAATGCGCCCTTCGGGACTTTCCTTGGTCTTGACGCAAAATCCCTCCGATACAATTGCTTCCACTCAAAAACATCCCGCTCTCATCGCTTCCATCGAACGGCGAACAAAGGCCGTAT
>JBAVTG010000215.1:0-12788 GCA_049696015.1 Rhizobiaceae bacterium | reverse complement strand
ATGGTGATATTGCCTGCGAGCGTCCCCGCCTTCTCAGCCGCCTCCAACAGCGGCACCAGAAAATGGATGGCAGCAACGCCAGGAAATTCACCGCCATGCAAAGCGGCCTGAAGATAGGCCTTGGGAGCTTTCGGATCACTGCCTTTGAACGTCAGGACTTCCAGAAAATAGGAAATGCCCGGCGTGTCGCCAGCTATGATCCTCGTTGCTCGTTTCATGCTCAGTTTCCACCCTTGGCAATATTCTTGATATGGGCGACGAGACCGGCGGTAGACGAGTCCCTTCCGGCGGCGCTCTTTGTTCCCTGCACGACGGGGAGCAATTCCGTTGCCAATTCCTTTCCGAGCTCAACGCCCCATTGATCGAAAGCGTTGATGCCAAACAATTGAGCCTCGACGAAAACCCGGTGTTCATAAAGCGCAATCAACCGCCCAAGCGCGAACGGATCGAGCTTCTTGTGGACGAGAGTCAATGTCGGGCGGTTGCCGGGGAAGACACGGTGCGGGGCGAGCGTATTGATCTTGTCCGCTGATAGCCCGCGGGCCTTCAGCTGCGCTTTGGCTTCTGCCAAAGTCCGGCCGCGCATCAATGCTTCGGATTGTGCAAGGCAGTTGGCCAGCAGCAGCTCCTGATGAACTTGAAGATCAGGCTCGTGGCTCTGCGCGCCGACAATAAATTCAACCGGCACGATGTCCGTGCCTTGATGCAAAAGCTGGAAAAAAGCATGCTGGCCGTTGGTGCCAGGCTCGCCCCAAACGACCGGGCCAGTGACTGTATCGGTCTTGGAGCCATCCTGCATGACGCGCTTGCCGTTGGATTCCATATCGAGTTGCTGGAGGTAGGCGGGCATGCGCGACAGGCGCTGGTCATAAGGGATCACGGCGCGGGTCGGGTGGCCGCAGATGACGCGGTTCCAGAAACCGATGAGACCAAGCGCCACCGGAAGATTCTTCGCGAATGGCGCGGCGCGGAAATGCTCGTCCATGGCGCTGGCACCATCAAGGAAGCGGCCGAAATTGTCTTTGCCCACGGCAATCATAAGCGGCAGGCCAATGGCCGACCAGACCGAATAGCGTCCGCCTACCCAATCCCAGAAACCAAACACGCGAGCCTCGTCGATGCCAAAAGCCGACACTTTGTCGAGCGCGGTCGAGATGGCTGCAAAGTGTGCGCCGACGGCCTTTTTGTCGAGTGCCTTCTCCAACCAGCGGCGGGCGGTTTCGGCATTGGTCATGGTTTCGATGGTAGTGAAGGTCTTGGAGGCTACGATGATCAGCGTTGTCGCAGGATTGAGGCGCTTCAGCGTGTCGGCCATGTGCGCGCCGTCAACGTTGGAGACGTAGTGCAGGTTTGGGCCATCGTGGTAAGGCGCAAGCGCCAGCGTGGTCATGACCGGACCGAGGTCCGAGCCGCCGATGCCAATGTTGACGACGTCGGTGAAGGCTTTGCCCCTCGCGCCTTTGACCGCGCCGGAGCGAATGTCTTCGGCGAACTTACCCATGCGGGCAAGAACCGCATTGACGTCATTCATCACCGATTTGCCGTCCACTTTGGCCGGTCGGCCCGAGCGATTGCGCAAGGCAGTGTGCAGCACGGCGCGGCCTTCAGTGGCGTTTATTGGCGCACCGGCGAACATCGCGTCGCGCTTTTGTTTCAGGTCGCAGGCGGTGGCCAGATCCTGCAGCAGCTTCATTGTATCGCCGTTCACGGCGGACTTGGAATAGTCGAGCAGCAGATCGTCAAACGAAACCGACAGCTTCTTGAACCGGTTCTTGTCATCGTCAAATGCCTTGCGCATGTCTTTGGGCGCGCCGCTTTTGAAATGTGCCCTCAGCGCAGTCAGCGCGGCAGCGCGGTCTTTATTGGTCATGGCAATCCCTCTCCATGGTCAACTCTTTGATACCGGTGAACCGGTCAATGATTGTCGCGGGGCACGCCTTTGGTGCGGGCAATGTCCTGATATTTGACGGCCGGTTTGAGCACCATGCCATCGGAAAGCTGATCAACGATGCCGCGCTGGATTTCCTGCCACGGTGTCTGGTGGGCCGGAAAATCATAGCCTCCCGCCTTGGACAAGGCAGCGCGGCGCTCAGCCAGTTCCGCATCAGAAATGAGAATGTTGGCCGTGCCCTTGGCAAGATCGACACGCACGCGGTCACCGGATTTGATCAGCGCCAGACCGCCGCCGACAGCGGCTTCAGGCGAGGCATTGAGTATGGACGGCGAGCCGGACGTGCCGGACTGGCGGCCATCGCCGATGCAAGGCAATGCGTTGATGCCGCGTTTCAAGAGATAAGCCGGTGGCTGCATGTTGACCACTTCTGCCGCGCCCGGATAGCCGACAGGACCTGCGCCACGCATGAACAGAATGGTGTTTTCGGTGAGGCCTAACGCCTCGTCATCTATGCGGTGATGATAGTCTTCCGGCCCGTCGAATACCTGCGCCGTGCCTTCGAATGCCTCTGGATCTGAGGGATTGGACAAATACCGGTCGCGGAATTCCTTGGAAATCACGCTGGTTTTCATAATAGCGGAATCGAACAGGTTGCCCTTGAGATTGATAAAGCCTGCTTCCCGCTTGAGAGGATTGGCAACTGTCTTGATGACATCCCCATTGAGATTTTCGACCGTGCGGCAATTGTCGCCCATCGACTTGCCATTGGCGGTGATCTGGTCCGGATGCGGCAGCAAACCTTCCTTCATCAGCTCCATCGTCACAGCGGGCACGCCGCCGGCGCGATGGTAGTCTTCACCCAGATATTCGCCTGCGGGCTGAAGATTGACCAACAGCGGGACCTTGTGGCCGATGGCCTGCCAGTCATCATTGTCGAGCTTGACGCCGAGATGCCGGGCGATGGCGTTGAGGTGGATCGGCGCGTTGGTCGAGCCGCCTATGGCTGAATTGATAACGATGGCGTTTTCGAACGCTTCCCGGGTCATGATGTCCGACGGCTTCAGATCCTCGTTGACCATCTCGACGATGCGAAGGCCCGTCTCGTAGGAAATCTGACCGCGCTCACGGTAGGGCGCGGGGATGGCTGCGGCGCCGGGAAGCTGCATGCCAAGCGCTTCGGCCAGCGAATTCATCGTCGTGGCGGTGCCCATGGTGTTGCAATAGCCAACCGACGGGGCGGACGAAGCGACGATGTCCATGAACTCGTCGTAGCCGATCTCGCCTGCGGAAAGGCGGGCGCGCGATTTCCAGACGATGGTGCCTGAGCCGGTTCGCTCGCCATGGTGCCAGCCGTTGAGCATCGGACCGACCGACAGCGCAATGGCTGGGATGTTGACCGTGGCGGCGCCCATCAGCATGGCAGGCGTGGTCTTGTCGCAGCCGATGGTCAGCACGACGCCGTCAAGCGGGTAGCCGTAGAGCACCTCGACCAAGCCGAGATAGGCCAGATTGCGGTCAAGCGAGGCGGTGGGGCGCTTGCCCGTTTCCTGGATTGGGTGAACCGGGAATTCAAGCGGGATGCCGCCGGCGGCGATGATGCCGTCGCGCACGCGCTTGGCCAACTCGATGTGGTGACGGTTGCAGGGCGACAGGTCTGAACCAGTCTGGGCGATGCCGATGATCGGTTTGCCCGACTGCAACTCGGCGCGGGTCAAGCCATAGTTCAGGTAACGCTCGAGATAGAGCGCTGTCATGCCCGGATTTTCCGGATTGTCGAACCATTCCTGCGAACGGCGTTTCTTTGCGGTCGTGCCGGCCATTGTTGCAACCTTGCTTCTGCGGGTCAAAGGGCGGAAGTGCCACCCACGATGCGTTTAAGCGCAATTGCCCTTCATTGCCAAGAAGTCTTGCCCGCGAAAGTCGGCGCCAGGCGGTTTATTCCCCGGCAGCCTCTTGCTGCTCACGGTGAACAGCTTCATGCTCGTCCGTTTTGACGCGTATGACGGTGCAAGAGCAAAGCGACTCCGCCACCACCTTGGCCGAAACAGATCCCAGATGGCGACGCAGCGCGGATGAACCACGGGCGCCGATGACGATGTGGTCCACATCATTGCGGGCCGCAAAATCGAGGATCGCTTGGGCCGGGTCAAGCGCTTCGATGACGTGATAACTGATCAAATCTTCGGGCAATTCATACAGGCGGGCCCAATCCTTCAATTGCACCAGACGGCTTACATAGGCCGACTTGCCGCTTTCGGCGACATCATGATCATCGCCGATGATTTTGGTTTTCAAAACGGTGAAACAGGCGAGCTTTGCCTGCGGCGCGGTCCATAAGATGCGGGCTGCCTCGGACCGGACAGTCTGCGCCAACATGTCAACGCCGTTTGACAAATCCACGGCGACCATGATGATCGTGTCACTGTCAGCCTTCCTCTTTTGCTGGAGCGACGGCAAGGCAAATGCTTCTGCCCGCTCTTTGGAAAAATACCGCGATACCCGCTCGAGAAATCCGCCGGATTTCTTCTCCTTGCGCTCCTTGATGGCAATTTGATCCGGATTGTTGAGATCGAACAACAACTTTGCCATATCCGAATAGCGCCGCGCCGGATCCACTTCCATACATTTCTGGATGACTTCCTGAAACCAGCGCGGCAAATCCTTGTTGATGCTCCGCGGCAGCGGCGGTGCATGAAAAAGGCGGCGGCGCATCCCGGCTTCTGTTCCAGGCGTGCCGAACGGTTTTTCGCCGGTGGCCAACTCATAAAGAATACAGCCCAACGCAAAAATGTCCGACGCCGGGCTGTCACGATGGCCAACTATCTGTTCGGGCGAAATGTAGGCGGGCGTGCCCATTGGAACCGAGGATTCCTGCGCCAGCAAATCCGGCAGATCAAGGTGCCGGGCAAGGCCAAAGTCGATCAAGACTGCGCCAGCGGATGTCAGAAAGATGTTTTCCGGCTTCAGATCAAGATGGATGACTTTTTGGCGATGAAGCGCGCCAACCGCTGTCGCCACCGCAATTCCGATACGTTGCAGCTGCGCAACGGGAAGCGGCGCCTTGGCCAGTAAGGACTCGAGATTTTCGCCGCCAACCAGCTCCATGGCTATGTAAGGCGTATGTGCCAAATCGCCGGACCCGGCAAACCGGGGCACATGCGGCCCGGTCAGGCGCTTGAGGATCATTTCCTCGATCTCAAAGCCAACGATTGTGGAGACATCCTGACCTGGATCCAGAAACGGCAACTTCAGCACAAGCGGATAGTCGATTCCCGGCTTGGACGCATGCCACAGCGTTCCCATGCCGCCTTTTGCAAACTTGGTTTGGAGAGTGAACCCATCGATGACTCTTCCCGGGCCTGGACGTTCCATGCGCAATTCCGTCATTTGCCGATGGCGAGCCGGTCAGCCAGCCAAAAAGGCAAGCCGGCACGCCTGATTTTCTCGGCAGTCAAAGTGTGGTCATAAGGTACCCGCTTCATCGTGATGGTCCTTTGACTGGTATCAAGCAGGCAAAAACAAGCTGCCGGAATGCCATCGCGCGGCTGACCGACAGCGCCAACAACAGTCACCGCGCGACGGACAGACGATATCGGCATTTCGATATCGGCCATCGGCACGAAAGCCGCCGGCTTTTGGCCCGGCAATGCATGGAATACTGCCGGAATATGCGTGTGGCCAACGAAAACAAGCCGGGCGCTGGTCGCGTCGAGGCAGGCGCTGGCCGCATCGGCACTGCGGATATAGGGCCATTTTTCCGGGGTCCTGGCGCTGGCATGGACGTAGAGCCGGTCTTCGTCGGCAACGGACATCGGCAAGGCAGACAGGAATTCCAGATGCGGCCGGCGCAGTTGGCTGCGGGTCCAGTCCATTGCGATCTTTGCGTTTTCACTCATGCCAGCAGATGTCTTGCATGCGGCCTCGTCATGATTGCCTTTGATGCAGACCGCGCCAGCATCAACCAGCGCGCCGAGGTTTTCGACAATTGCAGCCGGATCCGGACCGTAGCCGACCAAGTCGCCCAAGCACACGATCTTGTCGACAGCGCTCACTTGCACCGAGTGCAGGACGGCGTTCAGTGCTTCCAAATTCCCATGGATGTCGGTCAGGAATGCAATACGCATATGCCCTCCCGTGCACGTGCGGTGATGATCCTATTTGTACCCTGCCACACTAGAGAACAATTCGACATTCGCAGCAGGTAACACACACGTGCTTCCGCTTCATCGAATATCCAATTCACAATCTTATCAAAAGATGGCGCGCCCTAAGAGATTCGAACTCCTGACCCCCAGATTCGTAGTCTGGTGCTCTATCCAGCTGAGCTAAGGGCGCGTGCCTTGTTGGCGGCGATATACGCTGCGGAGCGGTTCCTAATCGCACCGGCAGTCAAAAGCAAGCTGCAAAGCGACAAATTTGCCCGGCGCGGTCTTGAATGTCAGGCAGGCACGGCACCGTCATGACGTCGTTTCCAGTCCGCGATCTGAACTGGCCGGTCCGGGATGCGGATTTCGAAATGAGCCCCCTGGTCGCGGTCATCGCGCAATTCAATGGTGCCGCCGTGCAGCGTCACCAATTCATGGGCGATGGCAAGGCCAAGACCGGTGCCTTCAGCCCGCGCAGACCCCTTGAATGCCGAGAAGAGATTATCCCGCGCTTTCTGCGGCATGCCGGGCCCGGTGTCCTCTACGCCAATGACCGTGATTGCGCCGATGCGGCCGCCGGTGATGATGATGCGGCGCGGCGGCGCAGTGTGCGATTGCAGCGCCTGTGCCGCATTGCGGACCAAGTTGGAGATGATCCTGAACAGCTGGTCCGGATCGGCGTCGGCGACAAGGCCTTCGGGAACATGGTTCAGCGCCTCAATGCCCTGCAGACCGGTATCATCAAGATTGAGCAGTTCATAAACATCGCCACACAAGGAACGGACATCCACGCGCTTGAAGTTCGGCTCCTGTTCGCGGCCCTTGCCATAGGCGAGCACGCTCTCGGAAAAGGTCACCGCCCGGTCAAGCGCTCTGAGCAGGCGCGGCGCGATCTTGCGCACTGCCGGGTCTTCCAGATCAGTCAGCCGGTCAGAGAGCAACTGCGCCGGCGCCAGCATGTTGCGCATGTCGTGGTTGATTTTGGAGACGGCAAGCCCGAGATCGGCCAGATGCTTGCGGCTTTGCAAAGTGCGCTGCAAATCGGTTTGCATGGCGGCAAGTTCGCTTTCCGCCACGCCGATCTCGTCCTGGCGGCTTGTCGGTTTCATCACATGCCCCGGATTTTCCGGCTCGGCCGAAAAGCGCAGCATGTTTGCAGTCATTGCGCGGATCGGCGCAATCATCATCCGCCGCAAAGCCAGAAAGGTGAGCCCGCCGGTAATCAGCGAGATCAGGATCGAAAGGTAGAAGACATTTCGCGCATAGATGAGCAAGGCTTCGTAAAGCCCTTTGTCGGACAGGATGATCTCGACAGTCTTGCTGCTTTGCCCGACCGGGCCATAGACGCGGATGGTCTGCGTGCCGCCGTTCATAACCGTATTGACAACGCCGCTTATGGCGGCAAGCGGGCCGGTCGCCGACAGATCGACATGGATGTCCACCTGCGGTGGCATGTCCTCGACAGCCAAGAGCCGCGAAACTCCCTTTTCTCGCAGCACAATCGCCTTGGCGCCCGTGGCCATCAAAACATCGTCCTGCATCGGCCGCGAAAGCTCGCCTTCCGGCGCGTTGGCAAGCACGACAGCGGCAACGGCAGCGGTATTCAGCCGGTCCTGCAGCCAGCGCATGCGGAAGTTGGCTACAGAGGGCACAAAGATCAGCACTTCGGCGATCATCACGAAGGTGATCGTCAAAACCAGAACCTTGGACGACAGCGACCGCGCCGTCGCAATCCGTACGGGAGCGCGCTTCTCTTCTGGCAGCGGTTTGTCTGCTTCGATCATGCAATCATCCGAATTTGCGCAGGAAATTGATAACCTTGCGGATGCGCGGATTTCTTGCCAAAGGCGCAAAATGTGTCACGGCTGCACGCTTTCCTGCCTCAGACATCGTTGGATAGGGAGCAACATAGGAAGCGATGTCGCGCACGCCAAGCCCTTTGGAAAGCGCCAGCGCCCACATGTTGATCATTTCGCCTGCGCCATGACCGGCAATTGTCACGCCGAGGATCTTGCCCTTGGGCGTTACGACAATCTTGATCAGGCCTGCGGTCTTGTGTTCGGCTGCTGCCCGGTCGTTTTCCGAGAACGGCCAGCGCAGAATGTTGAAAGCGATGCGCGCCTTTTTTGCTTCGGCCTCGCTCATGCCGGCATGGGCCAACTCTGGCTCGGTGAATGTCGCCCATGGGATGATGGCCCGGTTTTCCTTGATCGGGAGTCGGAACAGGATCGAGCGGATGACCAGCCCTGCATGATAGCCAGCCATGTGGGTGAACTGCAACGAGCCTGCGACATCGCCAATGGCATAGGCGCGTCTGTTGGTTGTGCGCAGATTCGCGCCGACCTTGATGGCGCGCCGGTCATACTGGATGCCGGCCTTCTCCAGATCAAGTCCGCTGACATTGGCCGCGCGCCCGGCGGCGACAAGAAGTTTTGTTCCGTCAATATGCGCCTTGCCTTCTGGTCCCTCGACATGAACGCGCACGCCTGTCTTGCCGCGCTGTTCCACCGACATGACCTTGGTGCTTTCGAGGATTTGAACGCCTTCCACGCGCAGCGCCGCCAATACGACTGCCGCCGCCTCCGGATCATCCTTGCCCAGCGCGCCAAACGCTTCAATAACGGTGACCTGCGCGCCCAGACGCCTGTGCGCTTGCGCCATTTCCATCCCAATTGGCCCGCCGCCGATGATCACCAGGTGCGCTGGAAGCCTGTCCTGATCAAAAATCGTTTCGTTGGTCAGATAATCGACTTCATTCAGGCCGGGAATCGGCGGAACCAAAGCTGACGAGCCGGTGGCAATGACAAAGCGCCTTGCCTTTATCTCGCAGTCGCCCGCGACAAGCGTGCGCTTGTCCTTGAAGGCGCCTGCCGCCTGAATGACCCGAACGCCGAGTGCTGTGAAGCGTTCGACCGAATCATTGGGGGCTATCTCGGCAATCACCGCTTTGACATGCGCCATGACGGACTTGAAGTTGACTTGCGGATCGACCGGACCGATGCCGAAAATTGCGCCCGAGCGCATCGCTTGCGCCTGCTTTGCTGCAGCCAGGAGGGCCTTGGACGGCACGCAGCCATAGTTCAGGCAATCGCCGCCCATCTTGCCCTTTTCGACAAGGACAACTGAAACACCAAAGGAAGCGGCAGCTGCGGCTACGGTCAAGCCGCCGGAGCCTGCGCCAATGACGCAAATGTCGGGTGTCAGTGTTTCAACCATGGGAACCCGCTGGTGGCTTTCTCAAGCGTTTGATGACGAGCGGGATTGCGGCGACAACCGCAAGGACCGCAAAGGCGATTGTGATTTGCGGCGTGACCAGTTGCGAAATGGACGGGGCGGCGCCTGATGCCTTGGCGGCATCCAGCACCGAGCCGACACCTTCGCCAAGCCATGCAAACGCAAATGTGCCGGGCACGATGCCAAGCGCTGTGGCGAGCACATAGTCACGGGTTTTCACGTTGAAAAACGCCGGGGCAATGTTGACAAGGAAGAACGGGAAAACCGGCGCCAAACGCAGCACCAGCAGATAGCCGAAACCATCCTCGCGAAATCCTTGCGCAAATGCCTCGGCTTTTGATCCAAGTCTGTCTTTCAACAAGCCGCCAAAGCCGGACCGTGCTGCAAGAAACAGGATCGTCGCGCCTGCCGTCGCCGCCACGACAACCATCAGCCCGCCCTGAAGCCAGCCGAACAGGAATCCGGCAAAGACTGTCAGAACGGAGGCGGCGGGCAAGGAAAGCGCCACGGCCGCAGAATAAATGGCCATGAAGGCAAGCGATGACGTCACGGGGCGGTTCGCCACCCATTCAAGCAGTGTTTCGCGTTGTTCGCCAAGGAAAGCCAGCGACAGATAGTCCTGCACGCCGAAGGCATAACCGATTGCGAGCGCCGAGCCCAAGACAATCAACGGCAAAAAACGGCGTAAAGGCGATGGCGCCGTTGCCGGTTTCACACTGTTTATTACCTTGTCGTCGTGTTCCATGCTGTTGATTTGCGCCGAGACGCGCGCGCTTGCAAGGTCAATCCGTTTGCTTCAAGCGCTGTTGACCGCGCCTGTCGCCACCGCTCACCGTCCCGTGATGGCCACGTGCGCGAACGAGCGCATTTGACATTGCAACCGCCGCAATTTATACGCCGCGCACGCTCAGGCGGCCGCTTTTGCGGTCAATGCCTATTGCGTTAAAAGCACCAACGCTCCTGCCCGCACGCAAATGACGGTCAGACCCAAGAAGGGCCGCACTCCGCGGTATCGAAACAAATGAAGCGCACTTACCAACCCTCCAAGCTTGTTCGCAAGCGCCGCCACGGCTTCCGTTCGCGGATGGCGACCACCGGTGGCCGCAAGGTCATCGCGGCACGCCGCAATCGCGGCCGCGCCAAGCTTTCGGCCTGATTTTCGTAAAACCGCCCAGATGATGGCGGAAAACGATGTGAGTTTGAAGCCGGGCCGCTTGAAAAAGCGGCCCGATTTCTTGAATGTGCGCAGCGGGCGCAAGCTGCGCGGGCCGCTGTTGCTGATCGAGGCGAAAGCCAGGGAAGACGGCGGCAAGGAAGCCAGATACGGGCTGACGGTCTCGAAAAAATGCGGCAACGCTGTCAAGCGCAACCGGATCAAGCGCCGGCTTCGCGAAGCAATCCGTCTGCACGCGGGCATCGACATGGCGGCTGCGACTGACTATGTAATCACCGCCCGGCCAGAACTTGCGGGCATAGAATTCCAGCGCCTTGTCAGAGAATTGAAACAACGGCTCAAGGGCCGCGCGTAAAACCGGAACGATCCATGCAGAATATGCCGCAGAACCGCAATTTCTTCGTTACCATCGCCTTGTCGGTGCTGATCCTGCTTGTTTGGCAGGTGTTCTACATGAATCCGAAAATCGAATCGCAGCGCCAGCAGGCGCAGCTCGAAGCGCAGCGCGTTGCCGAGCAGACCAAGACTGATCCCGCCGCCCCGGCCAGTTCTGCGGCAGCCCCTGTCGGCACTGAAGCAGCCGCCAGCGACGTTTCTGTTGACGCGGCGCTCAAGCAGGATGGACGCATTGCCTTCGACACACCGCACCTGAAAGGCTCGATCAACCTCAAGGGCGGCCGGTTCGATGACGTGGTGATGAAGGAATACCGCGAGACGGTTGCTGCTACCTCGCCGAACATTCACCTTCTTGTTCCCTCGCCTGTCGCCAATGGCTATTTCGCCGAAATCGGCTATGCGGGCGATGCAGCCCTTGGCGCGCTTCCCGGACCCGATACGGTCTGGACAGCAGAGGCTGGCGCAGCCCTTTCGCCGGGAAACCCGGTGACGCTGACTTACACCAATGACAAAGGCATCGCCTTCAAACGCGAAATCAAGATCGACGCCAACTATCTGTTCACCGTCACCGATTCGATCACCAATGCGGGCGCTTCTGAGATTGCCATGTCACAGTATGGCCGCGTGATCCGTTATCAGAAGCCACACGGCACGTCAGTCTATGTGCTGCACGAGGGCGGCATCGGTTATGCCGATGCTGGCGGGCTGCAAGAGGTCAAGTTCGCCGCGCTTGAGGAAGACAAGGAAGTCAAACCCGAAAAGGGCACAAACGGCTGGCTCGGATTTACGGACAAATATTGGGCGGCAGCGCTGATTCCGACGACCGGTGTTGCCTATCAGCCGCGCTTCTCGCATTTTGAAGACGGACGTCCGCGCTTCCAGGCTGACTATCTGGCCGACCCCGTGATGCTGAAGCCGGGCGAAAGCAAGTCGCTTGAAACACGCCTGTTTGCTGGCGCCAAGGAAGTTGGCGTGGTCAACCAATACCGCGAACAAGCCAACATCAACCGCTTCGACCTGATGATCGATTGGGGCTGGTTCTACTTCCTGACCAAGCCGATGTTTTATCTGATGGACTGGCTAAACAAATTCTTCGGCAACTTTGGCCTCGCCATCCTGGCGACCACCGTTATCGTCAAATTGATCTTCTTCCCGCTTGCCAACAAATCCTACGTCTCGATGGCGCATATGAAGACCGCTCAGCCGAAAATGCTGGAGATCAAGGAAAAATACGCCGATGACCGGCAGAAGCAACAGCAGGCAATGCTGGAACTGTACAAGACCGAGAAGATCAATCCTGTCGCGGGATGCTGGCCGGTGCTGTTGCAAATTCCGGTGTTCTTCGCGCTCTATAAGGTCATTTATGTCACCATCGAAATGCGCCACGCGCCGTTTTATGGCTGGATCCACGATTTGTCCGCCCCGGACCCGACTTCGCTGTTCAACCTGTTTGGCCTGCTGCCATTCGGCGTGCCCCATGTGCTGGCGATCGGCGTCTGGCCGCTGCTGATGGGCATCACCATGTTCCTGCAGATGCGCATGAACCCGACGCCGCCGGACCCGACACAGGCTGCGATCTTCACCTGGATGCCGGTGATCTTCACCTTCATGATGGCGACCTTCCCGGCCGGCCTCATCATCTACTGGGCATGGAACAACACGCTGTCGATCCTGCAGCAAGGCTACATCATGAAGCGCAACGGCGCGAAGATCGAGCTTTGGGACAATCTGGTCGGCCTGTTCAAGAAAAAGCCCGCCACGACCTGAGCCAACCAATCCACGCAATCAAAGGCCCCGCTTTGGCGGGGCTTTTTTGTTTCATCAATCACCGGTAAAGCATCTCCATGACCGAAATCACCAAACCTGAGCTGACTGCCGAACAGAGTCTTTTGTTCAAGCGCCCGTGGATATTCATCAAGGGCGTTCCTTCCATGCGGTTCCTGCC
>JBAVTG010000214.1:0-7692 GCA_049696015.1 Rhizobiaceae bacterium | reverse complement strand
TTCAAGGGGTTAGCGGGGATGGGCGCGGAGATAGAAGGCCCCTCTCCGGCCCTTCGGGCCACCTCTCCCGCAAGCGGGCGAGGTTAAACGCGCCCGCCTTTTTGACCTCGCCCTGCAAGCAGGGCGAGGCTGAAAACGCTTCAGATCTTCAGCGCAATTGCTTTTTCAAGGCTCTGGCGGCCGGCCGGGGTCAGCGGGCGTTTGCTCTTGGCAAGCGCCACAATTTTGGTTGCCCATTCCTTCGCCTTGGCGACGTTCATATCCGCTTGCTCTTTGGCCATTTCGGCTTTTGCTCTGGCAAGTTCGGCGTTCGCCAGCGCCTTTTGCAAACGTGCACTGCCCGGGTTGTTTGCGGCCGCATCTGCGGCCATCGCCAGTGCAGCTTCGGCTGCATCAAGGCGGTCTTTGGCCCTATCGCGCATTGTCATGGCCCGCTCGACAACCGATTCAGCTTTGGCTTTGACCAATTCAACTTTTTCCGGCGTCAGCGGCTTTGTCTTTGCGGCCAGCGCGGGGACAGTCTGCTTGGCAGGCTTGGCGGCCTGCATTCCATCTGGCTTGCGGCCATCGGCATTGCCTGCGCCCGCATTGGCAGCTTCGACACCGTTGCTGTTAGCGCCGCCCGAATGATCAGCACCATTGCCAGCGCCTGCAGACGACGCGGCTGCACCGGCGCCATTTGCGCCGCCTGAATGATCCGCCCCGTTTCCAGCGCCTGCAGACGACGCGGCTGCACCGGCGCCATTTGCGCCACCCGAATGATCCGAACCGTTCCCGGCGCCTGCAGACGACGCGCCGCCAGAATGTGCCGCTCCGGTATCACGGCCCGCAGCCAAGGCGGCGCTCATGCCGGAAACGGCGGAAACCCCAACGATGCCGAAGCCCAGAATGAGCGCAGCGGCGCAAGACAAGTATTTCGAACTCATGGCAAACTCCTATTTTCCAATCAAGCCGCATCAAGCGGCCTGTTTGCAAAAACCGTGCCATCAAATTTGGAAGTCAGCAAACGATCTCCGAAAGCGTAGTCAAAGGATTTTTTTCGAAATGGAGCGTATTTGACACAAATTTCGGCCTGATTGAGCCATATGCAAAGGAAACCTCGTGATTTTCACCCGGCATGCAAGACAGAGATCAACGGGTCAGCGGCAAGCCTCAGACCCGTCTCTCCACCATCATCCTCTTCACCTCGGCAATCGCCTTGGCGGGGTTCAGGCCCTTGGGGCAGGCTTGGGTGCAGTTCATGATCGTGTGGCAGCGGTAGAGGCGGAACGGGTCTTCCAGATTATCAAGCCGCTCGCCGGTCGCCTCATCGCGCGAATCGATGATCCATCGATAGGCCTGCAACAGCACGGCCGGGCCGAGATAGCGGTCGCCGTTCCACCAGTAGCTGGGACACGAAGTCGAGCAACAGGCGCACAGGATGCATTCGTAAAGCCCGTCGATCTTGGCGCGGTCTTCGATGGATTGCAGCCATTCGGCCTGCGGCTGCGGCGAGACGGTCTTGAGCCACGGCTCGATCGATGCGTGCTGGGCATAGAAATGGGTGAGATCCGGCACAAGGTCTTTGACGACCGACATGTGCGGCAGCGGATAGACCTTCACCGCGCCCTTGATCTCGTCCATGCCCTTGGTGCAGGCGAGCGTATTGGTGCCGTCAATGTTCATGGCGCACGAGCCGCAGATGCCTTCACGGCACGAGCGGCGGAGCGTCAGCGTCGGGTCAACATTATCTTTGATCCACAACAGCGCATCCAAGACCATCGGCCCGCAATCGTCCATGTCGACATGATAGGTGTCGACCGAAGGATTCTTGCCATCATCCGGCGACCAGCGGTAGATCTTGAACTCGCGGGTGTTCTTGGCAGCCGATGGCGCTGGCCAGGACTTGCCGGGCTGAATCTGTGAGTTCTTGGGGAGGGTGAGTTCAACCATGATGTATCCCGACTTGCTGTCCAGGTTCTGCACACTCCCTCACCCGGTTTGCTACGCAAACCAACCTCTCCCCGTGGGGGAGAGGGGAAGAGAAGGCGCTTTTCCCCTCTTCCCCACGGGGAGAGGGTGGCCCGAAGGGCCGGGTGAGGGAGAGTCCAAGAAAGCCCATCTCTTCAATACACCCGCGCCTTGGGCGCAATCTTCTTCGGATCGATGCCGCCCTCGCTCAGCGGGAGCATTGTTTCGGTGTGGACCGGGCGATACGTCAGCTTCACCTTGCCTGTTTCGGCATCAAGGTGGGCCAGCGTGTGCTTGCGCCAGTTCTTGTCATCGCGGGCGGAGAAATCCTCGCGGGCGTGGGCGCCGCGGCTTTCCTGGCGGGCTTCAGCGCCGACAACCGTGGTCATGGCGTTGGCCATCAGGTTTTCCAGCTCGAGCGTTTCGACAAGGTCCGAATTCCAGATCATCGAGCGGTCATGAACCTTGAGGTCCGACAGCGATGTCCAAACGTCGCCCATGCGCTTGACGCCCGATTGCAGGGTTTCGGCGGTGCGGAAAACCGCCGCGTCTTCCTGCATGGTTTTCTGCATGGCAAGGCGCACCTGCGCCGTCGGCTGCGAACCATTGGCGTGGCGCAGCCGGTTGAACCGGTCCATGATTTTTTCAAGGCTGGCAGGATGTGCCTTTGGCACGGCGCCAGCGCGGTCCACAACCTGACCGGCGCGGATGGCGGCGGCGCGGCCGAACACCACAAGGTCGATCAGCGAGTTGGAACCGAGCCGGTTTGCGCCGTGTACGGAAGCACAGCCCGCCTCGCCCACCGCCATCAGGCCGGGTGCAATGGCGTCCGGGTTCTTGGCCGTCGGGCGCAGCACTTCGCCCCAATAATTGGTCGGCACGCCGCCCATGTTGTAATGCACCGTCGGCAGCACCGGGATCGGCTCGCGCGTCAGGTCAACGCCGGCGAAAATCTTGGCGCTCTCGGAAATGCCCGGCAGCCGCTCGGCCAGCACTTTCGGATCCAGATGATCAAGGTGCAGATAGATGTGGTCCTTGTTCTTGCCGACGCCGCGCCCTTCGCGGATTTCCATCGTCATGCAGCGCGAAACGACGTCGCGCGAGGCGAGATCCTTGGCGGTCGGGGCATAGCGCTCCATGAAGCGTTCGCCCTCGGAATTGACCAGATACCCGCCCTCGCCGCGCGCGCCTTCGGTGATGAGGCAGCCCGCGCCATAAATGCCGGTCGGATGGAACTGGACAAACTCCATGTCCTGCAACGGCAGGCCGGCACGCGCCGCCATTCCGCCGCCATCGCCGGTGCAGGTGTGGGCGGAGGTGGCCGAAAAATAGGCACGGCCATAGCCGCCGGTGGCGAGCACCACCATTTTGGCCGAGAAGCGGTGGATCGTGCCGTCGTCGAGGTTCCAGGCGACAACGCCGGTGCAGGTCCCGTCCTCGTCCATGATCAGGTCGAGCGCGAAATACTCGATGAAAAACTGCGCATTGTGCTTGAGCGACTGGCCGTAGAGCGTGTGCAAAATGGCATGGCCGGTGCGGTCGGCGGCAGCACAGGTGCGCTGCACGGGCGGGCCGTCGCCGTAATTCTGCATGTGGCCGCCGAACGGACGCTGATAGATCTTGCCCTCTTCAGTGCGGGAGAACGGAACGCCGTAGTGCTCAAGCTCATAGACGGCGGCAGGCGCTTCACGTGCGAGGTATTCCATCGCGTCGGTATCGCCGAGCCAGTCCGAGCCTTTGACGGTGTCGAACATGTGCCACTGCCACGAATCCGGCCCCATGTTGGAGAGGGACGCGGCAATGCCGCCCTGCGCTGCCACCGTGTGCGAGCGGGTGGGGAAGACCTTGGTGATGCAGGCTGTTTTCAGGCCCTGCTCTGCCATGCCGAGCGTGGCGCGCAAGCCTGAGCCGCCGGCTCCAACCACGACAACGTCAAACTGGTGATCAACATAGGTGTACGCGGCATTGGCCATGTGGGCTCAGGCTCCGAAACTGATCTTGAGGATGGCAAACACAGCCGTGAGACCGATGCCGTAGGTAAAGATGCTGTTGAGGAAAAGGCAGATGATCTTGGCGCCTTCGCCGTGGATGTAATCTTCGATCACCACCTGCATGCCGAGCTTCATGTGAATGAGCGCAGACACCAACACGGCAATGAGCGCAATGGCCGTCAGCGGGTAGGATACAGCGGCGATGACCTCTTCATGGGAAGCGCCATTGAGCGAGACGATAAAGCCGGTGAAAAACAGCAGCAGCGGAATGTTGGCAAGCGCGGTCAGGCGCTGGCGCCAGAAGTGCGTCGTGCCGTCCTTTGCCGAACCGGAACCGCGGACAATTTTTGCAGGAGTGCGGAAATCAGTCATGTGATGCTCCCTCAGCGCACGGCATAGCCGATGACCCAGACCAGCAATGTCAGGGCAACGGAGAGGATGATGGACGCATAGGCGAGTTTGGTAGACGTGTGTTTGTCAAACAGCGCGCCCGTATCCCAGATCAGATGACGGATGCCGCCGATCATGTGGTGCATCAATGCCCATGTGAACCCGAACAGGATCAGCCGGCCAAACCAGGCGCCCATGAATGTCTGGACAAAATCGAAATAGTCGGGGCTGATGGAAGCCGCGATCAGCCACCAGGCGACGAGGATCGTGCCGAAATACAAGGCGACGCCAGTGAAGCGGTGGGCGATGGACGCCACCATGGTCGGGATCGGCTTGTAAATCGACAAGTGCGGCGAAAGAGGCCGTTTGGACTTGATCGTGGACGACATGAAAGCCCTCTATTCATGGTCTGCCAAACGCAAATGCGAGAGGCAGTTGGGTGCCGGTGACTGTCTAGACCTTTTTTGCAGTGCGGCAAAGCCGGAAAAGCCGCCCGTCACCACCGCAATTAGTCGGATTGAGGGAATGTAAAGTGCGGCAAACTGACTGCATCAGCTGCGGCGCTTGCATTCCATTGGCGGCTTGCCGGTATCCATGTAGAGCGCATTGGAACCGTCAAACACCAGCGCCACCTGGCCAGCCGAAAAGCGCGAGGCAGAACCGGCTTCGACAGCCGGCAGATCCAGCGTTGATCCATCGGCACGGGTGATGGTGATCAGTTTGCCCTTGTTGTCGATGCCAAGCACCTCGCCATTGCCGCACGCATAACGCGACTGCGGCGGCAGACGGAACGTGTCCGGCTCCAATGTCGCGGATGTGGACTGGCAGGCAGAGAGTGCAGCGCAAGCGGCGAGGCATGCAAGAAAGGCGAATCGGCAATTTTTCATGGCCGGATTCTTAAATCAGCCTGTGGTGCGTTGGCAATTGTCTGCCTCAATCAAAGCGGCGCGGCCGGATGTGGCGAACCGTCGTAGGCGCCCCAGACCGATTGGTCCAGGCAGATGGCCGATCCGGTCATGAGGCCGGATTCATCGGTGGCCAGATAGGCACAGGCCCGCGCCACTTCCTGCGGATCGACAAGGCGGCCAAATGGCTGGGCCGCGGCAGCCTTTGCCAGCCAGTCTGGATCGGCATGGTGAAATTCGCGCTGAATCCTGTCTTCGCCTTCCGACGCCATCCAGCCGATGTTGAGTTGGTTGACGCGAATGCGATTGCGCAGCAGCGCATAGGCCGTGTTGCGGGTCAGTGTTTCCAACGCGCCCTTCGAGGCGCAATAGGCGGCAAGGATCGGCTGGCCGCCCATGGCCGACATGGAGCCGATGTTGATGATTGACCCTTCGGTCTTTTCGCGGCGCATCAGCTTGATCGCCTCCTGCATCAGGAAGAACGGCCCGCGCACATTGACGGCAAACATCCGGTCAAACAGATCAGGCGACGTGTCGAGGATCGTGCCGCGGTCGGTGAGCGCGGCGGCATTGACCAGAATATCGACCTTGCCGAAGATTCGGTCGCAGACCCCAACGACATTGATACAATCGGCAACCACGCCAAGGTCGGCCTGAACAAAGACGGTTTGAACGCCGGTTTTCGATTCAATGTCTTTGGAGACCGCAATGCCCTTGTCGGCAGTGCGGCCGCAGATAACCAATCCACCTGCGCCGCGTCCGGCAAACAGCCGGGCAATGGTTTCGCCCAGTCCCTGTGTGCTGCCAGTGACAATGGCGATTTTGCCGTTCATGCCGTCCATGGCCAACTTTTCCTCAATGGTGTTCACGAAATTCGCTTGGCAGAATGTGCTTCAAGTGCAGCATTGAATACATCGGGATCAAGATTGGACAAAAGCGATTCCTTGAAAAGGATCGCCTGGGATTCCGGTGCCAGTCCGCCAAGCGGCGGATCGCGGTCAAGATTGGTCGGGAAGGGATAGCCTTCGGCGCAAGAAGCAATGGCAGCATCAATTTTAGCCGGGTTCAATGAATGTTGCGCTGCCAAAAGCACCGGATAGAGCGCCTTGGACATGGCGACGCGATCAATCGTCTCCATAGCCCGGCCATAGGCGGATGAGACCTGGAACAGATTGACCATCCGCTTGATGTCCTTGGACCGATTGGTGCCAGCCGCGTGGAAAAGTGCCGGTGAAAAGAACAGCATGTCGCCTTTTTCCAGCGGCAGCTGCACGTGACGGGCTTGGAAAAAGTCGCGGAAATCCTGCCGGCCGGTGGCCAGATAGCCGGCCTCATACATCTGACTGAATGGCAGCAACAATGTCGGCCCGCTTTCCATGGGTGCATCCACATGGGCGATCGCGCCTTGCAAAGTCAGCATCGGCGAGAACAAATGCACCGCACGCGGATAGCGCTCGACGTCTTGCGCCGACTGGAACCCGAGGTGATAATCGCGATGCGGCGACTGGGCAGCGCCGCCCGGATTGACCACATTCAACTGCGCCGTCATTTGATAAAATGGGCCCAGCCAAGCCTCGCTGATGAGCGCCAGCATTTCATTGCCGTAATAGGCTGCGAAATTGTCCGGATCTTTCAGGCAGTGCTTTTCCAGTGAATTCCAGATGCGGTCATTGGCGCCGGGTTTGGCAAAATGATCGCCGCCGCCGGTGTTGGTGCGATGTTGTTCATCGATGATATCCCGGAAAATGTCGCTGGCCTGGTCAATCATCGCATGACCGGTCTCGGCATATTTGAGCACGATCACGCCCGGGCCTTCCATGAGCGCATCCGCCCATTCAGCCATCACCGCCTTGCGCGAATGTGCATCGGTGATCACTGCGCGGATCGCGTTGCAATCATAGATCAGCACATTCTTTTGAACGTCAGCGGAATAAGGATAATCGGCCTTGTTGACGCTCCGGCTGGTCAGAGCCGCCAGATCGGCGACATCGCACTCATTTGCATCGAGAAAAATCTTGGCGGTGCGGCGCGCAGCGCTATTGTCGGACTTCATGGCCATTCCTCCGATGGGCAAAACAGACAAAGACCTTACGTTAAGCGCGGCTGTCTGGTATTGGTGCAATCCATCAAAAATCCATCAGAATTGACAAAATGCCGCACCGTTATCTGGTCAAGGACATCGCCTTTCAAGCAGGGCTCAGCACTGCAACAGTGGACCGGGTTCTCAATGGGCGCAGCGGTGTGCGCGGCCAGACTGCATCGAGGGTCGAAGCGGCGATCCGCGAACTGCAGCGGCAGGAAGGAACGCTGGCGCGCGCCGGAAAGACCTTCGTCATCGACGTGGTGATGGAAGCGCCTGAGCGGTTTACAAGCGAAGTCCGCGCTGCCTTTGAGAGCGAGGCCGGGGTTTTTTATCCATCGATGTTCCGCCAGCGTTTTCAGTTTGCCGAACGCAT
>JBAVTG010000213.1:0-1589 GCA_049696015.1 Rhizobiaceae bacterium | reverse complement strand
GCTGGTGGCCATCGAATGCGGGGTAGGGGCCGGCCGGATCGAGTTTGACGGCGGTGAAACCTTGGGCGACATACTCCAGCGCGCAGGCGGCCGCCTTGTCCGGGTTGTTGTAAACGTTGTCGTCCTTGTCCTCGGCTTCATCGGGATAGACTGAGCCTGTCATCGGGTAGAGGTAGGTGTAGGAGCGCAGCGTCTCATGCACACGGCCGCCGAGCAGCATGTAGGCCGGCTGGTTTGCCTCTTTGCCGATAATATCCCAGCAGGCCATTTCCAGGGCCGAGACGCAGCCGATCATTGATGAGTCCGGGCGCTGCGTGAAGCCTGACCCGTAAGCGCGGCGGAAGAAGGCTTCGATGTCGTGCGGGTCGTTGCCGATGAGGTAGCGCTGCGCGACGTCTTCGATCATTTTGCAGGTGACATGCGGATCGAACGCGGCGTTGTAGGCTTCGCCGTAGCCGACCACATTGTTATTGGTCGTCAGTTTGACGAAGATGAAATAGCGTCCGCCGATTTGCGGCGGCGGGTTGGCAACCACCCAGGTTTTGACATCGGTGATCTTCATTGGTGATCCTCCAGAATGAACTCTGCGCCCTTCCAGCCAACAGCAATGGCAGGAGCGTTTGTGTTGCCGGTGATGAGGGTTGGGAAAACCGAGGCGTCGCAGACGCGCAGACCTTCGATGCCGTGGACTTTGAGGCGCGGTGAAACAACGCTGTCTTTTGGGCTTGGACCCATGCGGCACGTCGATACCGGATGATAGACTGTGCCGGATCGCTTGCGGAAGTCTGCGATCAGGTCTTCGTCGGTTTGCACCTTCGGGCCAGGCAGCAATTCTTCTTCGATCAAATTGGCGATGGCCGGTTGGGCGGCGATCTTGCGCAAGAACTTCACCGCATCGAGCATCTCTGACACGTCGTCTTCATGCGAGAACGCATTGGCCACGATGCGCGGGTGGTCGAACGGGTTGCGCGATCTGATGGCGATGTGGCCACGGCTGGACGTGCGGCAGTTGGACAGGCCGATGGAGAAGCCGGGCCACGGGTCGGGAGTCAAGATCGGGCGCTCGCCGGGCTTGGGAATAACGGTCGAAAAAACCTGAAAATACAGCTGCATGTTCGGGCGCTGGTATTTGTCAGACGTACGGAAAAAACCGCCGCCTTGATTCATCGAGATCGAGAGCGGGCCGGTGCGGAACAGGAGATATTGCAGGCCGATCATCAGCTTGCCCCACCAGGGGCGCAGCGTCTGGTTCAGCGTCGGCACTTTGGCTTTGTAAGTGTAATTGATGCCTTGATGGTCCTGCAGATGCTGGCCGACATTGATGTTGGCGTGAAGGAGCGGAATATCGTGGCTGGCGAGCAGGGCGGGGTCGCCAATGCCAGACAGTTGCAGCAGCTGCGGTGAATTGACCGCGCCGCCGGAGAGGATCACTTCGTGCCCCGCGCGGGCAGATTTGGTGACACCGCCTTGTTGGTATTCGACGCCGATGGCGCGTTTGCCGTCAAACAGGATGCGCGTGACATGCGCTCCGGTAAGCACGGTCACATTGCTGCGTTTCATGGCTGGGCGCAGGAAGGCGCGGGACGCAG
>JBAVTG010000212.1:0-50498 GCA_049696015.1 Rhizobiaceae bacterium | reverse complement strand
TAAACACGGTCCTCAGCGTTCGGTCCGAGACTTTGGACTTGTCCACGCCGTCCCCGCCGGTCGGCGTGAGAATGGGATCTGCAAACCAGCGCTGCACCGTTGTCTGGAAGCAGGCCGGGTGGCTGCGCCGGTCAAGTGTCCAGAGTGGCGTCTCGGCATCATTGATTGCAGCCGTGTCGCACTGCGCCTTCCAATCCTCCTGATTCTGCGTTGCCAGCGTCTGATCGGCCGGGCTGAGCGCGCCGGCATCGATCCGCCCTTCGGCTGCGTGAATCCGCTCCTTCAATTCGTCCGGCGCGAAGGTGCCGTCTTCATAGTTGAAGCCGTTGCCCGATCCGTCCGACGACGTCACATCGAACTTCACCAGATGGATGTGCTGGCCGATCGTGTCGGTCGGCACCTTCGTCTGGAAATCATCAAGGCCAAGCTTGTGCGGCGATTCATTGGTATGGCGGAACTCTATGCACTCGCCGGAAAAGGCGCGGAAATAGAACGGCTCTTCCTTGCCGCTCACGGCGCGCGGGCCGCCCGGCTTGTAGAGGTGCGCATTTTCCGAAACGACATTGATGCGCGCCTGCGGATCGTGCCAGCCCGCCTTGTTGACCACCATGTCGAACTGAACGACAGAGGCCGCGAACCGGCGGAAGCCTGACAGCGCCGGGTCATACGTCATGGTTTGCGCCGGATAGGCCGGCGCAAAGCCGGTCGTTGTGCCAAACAGGTCCTTGCCGCCAACCAGCCGTCCGATCAGTTCGGGCGGGCGGATTGTGTCTGGCCGGAACTCGACCATATCTCCGTGCGGATTGTTGAGCTGCAGGTCCCGCAGCTTCTCCGGCACGCCGCAAGGATCGGCAAATGGCGCGCCCGGGCGCGGCGCTGAACCATTGACGACGAAACGGGCGTCAGCGGCCGGCTCTCCTGCCGCGCGCGGCACCAGCGTTGATGCGTATCCTGACGCCTTCTCGTAATTGGCGGTGAAGGCAGTCTCATAAGCTTGCACCTCGGCTGCATACTGATCGATCTCGGACTGCGGCGCTCCTGCAGCCGGCTTCGGCCTGACCAGCGGGAACGAGGCCTGCGATTGCCCCGGCACGTCCGGGATTTCCGTTCCATCCGCGCGGCGCAGCATCAGCTTGTTTGCCGCAACGCCTTCGATCAGCCCGGAATGGTGGAATGCCATTGCCCGCCGCTCGAGCGCCGTGCCATCCGGCGGCAGGAGCATGATGCTGAGTTCATGAAAGGTCTCGGTCAGGTCACCAAGCGCCAGCCGTTGCGCCACGCTGACCGGCACGATCTTGTTCCCGTGATAGGGAACGCCATCGCGGTTCTCGATGCCTGCCGCCGCCCATTTGGAGGGATCGCCAGCCGCTATGTCCGAAATCCGGCTCCCGCTGATCACGACGTGGCGCCCCAGCCCGCCGTCCAGCCGCTTGCCGCCGTCCATGGCGATGTCCATCGGCGCCTGCGGCGTGCGGTGGCCGGGCGTGCCGGCAATATAGAGCGGATAGCCGGGGAAGCCCTTGTCCTTGTCATAGGTCGGCAGCAGCGGGGCCGCTTGCCCCGGGACTGGCAGCAGGCCGGGTATCGGCGTGCCTTCCTTCACATAGGCTGCCCCGTCTGCCGCATTGGCCCACAGCGCCGGCCCAGCGCCTTCCGCCAGCGTTCCGGTGCGCGGCGTGTTGCCCGCCGGCAGCGTATCCAGCGACAGCCCGGCCACTTGCTGCCCGTCTGGCAGCGTGCGTGTGCCGTCTTCCAGAACGTCATGCACCCGCCACAGCTCCCACATGCCCTGGGCAAAATGCGGATAGAGGTGGCAATGGAAAATCGCGTCGCCCGGCGTGCGGTTGCGGTTGCCAGATCCCAGCGTCTCGAACCAGCCCTTCTTGCCGTCCTTGCCCGGCCGGTAAAGCTCGGCCCCGCCGCCGTAGATGTCGTACGACATGCCCTGCTGCGGACCGATTGTCTGGCTGTCGAGATAGGCACCGCGGTTCTTGTCATTGCCGGCGAACCATTGATGCGAATGCAGGTGGAAGACATGCGTCTCCTTCGGCCCCGCATGGAAATTGCGGAAAACCACCCGGTCGTTCAGATAGGAATGGTGCACGTTTGATGGATCGTTTGCGAAATTCTCCAGAAGAGCCGGGTCGCCGTTAGCCCAGCTTTCAAGGAAAAACTCTTCGTACATGCATTCCGGGCAATTGGCCGACGGCCCGATTTTCAGTTTGTTGGCGAGCACAAGGCTGCCTGCGCCCGAAGCGCCATAATTGATGCCGAAGCCATCACGCACGCCCGAAAACTGTCCGAACGTGCCCAGTTCCTGGAATCTCTTCGTGTAGAAAGTTTTCAGCTCATCATGAAAGATGACGACAAACTCGCGGAACGGCTCGGCCTGCTGTTTTTCAGCATAGCCCTCGTCCGTGCTTGGCGTTCCCGCTGCCGGCACGATCACCGCATTGATGTCGCTGTGCACAAGCTCCATTGCCCGCATTTTGCGGACCGTTTTATACATCGAAATGCCGTTTTCCTTATACATCGGAATGCCGATTTCGATACCGCAGTCGCGCAGCATCGCTGCGACCGGAACGGGTTTTACCGCATCGCACGGGTTTGCCGCCGCTATGCCCTTTCGTTCCGGATCGGGATTGCCCTCATCCGGCATTGCCGGCGCGCGGTCCGTGTCGATTGCCTTGGCATAGTCCGGCGTTCCCACCCGCGCATGCGCCGCAGCCACGCTCCGCGACCATACCGTATCGAAGGCCGCCATCGGCAGCTGGCTGCGGTAGAATTCGGACGCTGGCGGCTCCACCAGGAGCGCGCCGAACAATCCGTGCGTCAGCGATCCGCCATCGCCCTCGCCGCCCACCGGCGCGGCAACCGACTGGAACAGATGTGATCCTTCGCGGTCCAGCCGGTAATGGCAGGTCATCGTCTCGTTGGGTTTGATCGCTGAAAGACCCTTGCAGGAAGCCGGAACAGTCGTCTCGCCGGGCCCTGGAATGGGCTCGATGCCGGGGATCACGAAGGACAGAAGCCGTGTGCGCGGAAAATCGGAGTCCTTGCCGGGCATCTCGACGCCGCTATGGTCAACTCCGGTACTCGCCCGATCGCCCGCGCACAGTGCCGGGCCGTCATTCTTCACCTTTGGCAAAAATCCGCCGACATGCTGGCTCACATGGGCGCGGATATCGCCAATGTTCGGCAATTTGCCCGTACCCTTGGCAGTCTGGCAGAATGTCTCGCTGATGCCGGGCTGCTGTGAGCGCAGCAGGTTCGTGATGTTAAGCCGCAGCACATCGCCGGCGCGGCCGCGCAAGACCAGCGGCCGCGGCCGCTTGCAGTCTTTAAGCCGCACTTTCCCTGCCTTGAGTGTTCCCGTGCCGGGGTCTGTTCCGGTCATCATGGCGCACTGCGCAGCCGTTTTGCCGCCGCCCAGTTCAGAAGCCGCTTCCGAAATGTCGCGCCGCAGCGCGAACACCATGCCGTAGGGGTCAAATGAACCGAACCGGTTATAGACAATGATCTGGTCCAGCGCCGCGATGTCGGCGTGGATCAGCCTGCCATTCTCGTAAAAGTCGTTTTCCTGCGGATCAGGGCCAGACGATTGGCTGGCGTCGCTGCCTGGCGATTCTGCGGTCTGGGACCACGCCGGAACGCTCGCCGCCGCGAGGACGAACAGGCTCAAAATTGTTGCGCAAAGCTTCACAACCCACCCCCTTCGCGCTGCGGTGCCCCCACCGAACGCTTTGGAACCAAGGAAACTTGTTCATGCACTACATTTCGGACCTGATGACGCAGCGTAAGCTCAAAACGGAGGCATTTCAACCACTATTGCAACCTTGAGTCGGAAACACAGAACAAGACAGGTTTCACGTAAGATGTAACCGGATTCGATTTTGGGTCTGGGTTTGGAAGTTCCAGGAATAAAACAACGGCAATAACTTCAAGTCATTCGCGTGATGGTCAGTTGATGCGTTGCTGTTGATCGCAGGCAGGTCACGCAAACTGAGCTTCTGAGGCCAGCGTGCATGAGGTTGGACGAAGCCAAATATTCAACGATGCCCGCATCGTTCATCGTACTCGATAGGCAAGCGGTCATGCCGATGCCGGGTTCTTCGACTGCCTATCCGTGCCGTTCATTCATCATGGGATTTCAATCCAGGTTTGAACAAGCGCATTCGCCGCTGACACACCGCTCGCCATGAAGCGAAAATGTGACACATATGGATGACAACCGCCAAGGGAGGCTTGAACCAGTAACGGCATCCAATCAGGCCAGAACTGCTTGGCTCGCGTCAAAGAGCGTTTCTTGCGGATAGGCTGGCAACATGGTCCGCCTCACACTCAAACGCTCATGAAGCCGCCGTCAACGGGCATGGCCAGTCCGTTCACCATGGCGGCCGCGTCGGTCAGAAGGAACAGGATCACTTCCGCCACATCTTGCGGGCTGGCGAATTTGCCCAGGGGAATGCGGCTGAGCATGCCGGCTGCCTTTGCAGGATCGCTCCAGGCCTTCACCGCCATCGGCGTCAAGGTCACAGTCGGGTTGACGGCGTTGACCCGGATGCCATGCGGGCCAAGCTCTTTGGCCATGACTCGGGTCAGACCGTCGAGCCCCGCCTTTGAAGCGCAATATGCGGCGTGATCGGGAATGCCGATGAACGAAGCGACCGAAGAAACATTGACGATGGCGCCGCCCTTGCCTTGCGCAATTCTGTCGCGGGCATATTCCTGTGCGACAATCATCGGCGCGCGGGTGTTGACGGCGATCAGGCGGTCGAACGCCTCGGCAGTCGTCTCAAGAAACGGCTGCAGCTCTGTCGTGCCGGCGTTATTGATCAGATAGTCGCAAGGGAGTCCGGCTTTGGCTGCTGCGCGCGTGGCCTTGACGTCCGCAAGGTCGACCTGCACGGCTTCAATGCCGAGGTCCTGGCGCAGCGAGATCACATCGTCTGCGCTCCGGGTCATGGCGTACACGTCTGCGCCGCGCGCCGCCAGCAGTTCCGCAAGCGCGCGTCCGATCCCCTTGCCGGCGCCGGTCAACATGACTTTCTTGCCTTTGAATTCCATGAAGTCCTCCCATTTAGCGCAAGACGATGCGGCCAAGCGCGCCGATGCCATCTCTGTCAAAGTCGCTTGCCGGTTTCACTGTCGAAGATGTGTGCTTTGCGCGCATCAATACGGAAAGGCAGAATTTGGCCCGGCTCGCCGTCGACACGCTCTCGAAGCAGCGCGTCGATAGGTGTGCCGCCAAGGCGGCCAAAGATCAGCGTCTCTGATCCGGTGGGCTCGAAGACCGAAACTTTCACAGGAATTCCGCCGTCCCCGATGCCGATATGCTCTGGCCGGATGCCATAGGTGACCGCGCGGCCATCATCGGCTTTGACGCCATCCAGCGGCAAAAGGATCCCATCTGCCACCTCGACAGATTGGCAGCCATCGCGCGTGACAATCTTGCCATTCATGAAATTCATTGACGGTGAGCCGATGAAGCCGGCAACGAACAGATTGGCCGGCTTGTCATAGAGCTCAAGCGGCTTGCCGACCTGCTCGACCCGGCCATCGCGCATCACGACGATCTTGTGGGCCATGGTCATGGCTTCGATCTGGTCATGAGTCACATAAACGATTGTTGTCTTGAGACGCTGGTGGAGCTCCTTGATTTCAACCCGCATCGTCACACGAAGCTTGGCGTCGAGATTGGAGAGCGGCTCATCAAAAAGGAATACCTGCGGGTCGCGGACAATGGCGCGGCCCATGGCAACGCGCTGGCGCTGGCCGCCAGACAGCTGCTTGGGGTAGCGATCGAGGTATTTTGTCAGGTCAAGGATGTCCGCCGCTTTCTGCACCTTCTGGGTGATCTCCTCTTTCGGGCGTTTGGCCATCAGCAGCGGAAAACCCATGTTCTCGGCGACGGTCTTGTGGGGGTAAAGCGCATAGGACTGAAACACCATGGCAATGTCGCGGTCCTTCGGCGCAACGTCGTTGACGACACGGTTGCCGATCCGGATTTCGCCGGAAGTGATCGTCTCCAGCCCGGCGATCATGCGCAGCAGTGTGGACTTGCCGCAGCCTGAAGGTCCGACCAGAACGACGAATTCACCGTCCTCAATATCGACATCGACCCCGTGCATCACCTGCACGCTGCCATACCGCTTGGTAATGCCGCGAATTTGAACAGTTGCCATGAAAGCTTCTCCCTATTGCGGCAGTTCGATTTGCATTTTCACGTCGCCTTTCGGCGCGGAAGCGGCCACTTCGAACGCATGGACACTTTCATCAAAGGCGAATGTGCGCGTGATCAACGGCTTCACGTCGATAGCGCCGGAAGCGAGCATGCCGACACAGCGCGGGAAGACATGGGCGTAGCGGAAGATGTTTTCGACGCGCGCTTCCCGCACCATGGCCGCGCCGGCATCGTAGGAAACCGGCTCAGTCTGGCCGCCGATCATTACCACGCAACCGCCCGGACATAAGGCCTCGAACACAGACGCAGCAGCCTTGGCATTGCCAGTAGCCTCGAAAACAACCTCCGCGCCCCACCCGTCCGTTTCGCGCAGGACACGTTCCGCCGCGCTTTCGCGCATGACATTGATCGGTGTGATTGCGCCCAAACGTCCGGCAATCTCGAGCTTTGCCTCGTCGACGTCCGTGACAAAAACACGAGCGCAACCGGCGGCCAAGGCGGACAGCGCAGTGACAAGGCCGATCGGGCCCGCGCCCAGCACCAGTCCGACATCGCCCGGCCGGATGCGCGCCTTGGTCGCGGCATGAATGCCGACGGCCAAAGGCTCAACCATGGCGCCTTCGGCAAAAGACACATTGTCGGGCAGCTTGAAGGTGAAGTCCGCCGGATGGACGCAGGTCGGGCGCAGGATGCCGTGCACCGGCGGCGTTGCCCAGAAGCGGACAGCCGGATCAACATTGTACATGCCAAGGCGGGTCGCACGACTGTGCGGGTCAGGGATGCCGGGCTCCATGCAGACGCGGTCGCCAAGTTTGAAACCGGTCACTTCGCTGCCAACCTCAATCACCGTGCCCGCCGCCTCGTGGCCGAGAATCATTGGAGCGTTGACGGCGAAGGGTCCGATCTTGCCATGGGTGTAATAGTGCACATCCGAGCCGCAGATTCCCACCGTGTGCAGTTTGATCCTGAGATCACGCGGCCCCACCGCTTCGCCGCGCTCGATCGGAAATTCGCGCAGTGACAGTTCCATTTTGCGTTCAAGCACCAGCGATTTCATCGCTCAACCCTTTCTTACGATGTAAGCGCCAAGCGCCACACACAACACTGTCGATATCCAGATCGGCAGGCCGAGCGGTTCGATAAAGCGCAGCCAGAACAGCGATATGAAAACCCAGATCACCAAAGAGATGAACAGGCGGTCAAACCAGTTGGTCTCGATGGGCAGGAAACCCGGTTTTGGCTCTTCAAATTCAGATTCGTTGCTCATCGAATCAACCTTTTACCGCGCCGAAGGTGAGGCCTGCCACGATATGTTTCTGGACCATACCAAAAACAATGAGCGCCGGGATCAGCGTGAAGACGGATATCGCAGCCATGATCCCCCAGGCCGTGCCTGTGGTCGTGACATATTCGGAAAGTCCGGTTGTGAGCGTGCGCGCATTGAAGTTCGTCAGGGTTGCGGCCAGAAGATATTCGTTCCAGGCAAACACCCATGTGAGGATCAGCGTCACCGCCACGCCGGGACGGGCCAGAGGGAAGATGATGTCATAAATGACTCTCCAGGTCGAAGCGCCATCGACAACGGCCGCCTCATCCAGCTCCCGCGGAATACCTTCAAGCGTCGGCCTGAGCGTCCAGATCGCGAACGGCAAGTTGAACGTGCAATAGACAAGGATCATCCCGGTCCTCGTGTCGGAGAGCGAGAAATCGCCGATTTTGTAGACTTGGGTCAACAACAGATACAGCGGCAGCAGGAACACTGCGGGCGGCGCCATGCGGTTTGTGATGGTCCAGAAGAAGATGCTTTCCTTGCCGGCCATGTCAAAGCGGGTGAGCGCATAGCAGGCAAAAAAGCCAAGCGTGGTGACCAGCACGGCATTCCCCGAGGAAATGATCAGGGAGTTGAGCATGTAACCGCGCAGCGTCTCGCTCTGCAGGACATTGATATAATTGTCCCAATTAATGGATGTCAGCAGGAGCGACGGCGTCGAAAACAACTCAATCGATGGCTTCACCGAGATGACGAAAAGCCAATAGATCGGAAACAGCGTGAAAAAGCTCAGGAGCGTCCACATGAGGACCGCAGGCCAATGAGAGCGCGGTTTCATCAGAGTATCATCCCTTCTTGTTGCGCGGCGCGATCAGGCTCACGTAAAGCAGCCAGCAGATCACAATGGTTATGTAGAGAACAATTACCGAAATGGCGGAGCCATACCCGTAATTCGTGCGCGGAAAAACTTCCCGGAAGATGTGAACACCGATGTAGCGGGTCGCAGAGCCAGGTCCGCCGCCTGTCAGCATCAGCACTTCGTCAACCGTGCGCATCGCGTCCATCAGCCGGATGAAAACGGTCGCGAGCAGCGCGGGGCGGATCATCGGCAGCGTGATGTGCCAGAAAATCTGGCGGCTGTTGGCGCCGTCAATCTGCGCCTGTTCGAATGGGTCGGCGGGAAGCGAAACCAGCGCGGCAATCAACGACAGCGTGACCAGCGGCGTCCAATGCCAGATGTCCATGAGAACTGTCACGGTAAAGGCTGCGATGGCGCTTTGGCCAATGTTCAGATCATAGCCGACTGAATGCTTCAATACATAGGGAATGATGCCGATCGAAGGCGTGGTCATCAGCTTCCACACAGAGCCGACAATGATGGGCGCCATGATCAGCGGCAGTGTGTGAATTGTCCGGAAGAACGCCTTGCCGGGAAAGTCCCGCATGAAGGCCTGCGCGAGCACGTAACCAAGCACAACTTCGCTGACCACGGCGAAAAAGACAAAGGCCAGCGTGACACCGAGGGAAGCCAGAAACGGGCCGTCGAACACCATGTAGCGGTAGTTTTCGGCCCAATTGAAAATCTTCGTGGGATTTGCCGCGAACGGATTCCATTCGTGGAACGAAACCCAAAGCACATAGAAGAACGGGAAGATGCCAAAGAGCCCCAGTATGGCAAGGCTCGGTGCCAGCATTAACCAGCCAAGTTTGGTGCGGTTCATCGACCGGCCTCATCATTCAGGTGGCAACATGGGTTGCGGTGAAAACGTCCCGGAAAAATGGCAGGCCGCCGTTTTGAAAGGCGGCCTGCCTGGGTCTGGGAGTACGACCCTTACTTGCGGTAGCCGAGCTTGGTCAGTTCTTCTTCAGCCTTGGCCGCCATCTGGTCGAGGCCTTCATCCGGGCCGATCTTGCCGGTCAGGATGTCATAGAAGATCGGAGCAGTAGCTTCACGAACCTGGGCATGGAACGGGTAGGCCGGCGCACCGGCGAACAGCTTGCCCTGATCCTTCAGCATCGTGTAATAGCCGCCCAGCTTCTTATCCATTTCCGCGATTTTCGGATCGTCATAAGTCGCTGTGTTGGTGATGCGCGGGGCTGCAACTGCCCAGTCAGCCTGCACTTCGTTCTGGCCGATGAATTGCAGGAACAGCAAGGCTGCTTCCTGGTTCTTCGAGGTGACCGGAAGGCCGAAAGCGCCGCCGTCATAGTAGCCGATATAGCCCTTGCCGGCTTCGGCATCGGCCATCACGCCGTCTGCCACCGGAGGCAGGGCGAAACCGACCTGATCAACCACCTTTGACTGCTTGGCATCCGAAGCGATCCATGCGGCGTTTTCGCCATAGATCAGGCCCTGAGCGACGCGGCCGGCGGCAAAGGTCGTTGCCGTTTCCGTCCAGGTCGACTGGGCTGATTCCGGCGGAGCGACATCGCGCAGGTGAAGCCAATATTTCATGGCTGCCTTCGCCTTGTCGCTGTTCATCGTGCCGCCATTGGCAACAGTCGCCGCATAGTTCTTGCTGGCGTCGATGCCCCAGCTGTACACACCAAAAGTCGGAGCAATGGACTCGTAGTACTCATACCATGATGCCGGATGGCCGGTATGGGCCTGCGCGGTGGTGCCCCACAGATCGATGCCCTTTTCCTTGCCGTATGCCGTGAAGAAATCGGCGATCTCGGTATAGTCGGCATGGTTTGTCGCAGGTTTCAGGTCCTTGCCGGTCTTGGCCTTGAAGGCAGCCTGGATTTCCGCATCGCCGAACAAGTCCTTGCGATAGAGATAGAGCTTGATGAAGGCTTCCATCGGCACGCCGAACAGGTCGCCCTCGGCGTTTTTGAAGTAATTGGCGAAGGTTGTGAAATTGGCGTCTTCATAAGTCGGCGCCTTCAGTTCCGGCTTGTCCTTGAGGGACTTGGTGATGTCCGTCAGGAAGTTGCGGGACAGGTAGGCGTAAATGATGTCCTGCTCAATGTAGACCATGTCATAGATGCCGGTGCCGGCTTCCATGTCCTTGATGGCTTTGTCGTACATCTGGTCCCAGGAAGTCGTTTCGATCTCGACCTTGATGCCGGTCTTTTCCTCGAACTGCTTGGCCAGAACATCCTTGATGAAGTTTGACGGCGGGGTGCTTTCCGTCACGCCATGCAAGACAACGCCCTTGTATTTGGCGCCTGCATCAGACCAGAAATCGGCGTGAGCGGGAAACACTGTGGTGGAAAGCGCAACTGCCAGAATGGCGAGGCGCGATTTTAATGAAGACATAACTCTCCTCCTTGTTGACATTCATCCTCTTGACTCACCCGTTTCAGCATTCGCCGGGCAAGGGTCTTCCGTGCCCGGAAAAGCACCCAATTGCCTGTTCCAGGTCGAAATTCTCTCATTTGATCAAGACACCGGAAGGACTCCTCTTCCTGCCAGCTGTCCTAACGTTAGGTGCGCCTGACGGCCCTTGCTACGCGCTGTCTGCACTTCACCTATACTTTTCCGCCTGAAACCTGCGGGAAAACAGGCGCACTGGGCGAAGCACCCCGCAGATCAGATCCGATGCGATGGGCAATTTTCCGGTAGTCCGACGGCGAGCGGCCGCAGATTTTCAAGAACTGCCGATTGAAGTTGGCAATGTTGTTGAATCCGACCTCGAAACATATTTCCGTGACGGGCAGATGTGTCTGGGTCAAAAGCGTACAGGCGACATAGATGCGGGTCAGGACCAGATAGCTGGCAAAGGTGTGGCCGGTCTGGCGTTTGAACAGCCGCGAAAATGTCTGCGGCGTCAGCCCCGCCCGCGCCGCCACCGCCGCAAGATCGAGATCTTCGGCATGCGCCTCGTTCATGAAGCGCATCGCCATATCGATGGACTGCGGCAATTCGGCTTTCAGCGCCGGGGCCAGCCGCGACAGGCGCCGCCGCTCGGCCGGATTGCGTGACAAGACATCCATCAGCCGCAGGAAAAGGATCAACCGGTCCGCGCCCCTCGCCCCGCCAATGTCAGTCAATAACTTCCGGCCGGCGAACGCTGACGCGCCTGCAAACTCAACCCCAAATGCCGCGTCATCGTAGAGCGCCCTCACCGCCGACAGCTCCGGGCTGAAGTTGGCGATTTTCGCGGCAAAATCAGGCGTGAACTGGATGAGCATGTCCCGGTTGCGGACATGTTCGCCCGGCGGGATGTTGCTGACCCAGTTGTGGGGGACATTCGGGCCGGTCAGGATCAGGCTGCCGGGCTCGAAGTCGCCCAGATAGTCGCCAATCATCATCGTTCCGGATGTGCTGCGCGTGAGGTGCAGTTCATACTCGGGGTGATAATTCCATTTGGCGAGATAAAAGGGATAGTCGTGCATGTGCCAGCGGAAGCTTTCCTCCGGCGGGCACACGATGACTTCATAGTCCGGCACGATCCGCAAATGCGCCTTCATGCACTGCACCTCCCGTACGCAATAGGGCTGCCCTGATCCCGTTTTCCGCCAAACTCAACCGCTGCAGTCACGCTTTCCTCCTTGAATGCGACGCCGCTGCAAGCTGGTTTTCTATTTGTTGCTTATAACACCAAATTATGCCATCGGTTGGATGTGTCAACCGATTTTTTTCAAATTGCCTGAGCAAATGCAGCATTTGATCCAGCGAGTGCTGTTGCAGTGCACAATATGTGCAGGAAAACGGATTCTATGGCAGCGCCTCTTGACAGAAAAGCGGAATAATTATTCGTTGTGCATAACAACAAATAGGAGGAATACATGAGGCGCTTAGGCATCCACTCTTTTGTATGGACCGGCGGCCAAACCCAGGATGGTTTGGAAATGGCCCTTCGCAAGAGCGCTGAGCATGGTTATCGGACAATAGAGTTCGCCTACCTGCGCCCCGAGAAGTTCAACCTGGACCAACTGGCCAAACTGGCGCAGTCACTGGATATGGAGATTGGCGTCACCATGGGACTGCCGCTCGACAAGGACGTTTCATCGGATGACGCTGCGGTTGTGACGGCCGGCACGGCCATGCTGGCTGATGCGGTGCGTGCGGTGCGCGACATCGGCGGCAACAAGCTCGGCGGCATTCTGTATTCCGCGCACACCAAGTACAACCGGCAGCCGACAAGACGAGGTTGGGACAACAGCGTCGCCGCAATTGCCGAGACTGCTGTCGTTGCACAGCAATGCGGTGTGGATCTGGTGCTGGAGGTCGTCAACCGCTTCGAGACAAATTTGCTCAACACGGCAGCACAGGGCCTCAAATTCATAGCCGACACCAGCTCAAGCCATGTGCGGCTTCATCTCGACACGTTCCACATGAACATCGAGGAAGCCAATCCCGCCGCAGCAATCCGGCTGGCTGGCGACAAGATCGGATATTTCCACATTGGCGAAAGCAACCGCGGATTTCTGGGCGACGGGGTCATCGATTTCGACCTGATTTTCGATGCGCTTCTCGACATCGGCTACAAGCGCGACATTGTCTTCGAGAGCTTCTCGACCGCGGTGGTGGACGAAGGCCTTTCACTCGCCTGTGCGATCTGGCGTGACACTTGGACGGACAATGATCCGCTTGCCGCCCACGCCAAACACTTCATAGAATCGAAAATGGATGAAGCAAAACGCCGGCGCGCCACAAACGCCCGGCCCTGATGGTGTATTGGCCGGTCTGATTTGGTCGTCAGGGTCAAATCAGAATGCATTTTGGGAATGGCACGTGAACGACATAGTGACGACAGGAAGCTCGCCGCGCCGGATCCGGCTGACCAATCTGGTCGCCGCGCTGCAAAACCTTTCGGATTCGGGCCGCATGAGCCGCGCCGAGCTGGCGCGGCGGCTGAATCTCAACCGGTCTTCATCAGGACAAATCGTGTCTGAACTCACCCAGTGCGGGCTGGTGCGTGAAGTCGAAAATGCCGAGTTGCCTCAGGAAGCCGTGATACGCAGCGCCGGGCGGCCCGGAATCATGCTCGAGCTTGTGGCGGAGGCCGCATTCTTTGTCGGCATCGAAATCGGCGTCGAACATATTTCCGCCGTCACCATCGATCTGACGGGCGCGGCGCGCACACACAACAAGGTTGCTTTTGACACGCCCTCTGCAACGGTCAAGGAGGCCATTACCCGCGCATTTGACCTGGCTTTCGGGGCGATGAGCGCGGAAATGATTGAGCGCTGCCAAGGCGTGGGAATTTCCGCGCCCATGCACATCCGTCCCGATGGAGTGGTCAGTCTCGCGCCGCTCATTGGCTGGCGGGACATTCATTTTGTGCAGACTGCTCAGGCGGCATTGCCGGTCGCCGCACCGATCATGATCGAAAACGACGCAAACGCCTTTGCGATTGGCGACAGTTACAAGCACAGCCAATCCGGCGTCACGTTGTTTCTCCTGATCGAAACCGGCGTCGGCGGGGGCATCCTGATCGACGGCAAGTTGTTCCGCGGCGGCCATGGACTGTCTGGCGAAATCGGGCACATGCTGGTGCCAGGCAGCGGCGGAGTCAGCCTTGAGCAGCTGATTGGCCGCGATGTTCTGACCAAGCGCTACCGCGCGGGAACCTCAAATCCGGAAGCTGATCTTCAGGACTTCCTGTCAGCGGTGCGCGACCGTGAGCCGATTGCCGTCTCGATTGCCGAAGATTGGTCCCGCCATCTCGGGGCCGCCCTATATCAAGCCTGCAGGCTTATCGATCCGGAGCGGATTGTGCTGGGCGGTTCGGTGGCGGCGCTTTACCCAATGACTGCGGCGCGTGTTGCCCTTCACATGAACGTAAAGCAGGCCGTGACTTTTCCTATACCGCAGATCGCTGTGGATGAAGATGCCGAGTTTGGCTCGGCCTTCGGCGCGGCCTGCCTTCTGCATCAGCGTTTCATGTCGCTGGAAAATGAAGTTCTGGGCAGCGAGACTGTCAATTTTCAGCGTCCGGCCCATCAAGCCGGGCAGACCGTCCGAACTGTGGAAAGCGTGAACTGAATGTACTCAACAAACTTGGCGCCGGATGATCTGGGACCGACAGTCTGCGTTGGCGAAATCCTGGTGGAAATTGTCGCAACGACCGTCGGAAATGGTTTTCTTGCCGCCCAGCCGCTGATCGGCCCCTATCCGAGCGGCGCCCCGGCCATTTTCATCGATCAATGCGGGCGGTTCGGCGGCCGGGCTGCCATGATCGGCGCTGTCGGGAACGATGACTTCGGAAGGGTCAACCTGGACCGCCTGAGACAGGACGGCGTTGATGTCTCGGCAATCGCAATTGATCCCGGCTTCCCGACCGGCAGCGCCTTTGTGCGCTACCGCGTCAACGGCGAGCGGGACTTTGTTTACAATATCGCCACATCGGCGGCAGCGCGGTTTGGGTGGACGGATGAAGTGGCCGCGCTCGTGGCCCGATCAGGCCATCTCCATGTCATGGGTTCCGCCTTGTCGATGCGCAGCGCCAGTGACGTCATCGACAAGGCGGCTGACATCATCAAGGCGCGTGGCGGCACGCTTTCCGTTGATCCGAACCTGCGCAAGGAATTGCGGCTGGATGACGATTCCGAGCGGCGGTTTGCAGGTCTCGTTGCCAAGGCGGATCTGCTGTTGCCGTCCGGTGAAGAGCTGGAGCGCGCAGCCGGTGTCGATGGTGAAGCCGCGGCGGTTCGGCGTCTGTTTGAGATCGGCGTCAAGGAAATCGTTCTCAAGCGCGGCTCGGCCGGCGCAACTTGCTTCAGCCGGGACGGCACGCGCACTGACGCAGCCGCCTTTGATGTCACCGAAGTCGACCCAACAGGCGCGGGAGATTGTTTTGGCGGCGCCTATGTCGCCTGTCGCAGGCTTGGACTGAGCGTCGAGGACGCCCTCGGCTACGGTTGCGCGGCTGGGGCCAGAAACGTGACCATGCGCGGCCCGATGGAGGGCGCAGGCACGCGCGCGGAACTTGATATGTTCATTGCCGCCACCCCGAGGCGCAGACCATGAAAACCGACCTTCGCAGTCTTGCGGAGAACCGGCGGCAGGGCCGTCCGCTCGGCATCACATCGGTCTGTTCAGCACATCCTGTGGTCCTGCGCGCCGCGCTGCGCTTCGGCCGGGACCAGTCGAGCACTGTCCTGATCGAGGCCACATGCAATCAGGTCAATCATCTGGGCGGCTACACCGGCATGATTCCGGCTGATTTCGCCGCGCTTGTGCAGCGCATCGCCGCCGAGGAAGGATGCCCTTCCGGCCTGATCCAGCTGGGCGGCGATCATCTCGGGCCCAACCCGTGGCGTGAACTCGACACAGAGATCGCGATGGCCGAGGCCGGAAAGATGGTTGCGGCCTATATGGCGGCAGGCTTCCGAAAGATCCATCTGGACGCATCCATGGGCTGCCGCGGCGAACCGGCGGCGCTGGATGACGAGACTGCCGCACGCCGCGCCGCCAGTCTGGCGGGCGTGGCCGAAGCGACAGCGAAACGATTTGGACTGCCTGCGCCGGTCTATGTGATCGGAACGGAAGTCCCTCCCCCCGGCGGCGCCGACCACATGTTGAGCAGCATTGAGCCAACATCCCCCGCCGCAGCGCTTGAGACCATCCACGTGCACCGGCGCATCTTTGCCGAAGCAGGTCTCTCGGGAGCATTCGCGCGCGCCATCGGGCTTGTGGTTCAACCCGGCGTCGAGTTTGGAAACCAGAACGTCATACTTTACGACCCGGCCAAAGCCTCTGCGCTGAGCAGCCTTCTCAACGACGAGCCGCAGTTCACATTCGAGGCCCATTCGACCGACTATCAAGGGACCGCGCCTCTGCGCTGTCTGGTTCAGGACGGCTTCCAGATCCTGAAAGTCGGACCGGAACTGACATTTGTCCTGCGCGAAGCGCTGTATGCGCTGGACCTCATCGCATCCGACCTCTTGCCGGATTACGGCGTGCGCCCGCTCTACGCCGAGATGGAATCGCTGATGCTGGCTGAGCCCGGCCATTGGAACAAACACTATGGCGGCAATGCGCCGGAGCAGCGGCTGCTTCGCCATTACAGCCTGTCGGACCGCATCCGTTATTACTGGACCCAGCCAGCGGCGAAGGCTGCCGTTGACCGGCTCGCGGCTGCGCTCAAAGGGCGGCGCGTGCCGGAAGCACTCTTCTGGCAGCATTTGCCGGAAGCCCGCATTTTCGCAGACCATCCGCTTGAGCCTGAAACCGTGCTGATCTGGCGGGTTACGCAAAGCCTTGCCGCCTATCACGCGGCCTGCACATGAACATCAATCTGGAATGAGGAGAAAACAGTGTCCGATTTGAAGGGAAAAGTGGCAGCGGTGACTGGCGCCGCATCAGGAATAGGCCTTGCCTCCAGTGAGGCGATGATCGCCGCAGGCGCCGTAGTCATTCTGGTCGACAGGGACGAACGCGCGCTCAATGCCGCCTGCTCGCGGCTGGGTGCGCAGGCGATCCCTCTTGTGATCGATTTGCTCAATCCGGCAAGCTGCGCATCCCTGCTGGACGGCATTCTCGCCAAGGCGGACCGGCTCGATATCTTTCACGCCAATGCCGGCACCTATATCGGCGGCGACCTGACGGAGACCAATCTCGATACCATCGATAGGATGCTCAATCTGAACGTCAATGCGGTGATGAAAAATGTCCATACGGTCATCCCGCACATGATCGCGCGCGGCGCCGGCGACATCATTATCACCAGTTCTGTCGCAGGCCATTTCCCGGTTCCGTGGGAGCCGGTCTATTCGGCATCGAAATGGGCAATGACCTGCTTCGTGCAGACCATGCGGCGGCAATTGTTCAAGCACGGCATCCGCGTCGGTTCGGTCTCGCCGGGTCCGGTGATCAGCGCGCTGCTGGCCGACTGGCCCGAGGAGAACCTCAGGAAAGCCAAAGAGAACGGCGCGCTGATCGAGCCGAAGGAGGTAGCGGACGGCATCATGTTCATGTTGACGCGGCCACGCACCGTGACGATCCGCGACATGGTGATCCTGCCGTCGAATTTTGACATCTGACATAACCGGGGGCAGTCAACAGCTGCTCCCAGCTTTCTGGAGGAGGAGAACCGGATGCATCAATTTGCTGGTTTGACCGTCTTGATCACCGGCGCCGCAGGCGGGATCGGCGAATCGATGGCCGAGCGCTTCGCAGCCGCTGGCGCGAGGCTGGCCCTTGTCGATATCCGCAGTTCAGCGGAATTGGCGGCGCGGCTTGGCGCCGACCATCGAAGCTTTCTGCTTGATCTGGAGGATCCTGCGGCCATCGACAAAACTGTCAGCGCCATCGGTGAAACGATGGGCATCGACGTCCTGATCAACAATGCCGGTTTCGGCTTGGTGTTCCCCGCCGATGAGACCAATCTCGACGCCTGGGACCGGACTTTGCGGATCAACCTGCGCGCGCCTTGGCTTATGGGCGCGGCGGCTCTGCCCTTCCTCAAGAAATCCGGGCGCGGGCGCATCATCAATATCTCCTCGCAAGCCGGCGTGATCGCCATCGAGGGCCACGCCGCCTATGGGGCGAGCAAGGCCGGGCTCATCAACCTGACAAAAGTGATGGCGGTCGAATGGGCTCAATTCGGCATCACGACAAATGCAATTGCGCCGACTGTGGTGGACACGCCGATGGCGCTGGTTGGCTGGCCGGGCGAGAAAGGCGAAAAGGCGAAACGCGACATTCCGGTCGGGCGCTTCGCCAAGCCCTCGGAAATCGCCGCCGCAGCGCTCTATCTGGCGTCAGACGATGCCGCCATCATCAACGGCGCGGTCCTGATGGCCGACGGTGGATTCAGCATCAAGTAAACCTGATGGCGTCCACGGTCAGGACGGCGCCAAGGCTATCGGAATTCTGCCTTTTCATGTCAATAAATTGGGGTGCGTGTCACTCTTCACCCAGGCGATTGGGGGATTTCACGCATTGAGCGGCGCAAGGCATCCAAATCTCGCTGAAAAGGGGGCAATGTAACCAAATACACGACAACTTGGATTGGCCCGAAACTTGCGAAACACGGCAGGTATTGCAAGGAGCGAGCGCATGGGAAAAAGCGCTGACATCATTTTCATGGCAACCAGCCGCAGCGGCCTTGGACACATCCGCAGGACGGCATCGGTCGCGCTTGCGGTTAAAGCCCGGCGGCCGGATTTGAGCATTGCGCTTTTTACCAACGCGCCGATTGGCGGGCTGCCGGAAGGAGATCTGGCCGCCTTTGACGAGACGGCTATTGCGGAGCGGGCGCAGATGACCGGGCTCGCCGGCGCGCGGCAGCCGCAGATGATCGTTGCAGACACAATGGCGCCGGAGGGAATAGCGCGTTCGCCGGTCACTCGCGTTCTTATTCTCAGGCAAATGCCGCAGGATAGGCTTGCGCGGCTCCAATTGCCAAATGGCGCGCCATGGGATTTGGCGCTTGTTCCCAATCCCCGGACCCACTGGATGCCGGAACTTGGCAATGCCTTTGCAAAGCACATCTTTGCCACGGGCTGGATTTACCGCAAAGCGCAGCGGCGGGTGCTAAGTCCTCGCAAAACGCCGCTTCTCCTGATCGCGACCGGCGGCGGCGGCACCGCCGAGACTGCTTCCGGAGTTGCCAGTCAGGCATCGGAAATTGTCACGCTTTGCCGGACGCTCTGTCCAAGGCCATTCGAAGCGGTCCAGGCGCTTGGCCCGCGAGCCCCTGAAGAGGCATTGGTCGCGGGGGTTGACCGTGTCGTCGACCCCGGCGGTGATTTGAACCAGTATCTCGCCGACGCCGATGCAGTCATCAGCACAGCCGGTTACAACTCGGTGCTCGAGCTGGCCGTTTCCACGACGCCAGCGCTCCTTATCCCGATTGCGCGCACGCTTGATGATCAAGCCGCGCGGACTGTGGAATGGGGACCCAGGCTTGGGGCGGCGTTTGTTGAAAACGGCCATGAGGCAGCGGCAAGCTTCCTTGCGCGCGCCCTTGCACGGCAGTCGCGCAGGCCGGAAGTTGACATTGGCCCTTCGGGCGCCGATGCCGCAGCGTTGCGCCTGCTGGAGCTGCTGCAATGAGCCGCGTGCGCGTCTGTGGCTCCAGACTGTTCAAACGCTACCTGTTGGACGGGTCTGCTGAAACCGCGCTGGCGCGCGCTGACTGGCTGAGCGGCAACGCAGTGCTCACGCCAGGCGGCGTGCTTGCCCGGCACGGCCGGCTGGCTGAGTTCGCAATGATCCCGGGCGCGCCGGGTCGTTCCGTTGTCGACAGCCAATCCCGCAGCATCGAGCCAATGCTGTTTCGGCCCATCGTCAGGATGCATGCGCTCAGGCCCGGGCTGCCGCTGCCGCGCTTTGATCCACTCGCTAAAATAGTGCCGCGCCTCGATAATTGGACTGCCGCAAAGCTTCAGGGCGAAATGGCAAATGCGCTTGATGTGATTGACAGCTTCGATTGTTCCAATGTGGTCATCCATGGCGATCTGCATGCAGGGCAATTCGTTATCGACGAGACCGGATCGGCTTGGCTGCTTGATCTGGACGATCTGAGCGAAGGCGATCCTGCTGCGGACATTGGAAACTTCGCTGCGCATCTGGCTACGCGCGATGAATCAGGCCGGAAGAATCCCAACGCATTCATGTCGGCTTGGCTCCACGTTGTGCTTCTCGCCTATGGCCAAGCAGGGGGCCGTGTCAGCCCGGCACTGGCTGCCGCCTATGGCCAGCTCGCGCTGATCCGCCGCGCGCTGAAATTCCGTGAGCGCGGAAAGTCTGACCTTCTTGCGGCACTTTGCGGGCGACGGGCAGACTAGTGGCTAACCGCGCGCCGCAGACCGAATTTCTGGATGCGGTAGCGCAGCGTGTCGCGCGAGATTCCGAGAAAACCTGCTGCGAGCGAGACATTTCCCTGTGAACGGGCCAAGGCGTTCTGCAGCGCTCCGACCTCGATCTCGGCAAGCGAAGCGCCGTCATCGTGCGGCAATTGCGCCTCCTTGAGCGCAGACGGGAGTGAGAGGTCGCGCGCCGTCGCCACGCCCCCGCCACATGTCAGCGCGGCGCGCTCCATGACATTGCGCAATTCGCGCACGTTGCCTGGCCAGTCATGCGCGACAAGTTTCGACCGCGCATCCGCAGACAATTCAGGCGTTTCTGTTTGGTACTTTGATGCGGCAAGCGCCAGGAAATGCTCCGCAAGAAAGAGAACATCGGAGTCTCGCGCGCGCAGAGGCGGCAGATTCACCCAAAGCACCTGAAGGCGGAACAAGAGGTCGCGGCGGAACTCCCCGATAGCGGCCTGGTCTTCCAGATCCCGGTGCGTGGCGGAGATCACCCAGACATCAACCTCGTGCTCCTTGACGCCGCCAATCCGCCGGGCCTTTCTGGTTTCGAGCACACGCAGCAGTTTGGCCTGTGCATCCATGGGCATGTCGCCGATCTCATCAAGAAACAGGACGCCGCCATTTGCGGCCTCGAACAGCCCCGTCTTTGACGCCTTGGCGTCGGTAAAGGCGCCGCGCTCGTGGCCAAACAGTTCGGATTCCACCAGCGCTGCAGGCAGTGAAGCGCAGTTGATGGCGATGAATGGTCCATTGGCGCGCGGCCCCCCCTCATGCAGCGCTTTGGCGGCGAGTTCCTTGCCGGTGCCCGACTCGCCCGTGATCATGACCGGCGGCGGAGTGTCCATCACGGGCTTAAGCGCAGTCAGAATTCGATCGATGGATTTTCGCGCTTCGCAGATGGCGGCAGACCGGCCAAGAATGAGATCCGTCGCCGCTGCGGCATTGACTGGAGCAGCTGCAGTTCTTGAATCTAGATCAGGCTTGGCCGCGCCCATGACCATTGATGCAATTGTCCCCAATGGCACAGGCTTGGTCATGAAATCACGGGCGCCCATTTTCATCGCCTGCACGGCGACAGAAACATCGCCATGGCCAGTCATCATGACAATGTGGGCATCGCTCTTGCGCGCCCGCAGCCGCTCCAGAATATCGAGACCGTCATCTTTGCCCAGCTTGAAATCCAGAAACGTCAGGTCCGGGCGCATGGCTGAGAATTTCATGACCGCCTCGCGCGCATTCAGCGCAAAGTCCGCCTCAATGCCGCGTTTGCGCAAATAGCTGCAGATTGTCCTTGCAAGAACCTCTTCATCGTCAATGACAAGCACTTTGGTCATGCTAGCGTACTCCATGCACAGGCAAATTCAGCGTCACGCGCGCACCGCGGATTCTGCGATTCACCAGCTCGATTGTGCCCCCGCAGCGGTCGAGAATGCGTTTGACAAGTGTCAGCCCAACGCCGAGCCCTGATTTCTTGCCGGTGATGTTTTCGCTGAAAAGCCGCCCTTTCATTTCCGGCGCAATTCCCGGCCCGTTGTCTTCAATCGTTACCGTGACATGTCCCGCCCCGCCGCTGGCGCGCCGCACGGTAATGTCGCCGCCATTGCCGATGGCTTCCATGCTGTTGGCAATGAGTGATGTAATGATCTGTGAAAGTTCTGCGGGCTTGACGGCAACGCGCGGACCAGGTCCGGACGGTGCGAAGCTGAGACGGATGGACCGCGCCTGTGCTTGCGCGGCAAATCCCTCAAGACACTCCTCGATAACGCGGTCAAGGGCAGCAGGCTGAAGCGCCTTATCGACGATAGCGCCAGGATCGGTCAGAAACGAGCGTATCCATAATTCCAGCCGCTCAGACTGGCCGACTATGTCTGTAATTGGCTCACGCGCGCTGTCGGGGAGCTCGTCGTCCAGAGCCAACTCCGCCGAGGACCTGATTGAAGCAAGCGGATTGCGCAGACCATGCGCGACCGCTGCCGTAAGCTCGCCTATGACCGCGTACTTTTCGCTTTCCACCACCTGGCGCTGCTGCTCGGCGATGAGCCGCCTCGCGATCAGCACAACAGCCGTCATCGTGAGAAAGAGCACGGCCGCGCCAATGGCTGATCCGAGCCAAATCACATGGCGCACGGCACTTATGTCATCAAGGATTGACACGGCAGATCGGTAGACCTCAACGGCTCCAGCCACACTCTTGCCGTCGGCGGACCAGATAGGCACATAAGTTTCTATGTACGTCTGGACCGTGGTGGGGAAATCCACATGTTCGCGTTCACTCTCGTCTTTGTGTTCGCCGACTGACTCTATTTCAGGATGCAACTCGCCGCGGAAGGCGGCTTCAAGGGATGGGATGTCCTCATAGCGCTTTCCGATCTGCGCGCCGTCGCTTGACCAAAGAACTGTCCGGTTGAAGCCGTAGACATTGGCGCCGAGCACTTCTGGCAATCCCGAGACTTGGCTGAAGAACGCCTCCATTTCAGGCGCCTTTGGATTGAGCGCATCTCCCTGGAAATATGAAACAGCCCCGGCAAGTTTGACGATCGAGTTCACATATTGCGAGGACACATTGGCGTCGCGCGCCAAAATCCGGCGTTCGACCATGCCCGAGGCAATATAGGAAAACAGCAGAGCATTGGCGGCGATCATGACTGCGGCAAGCGCAACAGGCCCAAAGGCAAAACGGACTCCGCGCCCGTCCAGAAGCCAAGATGTTGCTCCTGCTTTGACATGGGTCCACTGCAGCTGTTTCACGATTCACCCCGGCGGAATGCAATAAATTCAGGCATATCACCTGCCTGGATCGTAAGCCGGCGTAGCTGACAGCAGCCTGACAGGAGCAATCAGGATTCTGTCAGATTGGCCAGCCGCGCCTGTGGGGGATTTCACCCAATACCTCTGCGCTCTGCACGCCGAAGTGTTGGGCATATGTGCAAGTTTCAATAAATTTCCTAGCAATATCAATAATTAAACGAAACTCTTCCGCTGGATCCGAACTTGGCCCGCTGTTTGCATATCCATCTGCAAAGTGAGAACGCCGATGGCCGAAACTGTTCTGATAATCGAAGACGAGACGAGTCTCGCCAACAATCTGGCGGCCGCGCTGGCCCGTGGCGGCGTCAACGCGGTTATTGCCGACTCGCTGGCCGCTGCCTCTGGCAGGATCGGCAGTGCGCACTATGACCTTGTCTGCGCCGATATCCAGTTGGGAGATGGCAGCGGGCTCGACTTCTGTGAGGACATGCGCCGGGTAAGGCCCGACCTTCCGGTCATCATGATGACCGGTCAGGACACGGCCGATAACCGGCTGCGCTCCGAAGGGTTCGGCGCGGCGGCATTCATCGCCAAGCCTTTCCCGTTGACACGGTTCCGCGACATGGTCGCCGCCATGCTGCGCGAAAAGCAGGGCAGCCAGCCCAGCGCCGGCGCGCCGCGGATTCTCATGTACTCGCATGACACGATCGGTCTTGGCCATATGCGGCGCAACTCCGCGATTGCCGCACGCATTGTCGAGCAGAATCCGCGCGCCAGCGTCCTGATGCTGGTGGGCAGCCCGTCGGGCATTCCCTTCGCCCTTCCACCGGGTGTCGACTACATCAAACTGCCGTCGCTCACGAAAGTCGGCCGCTCCCTTTGGCGCCCGCAAAGCCTGCGCGTGAGTCCGGCAGAGGTGATTTCCTTAAGGGCGGCGCTGATCGAGCAAGCAGCCATCAGCTTCGCGCCGAATCTGTTCCTTGTGGATCACGAACCTTCGGGCGTGTCCGGCGAACTCATTCCCACGCTGGAGAGGCTGCGCGCTGAAAAGACCGAACTGATCCTTGGACTGCGCGATATTCTCGACGAGCCGGATGTTACTCTGAAAAACTGGGAGGCCCGCGGCACCAACCAGATTGTCAAAGGCCTTTATGACCGGATCTTCGTCTATGGCGACGAGGGTGTCTTTCCGACTCGGCAGGCTTACGGACTTGAGAAACTGCTGCCCGGCAAGGTGACGAGCTGCGGCTATGTGACGAGTCTGGACGGCTCGCGCGGACACGCGGCTGCCAAGCCGGCAAAGGCACGCATCGTTGTGGCAGGCGGCGGCGGCCGTGATGCATTCCCGCTTTTGGTGGCAACGCTTGAAGCGCTCGCTTTGATCCCCGGGGAAGAGCGCCCCGACGCCGATATCATCTCAGGTCCATTGATGGATGCCGAACTTGTTCAGCCGCTCGAAAAAGCAGCGGCAGACCTCGGTGTCCGCTTCTTGAAATCGCACCCTGACATTCCCGCGCTGCTGGCAGCGGCAGACCTGTTCATCACGATGGGAGGCTACAATTCCATCATCGAAGCGGTCAGCGCGGGATGCCCGGCACTTGTTGTCCCGCGAGTCGGACCCAGCGCTGAGCAGAGGCTGCGCGCGGAGTGCCTGGCAAAACGCGGGATCGTCGAAATGATCGCTGCCAACGATGCGGATGCAAAAAGGCTGGTCGACGCAATCAGGAAAGTGCGCCCGGGCGCACTGCGGAAGGTGGCGTCACTTGATTTGGGCGGCGCCGAGCGGGCCGCAGAAATCATTTGCGGACTTGTCGAAAAAAATGCGCAGGCGCGCCTGTCAGCCAAAAAGGAAATCAAACATGCAAATGCCTGACGGTCTGTCCCTTGGCTACGTCCTGAAGCGCTTTCCGCGGCTGAGCGAAACCTTTGTGCTCAACGAGATACTCGAGCTGGAGCGCCAAGGGCATCGAGTGGAAGTGTTTTCTTTGCTGCGCCCGCCCCTTGAAGAGCGGCATGGGCTTGTCAAGGAACTCAAGGCGCGGATCACTTATCTGCCGTCCGCGGGCGGTTTGATGAAGACCAGATTGCATGAGGGTCTGGAAGAGGAACCCGTTGATCTGGGGACTGCGCTTGCCGGATGTGCCGCTGCGGGCGATCCGGTCTTCAACAACTCAACCGCCGAGGAAGCCGCCGCGCTTCAGTTCAAGGCCGCTTCAGTTGCCGCTCTGGCGCAGGCGCGCGGCGTTGACCATCTTCACGCCCACTTCGCCTCGGACGCAGCCACTGTCGCGCTGCTTGCATCGCGCCTCAGCGGCATTCCGTTCTCATTTACCGCGCATGCGCGCGACATCTATCATCAATACAAATCCATCGCCTCGGACAACGCGATGCGGCGGGCGAAGATCGCCGAAGCGGATTTTGTTGCTACGGTCTCCGACTATAACCGCGCGCACCTTCGCCAGGTCGCGCCTTCGCATGGCGCGCGCGTATGGCGTCTCTACAACGGCATCGATCTTGGCCGTTTCACGCCAATGCCGGTGGAGCGCAGGCCGGGCCAGATCGTCGCCGTGGGCCGCTTGATTGAGAAGAAGGGATTTTCGGATCTGATCAAGGCCTGCGCGATTTTGCGGGATAATGGCGTCAAGTTTCATTGCAGCATCATCGGCGACGGGCCGCTGCGGAGCGAACTTGACGGCCAGATCCGGCTTTCGTCTCTTGCGCCGGATGTGGAGATTGCCGGCCCGCAGCCTCAGGAGCGCCTGATCGGCATGGTGCGCCAGGCGAGCGTCGCGGTCTTGCCCTGCATCGTGTCGGAGAGCGGCGACCGGGACGGGCTTCCAACTGTTCTCCTCGAAGCGATGGCGCTGGGATTGCCGGTGGTCACGACAAGCGTCTCGGGGGGACCTGAAATCGTAGCCCATGGCGAGACCGGGCTGGTGGTAGAGCCCGGCGATACAACCGCGCTGGCCGCCTCGATTGAAACTTTGCTTGAGAACCCCGCGCTCGCGGAAAGGATGGGTGCCGCAGGACGCAAACGGGCTGAGAGCCTGTTCTCGCTTCAGACAAATGTGGCCACGCTCGGCGGCTGGTTCCGGCAGGCTGCGAGTATTGATCGCACGTTGTTCAAGGAGGCAGTGTGATGCGCGTCGCCTATCTGAGCGCAGACTGCGGCATTCCGGTGTTCGGCTCGAAGGGCGCCAGTGTGCACATCCAGGAGATGGTGCACGCCATGCGCCAACAGGACGCGGATGTGCGCGTCGTCGCGACACGGCTGGGAAATCCTTCCGCAGAGCACAACGGCGCGATCCATGCCTTCAAGCCGCGAGTGCACAACGTCAAGGATGGCGGCGATGAAGCGCGGGAAGAGGCAAACATCGCCGACGCCGAGGCTGCAAGAGAAGCGCTGGTCAGTCTGTACGCTGAATGGCCATTCGACATGATCTACGAACGCTATTCTCTTTGGTCTGACGCGGGCGTCAGAGCTGCCCGGGCGCTTGGTGTGCCCTTGATGGTCGAAGTCAACGCCCCGATGCTTCTGGAACAAGAACAATACCGCAGGCTTCAACTGCATCTGCGGGCGCAGGAAATCGAGCGCGCCGTTTTCGGGCAGGCGGATGGGCTCGTTTGTGTGTCGTCCGCAGTGCGTGACTATGCCATCTCCAAAGGGGCCAGGCCGGGACGCGCGATTGTGATGGGCAACGCCGTGGACACGGCCCGGTTCCATGCCGCCGTGCCGCCAATGGATTTTGGGATGCCCAAAGGCGCGTATACCATCGGCTTCAGCGGCAGTCTGAAGCGCTGGCATGGCGTGGATGTCATGATGGACGCGTTCCGTATTGTACTGCGCGCGGCGCCGCATGCCCGGTTGCTCGTCGTTGGCGAAGGGCCGGAGCGTGGCTGGATAGAAGGCTTTGCCCGCGGCGCCGGCATTGAACACGCTGTCACCATGGCCGGCTGGCTCGGTCACCCGGAAATGCCGGCGGCCCTGACTGCGATGGACGTCGCGCTGGCGCCCTATCCGGAGACAGAAGATTTCTACTTCTCGCCGTTGAAAGTCTTTGAATACCTCGCAGCCGGGCGCCCAATCGTAGCGAGCCGGATCGGCCAGATCGCTGAGGTCATCAAACATGAAGATACCGGAATTTTGACGCCCCCGGGAAATGCGGAAGCGTTAGCCGAAGCGGTGCTTGGACTGATGGCCGATCCACCCCTTATGCGGCGCCTTTCGGAAGCGGCGGCGCTTGAGGGCGCCCGGCACAGCTGGGGCCGCAATGCTAGCCAGGCACTCGCCATGGGCCAGCAATTGAGGAAGGCAGCGTAATGACAAGTGCCGACAAACAGCGGCGTATTGAGAAGGGCTCGCTGCGGCGGCTGTTCCGGGTTCTGGGCCCCAGGCTGAAACCGCATTGGAAAAAGCTCGCCCTGGCATCATTCGCCATGATCTTGGCGACGGCCATGGAAATTGCCGCGCCTTGGCCAATGAAAATTGTTTTCGACGGCCTCTTGATCCCACAGGCCAATCTTGATCCCGTCACGGCTTACGTCATGGGCGTCACCGGCGGCGGGGACATGCTCGTGGCGGCTGTGGCGCTGGCGATACTGGTGCTCGCCGTTTTCGGCGGCATCTTCACCTTTACGCAATCTTATCTCATGGCCAGTGCCGGCCAGAAGGTCGTGGCCGGCGTGCGCTTTGACCTTTACCGCCATATCCAGGGCCTTTCGCACTCGTTTCACGACCAATCGAGCCTCGGCGACATTGTGGCGCGCCTGACTGCCGATGTCCGCATGATGCGCGACCTTCTCATCAACGCCGTCATCTTCTTTGCTGCGCGGATTCTGGTCGTAGGCGGAACGGTCGCAGTCATGGCCTGGATGGACTGGCAGCTGACACTGGCAGCGTTGGTGGTCTTCCCGCTGTTGTTCTTTGTCTCCTCCCACTTCGGAGAGCGGATCAGGGGCGCGGCGCGCAAGCAGCGGAAAAAGGAAGGCAAGATCGCCAATGTGATGAGCGAGAGCATCTCGGCGATCACCGTGGTCAAGGGATTTGCCCGCGAAGCGTATGAAGAAAGCCGATTTGCCAAGCAAAACGATTCCTCGCTGCAGGCTGGCCTCGTGGCAACGCGGCTTGAGGGTCACATGGACCGCCTCGTTCAGGTGGTCCTGGCGCTCGGCGCCTGCATTGTGCTCTGGTACGGAATCGGCCGGGTGCGCGCCGGGGCGATCACTCCCGGCGACCTTCTCGTTTTCACCGCCTATCTCCAGACTCTCTATAAGCCCATCCGCAAGCTTGCCAACATGACTGGTTCGATCGCCAAGGCGGTTGCAAGCGGCGAACGGCTCCTCGAAATTTTCGATCTCAAGCCTGACGTCCGCGAGGCGGATGACGCAATCGACGCGCCGCGCTTCGGCGGGGAGATCACGTTTCACGGTGTGTCGTTCTCTTATGCCAACGGAACGCAGGTGCTCAAAAATGCCAATTTGAGACTGGAAGCTGGCAAGACCACCGCCTTCATCGGCGCGAGCGGCGGCGGCAAATCGACCATCGCCAAGCTGCTGTTGCGTTTTTACGATCCTGTGTCGGGCCAGGTCCAGATCGACGGCGTTGACATCAAGCGCTACAAGCTGGCGAGTCTGCGCGAGCAGATCGCAGTGGTCTTGCAGGAATCCGTGCTGTTCGCCACGTCGATCCGCGACAACATCGCCTATGGCAAACTGGATGCGAGCGATGAGGAAGTCGCCGCTGCCGCTGTTGAGGCCGGCGCAGACGAATTCATCCGCGGACTGCCTGGGGGATATGACACTGTCGTCGGCGAGCGCGGCGCGACGTTGTCAGGCGGGCAGCGCCAGCGCATCGCCATTGCGCGCGCCATCTTGCGCGACGCCTCGATCCTGATTCTCGATGAGCCGCTGACAGGGCTTGACGCGCGTTCGGCGCGCGAGGTCGCAGAATCTCTGCGCCGCGCCGCCAAAGGCAGAACCACAATTCTCATTTCCCATGACGAACTCTCGCTCCAGCTCGCCGACAGGGTGGTGCGCGTCTTCAATGGAGGTCTCTATCCCGGCGGGGCGCGTATCGCATTGGAGCAGGCATCATGAACCAGTTTGATCCAAGAGCGCACGCGCCATCGCGCGAGCCGGAACCAGAGACATTGTCGCGTGCAATGGATACCGGCCATATGGGCGCGGCGCTGGCCAGACAGACCGGAGCAGCGATAACCGATCTTCGCATTGCGCGCACGCATTTCAGTGCATCGCGCCCGGTCACAATCCACTATCAGTACAGGCTGCGCGGCCAATCCGCGTTCAGCACGCTTATTGGCGAAGTGACGGGAGAGCATACGCGCGCCCACTATGAAACGGAGCGCAGGCGGCTTTGCGATCCGCGCCGGGCGCAGTTGGATCCCGATGACGACATGTCGCTGTTTCCGTTGGAGGATCCCGGCCTCGTCCTCAGGAAGCCCGGTCTTGACCCTAAGCTTGCCGGTCTGCGTCTCCTTCACGACGAAGCCTTCACAACCAATTTCCTTGCATGCCTTTTTGACAAGCCGGTCACGGGAAGTCTGGCGAGCATTGAGCTGAAGGCGCACAGGTTCGGGAAGCGCGCTGTGCTTGCGGCGAAGTTTTGGAACTGGCGGGGTTGGAACCGCCGGGTTTTCATTCGTCTGCGCCCGACCAGTTACGAGGCCGGAAGCCTCGCCTATGCCATGCACCAGCGCCTGGCGGCGCGCCATGCCGCATCACAGATCATCCGCTTGCCGGAGCCGTTGGCGTTTGATGCCGATTTGGGCGCGGCGGTCTTCTCAGCCCTGTCAGGACGCCCCCCGGAACTGACCGGGATCAAATCGGCGGACGATGCAGGCCTGTGTGGCAATGCTCTCCGGGAATTGCGCGAACATGGATTGCCCGGCGGGCAATTGTGGACTGCGCACGATGAGATTGCAGCGTTGGAACAATGGCAGACCCGCATTGGCCGTTACCGTGCAGACTTGGAAAAGCCGTTTCAGGCTGCGCTTGACAGCGTCTCACGCAGCCTTCTGGCCCTTTGTCCAATAGAGCCGGCTGCCTGCCATCGCGACTTTCACGAAGGGCAACTTCTGATTTGGGCCGGCGAATGTGGCCTCTTGGATTTCGACACGTTATGTCTGGCCGATCCCGGGCTCGACATTGGCAATTTCTGCGCCCATGTGCGCCTTTCCGAAATCAGGGGGAACGGAACGGCGCAGGATTTCGAGACAGGTTTTCAGACCTGCGCCAGCGCCGGACTTGATATTGGAGCGACCCGCATAGGGGCCTGGAAGCGCGCCTCGCTGTTGCGGCTTGCAGCAATTTACGCCTTTTCAAGCGAGCCGGGAAATGTGGTCGTCCAGTTGATCGCGGAGGCCCGCCGATGAGCCTTGCCCAGATTTCAGATGACGCCCTGCCGGGTCTTCGCATTGTCGCTGATCAAAAGCTGTTCCTTGCCGCCTTGACGCGCGCGCTGGCGGAGGCGGACCGCAATCATGGGCCGCTGGCGTCCATGCGCATCGTCCGCGTCCGGTATCGCAAAGGCGAGCGCGCCGTTATTCACGCCGAGTTTGACGGTCAGGCTGCCGATGAGCAGGCGTTGCACGCTTCCATCTGGCTCCGCTCCCGCGAGAGTGCCGCGCGGCGCGGCCGAAAGGCAGCTGCGGGCCAAGCGAAGGGTGCGCCGGTCTACGAGCCGCTCTCCGGCGCCTTGGTCCATTTTTTCCCATCTGATCCCTATGTGCCGGAAATAGCACAATTCGTTTCGGACCCGCAGCGTCACAGCGCGGCGCTGCTTGGGGATCCCGCCGCGCCGGCGGGCATTCCGGAACTGGCGCGTTTTCGTCCCGGTATCGGCGCGACATTCAGATGGGGCGCCCAAGGGACGCCGGGAGCCTATGTCAAGATTCAGAAGGAGTGCGACGCACGCATTGCAATTGAACTGCTCAGGGACATGGGCGCGGCAAGCGCGGGAAGGTCCTTCTCGGTCCCGCAGCCAAAAGGACTGTCCGAAGATATCAATGCATTCGCCATGGAGGAGGTGCTCGGTGACACGCTTGACCAGCGCTTGGCCAAAGCGTCACCGTCCGTGGCGCGCGCGGCAGTATCATCGGTTCTGCGTGGGCTGAAAGACTTCCATGAATGCGCGCTTGTCCCTCACTTGCGCAAGGACCGGACGCATTTGATCAGCCGCGCGCAGTCTGCAGCGCGGCGTGTCGGCGAGATTGAGCCGGGCGTGGCGGACCGCGCGGCAGCGCTCGCGGATCGCATCGCGGGATACGAAATCCAATTGGCCGAGAAGCCGGCGCATTGCGACATCAAGCTTGAGCATATCGTGTTCTGCGGGCAGCAGGTCACGTTCCTTGACCTCGACAGCTTTGCGCTTTCCGACCCGTTGTTCGACCTGGCAATGCTTGACTTGCGGGCCATGGTGGCGGCGCGCACCGGCGCAATTGGCAAGGCTGCATCAACGGCCGTCAGCGACAGCGTGCGCGAGGCAGCGCGTCTGCATTACGGCCCCAATGCCGCCCCCCGGCTTGCTTGGCTTAAGGCGTGCGCCTCGATGCAGGTCGCAAGGCACTTTGCCCAGAACCCCGGTCCAAATTCCACCCGGCTCTGCCGGCTTGCGCTCAAGACCGGCGAAAAGAGTCTTGGCGCGCTCATGCTCGCCGCCACAATCGCAATCCCCCTGCCGGCCGCAATGCCAAACGTGCCGCCGGCGCCGCCATCGGAGACAATACCATGCGTATAACCGTCATTGGATCAGGCTATGTCGGCCTCGTCACCGGCGCTTGCATCGCGGAACTTGGGCATCAGGTCATATGCGTTGACAAGGACGCCGCAAAAATCGCGGCACTGAAGAAGGGGCAGATTCCCATATACGAACCGGGCCTGAGCGAACTGGTCGCAAACAATACCCGCGATGGCAGGCTGTCGTTTGCCACCAATCTGCGTGATGCGCTGCCGCGATGCGACATGGCATTCATTGCCGTTGGCACGCCGCCACGGCCGGAGGATGGCGTCGCTGATATGCGGTTTGTTCTGGCTGCAGCCGCGGAGGTTGCGCAAACCATCACAGGACCCCTTGTGCTTGTGACAAAATCGACCGTCCCGGTTGGGACAAGCGACCGCATCGAGCGCGTTGTGCAAAAAATGGCACGGGGCATTCCGGTTGATATTGTGTCAAATCCCGAGTTTCTTCGCGAGGGCGACGCCATCGCGGATTTCATGCATCCGGACAGGATCGTCGTGGGCTGCAAATCCAATTCGGCCGCAAGTTCGATGCGCGCGCTGTATGCGCCGTTGATCGCAAAGGGCATTCCGCTTTTGACAACATCGCGTCAGACTGCGGAGCTGATCAAATATGCCTCGAACGCCTTTTTGGCGATGAAGGTGACATTCATCAACGAGATGGCGGATCTGTGTGAACACACCGGAGCCGATGTCGACGACATCGCTCTGGGCATGGGCCTTGACCAGCGGATCGGTTCAAAATTCCTGCGCGCGGGACCCGGATTTGGCGGCTCATGCTTTCCAAAGGACATTTTGGCGCTTCTGAAATCGGCCAATGACGCTGGAACCTCCATGCGTCTGGTTGAGAATACGATCGCGGTCAACGAGGCGCGCAAGCGCGCCATGGCGCGCAAAATTGCCGACGCGCTGGACGGCGACATTGTCGGCAAAAGAATTGCCGTGCTTGGCCTGACTTTCAAACCTGGCACCGACGATGTGCGCGACACGCCCGCGCTGACGATCATCCGGGCGCTTCAGGACCAGGGCGCGGTTGTCCGCGCTTTTGATCCGAAGGCGGGAGCGGAAGCAAAGCGGATATTCAACGGAATCGAACTTTGCGCTTCGGCGCTTGGCGCTGCAAAGGATGCCGATGCCGTTGTCCTGATCACCGAATGGCCGGAGTTCAAACTGCTGGTACCGCGCGACTTGGCCGGGCAAATGCGGGGCCGCGTGCTCGTTGACCTGCGCAACGCGCTGGATCAGGAGGCCTACACGAACGCTGGATTTTCCGTGCACCGCGTTGGACAGCCATCCGCATATCCAGAAGGGGCCGCCTGGCTCCAGCTTCCGGCGTGGCGCACGTTTTCGCGGGACTTGCCGCAGACAGGCCCGGCGTTTGAGAACGGACGCATTGCGCTCTAGTTTTGCACGTCCAGACACGCACTGACCAACTGTCCTTGACTTGCATACCTTATGGAACTTTATCGATCCCTGACTGGCCTTCTTATCCACTCAAACTGAAATAATGGGTCCTGACCCGAGTCTTTTGTGATGAACGGGCCGGGTTCGAGGGTGATGCCGGCCCATTGCGGGCACTTGGGCAATTGGCTGGATTTCAAAACGATTTCCCGATTGATTTCGTTCGAACTGGATGGAACATCATGTGGCCGATCAGGCTTGTCCGATGGCTAAACTGATCCCCTGCCCGACACCCACGCACATTGTTGCCAACGCCCGTTTTGCACCACGCATGGAAAGTTCCAGCGCGGCGGCGCCAGCGATGCGGGCGCCGGACATGCCGAGCGGGTGGCCAAGCGCGATTGCGCCGCCGTTAGGGTTTACGTGTTCGGCATCTTCGGCAATGCCAAGCGCCCGCAGAACGGCAATGGCTTGTGAAGCGAAAGCTTCGTTGATTTCAACAAGGTCAAAATCCACTGGAGATATGCCGAGGCGCGCGCAAAGTTTCAGCGACGAAGGGGCGGGGCCGAACCCCATGATTCGCGGTGGTACACCGGCTGTCGCGCCGCCAAGAATACGTGCGATCGGCGTAAGGCCATGGCGTTTGACGGCAGCAGCCGAAGCGATGATGAGCGCCGCTGCGCCGTCGTTTACGCCCGATGCATTGCCCGCTGTGACTCTGCCATCTTTGCGGAACGGGGTTGGCAGTTTTGCAAGCGTCTCGATGGTTGTTGCACGCGGATGTTCGTCCCTCTCGACGGTAAGCGGATCACCTTTGCGCTGCGGAATTGTGACTGGCGTGATTTCACGGGAAAAGCGCCCGTTTGCCTGCGCTGCAGCGGCCCTGGTTTGCGAACGAAGCGCGAATGCATCTTGGTCAGTGCGGCTGATGTCAAATTCCTCGGCGACATTCTCGCCAGTCTCAGGCATGGAATCGACGCCGTATTGCGCCTTCATCAGCGGATTGACAAAACGCCAGCCGATGGTCGTGTCATGGATTTCCGCATGGCGTGAAAATCCCTCCGTCGCCTTCGGCATGACAAACGGAGCGCGAGACATGGATTCCACACCGCCGGCTATAACGAGGTCAAGCTCGCCTGCCTTGATGGCGCGGGCTGCCGTCATCACCGCATCAAGGCCGGAGCCGCACAGGCGGTTCATCGTTGTGCCCGGGACCGTATGCGGCAGACCGGCCAGCAGCAGCGACATGCGCGCAACATTTCGGTTATCTTCACCGGCTTGGTTGGCGCAGCCGTAGATGACTTCGTCCACCGCCTCCCAATCGAGCGATGCATGGCGGGCCACCAGCGCCTTCAGCGGGATTGCACCGAGATCATCAGCGCGGACAGATGAAAGTGCCCCGCCAAAGCGGCCGATCGGGGTGCGGATGTAGTCGCAGATATAGGCTTCCATCACAGGACTTTCAGTTGTTCGCGCTTCGGCCGTCAGCAAGCGGAGCGCCAGTCAGTTTCGCAAGGTCGGCAAGTGCGAGCCCGGGAACCATTTCCATGACCTTGAAGCCATTCTGATCGATGTCGATCACTGCCAGGTCGGTATAAATGCGCGACACGCAGGTTTTTCCCGTCAGCGGATATGTGCAATTCCGCACCAGCTTCTGCTGGCCGTCCTTTGTGATGTGATCCATCATCACCCAAACCTGCTTGGCGCCGATGGCAAGATCCATCGCGCCGCCAACGGCAGGGATCGCATCCGGCGCGCCGGTGTGCCAGTTCGCCAGATCGCCATTTGCCGCCACCTGAAAGGCGCCAAGCACGCACACGTCGATATGCCCGCCGCGCATCATCGCGAATGAATCGGCATGATGAAAAAATGACGCTCCTGGAAGCGCCGTCACCGCCTGCTTGCCGGCATTGATCAGATCCCAGTCCTCTTGCCCCTTCGCGGGCGCCGGTCCCATGCCGAGCAAGCCGTTTTCAGTGTGCAGGATGATCTCGATGCCGTCCGGCAGGCAGTTCGCCACCATTGTCGGCAGGCCGATGCCAAGGTTTACATAAGAGCCATCCCTGATGTCCCGGGCGACCCGGGCGGCCATCTGTTCGCGTGTGAGCTTGTGCATGGTATGCCTCAGGCTGAATGTGATTGGGCAGCGCGGACTTCGACAAGCCGTTGCACAAAAATACCGGGTGTCACGACCGCTTCGGGATCAAGTGCGCCGAGTTCGACCACTTCATCCACTTCGGCAATCGTCACCTTGGCGGCGGTGGCCATGACCGGGCCGAAATTGCGCGCGGTCTTGCGAAACACCAGATTGCCCCAGCGGTCGCCCTTGAGGGCCTTGATCAAGGCGAAGTCGCCATGGATCGGATATTCGAGCACATGGTTGCGTCCGCCGATCATGCGCGTCTCGCGTTCGCCTGCAAGCAAGGTTCCAAATCCGGTTGGGCAAAAGAATGCGCCGATGCCTGCGCCCGCCGCACGCATGCGCTCCGCCAGATTGCCTTGCGGCACAACTTCCAGCTCGATGTCACCCGCACGGAACAGTCCGTCGAACACCCAGGAATCGGTTTGACGCGGGAACGAGCAGACGATTTTGCGCACCCGTTTTGCCTTCAGAAGCGCGGCCAATCCGGAATCACCATTTCCAGCGTTGTTTGAGACTATCGTCAGATCTTTCGCCCCCTGATCAATCAATGCATCGACAAGGTGGAACGGCATGCCTGCAGTGCCGAATCCGCCGACGAGAACGGTCGCGCCATCGTGGATTCCTTCCACTGCCTCCCGCAAAGATGGAACGATCTTGTTGATCATGCTCACTGTTCTCCTGCAGTCGTAATTGCCGCGCAGCGATTGCAGCGGCAAGCAATTTGTGCGTATATTGATATTTGTTCACAATTCGCACGGAAAGCGCCATGACGATCAAGGAAACCGACTATCTGGGCGGTTTGGCCAAAGGCCTCAGCGTCATAGAGGCATTCACGGTCGAGACCGAACGCATGTCGATCAGCGACGTGTCGGCAATCACCGGTCTGGACCGGGCGACGGCGAGGCGATGCCTCTTGACGCTGCACTCGCTGGGCTACGCCAACTATGACGGGAAATATTTCAGCCTGACGCCGCGTGTGCTGCGGCTTGGCACCGGCTGCCTTGCCACAATGCCATTGCCGCGTATCGTCCAGCCTTGGCTTGATGCGCTGTCCGGTGAAATCGGACAAAGCGTTTCGGTTTCCATTCTGGATGGCTGGGAGATTGTTTACGTCGCCCGTTCGGCTTTGCAGCGCGTCATGTCGATCAGCCTGATGGCCGGCAGCCGCTTGCCCGCCTATTGCACGTCGATGGGCCGGGTCATTCTGGCTTCGATGCAGGAAGAATTTGCGCGTTCCATCCTCGCGTTGCGCCCGCTGGATCCGCGCACCCCGCAGACGAAAACGTCGATTGAGGCCATCATGGCAGAACTCAAGGCGGTCAAGGCGCAGGGCTATGCGATCATTGATCAAGAAGTTGAGACCGGTCTGCGATCCATCGCCGTGCCGATTTTCAATGCACGCGGCCAGACCGTCGCGGCGCTGAACACCGGCGTTGCCGCTGTGCATGGCGATCCGGATGAGTTGCGCCATCTTTTCCTCCAACCCCTTCTCGACCTTCAGAAGAATGTCCGGCCTCTGTTGAAATAGCGGCCGGACCTGCCCGTTTCATTTTCCGAGAATGGCGGCAAAGACGCGCCGCAGATCACCCGCCGGATCCTTGGTCAAAGCGGCAGAGCGCCAGGCGACATGGTGATCCGGACGGACCAGCACGCAGCCGCTGTCAGTGGTTTCCCTTGCATTTGCCCACTCTGCTCCATGATCTTCGTACGCCCGGCGCGGACCGATGACATGGGCGCGGATGGAAATGCCAAGTGCTTTTCCGGCCTCCTCGGCAGCCGAAACCCAAGCCTCGCCGCCAATGCCGGTGAGAATGGTGAACTGGCCCCTGCCGGTCAGGTCGAGTGTTGAATGTTTCGCGCCTTTTTGGTCGAACACCCACGCGTGCGGGATGCGCGCGCCCGGCCATGTGGTCGGCGCATAATGCAATTCGGCATCCTGTTTGTAAGGTGGTTCGGCCTGTCCATCCGTGACGATGGCGGACGAGGAGTAACGCTGGTTCATCTCCACGCCGTGGCAGTCAAACTCGTATTTCTTGAATTCGATGGCCATGCGCAGCGCCTCGCGCTGCGTCTCGGCTGCCGGTGTCGCGTCGCAGCGCGCATCCATATTGCGCTGGATCTTGTCGTGATCGACGCCGCCATCCATGCCGAGCGCTTCAAAAATCGGGCCGAATTCGGCAATGGATTTGTTGGCGCGTGTGACTATCTGGCGGGCCACCGGAGCCCGTTCTTCCGTATAGCTGTCGAGAAGCTTTTCTGAAGCTTCTCCCTTCACCACCATTGCCAGTTTCCAGGCGAGGTTGAATGAATCCTGCATGGAGGTGTTGGAGCCAAGTCCGTTTGATGGCGGATGGCGGTGCGCGGCATCCCCCATGATGAAGACACGGCCACTTTGCATGTTGGTGGCGAACATGTTGTTCACCGTCCATGTGTTGGCCGAGATCAGCTCGATTTCGAGTTCCGGATCGCCGACCAGTTGGCGCGCGACATTGGCCGCCATCGCTTCATCGACCACAGGCGCCGGCTGGTTGATGTCATAGCCCCAGACGATCAGCCATTCATTCCAGGGCCGCACCATGCGCACAAGGCCCATGCCGATGCCGCCGACATCCGCGCCCGGCTGCATGACCCAGTAGAGCACCGACGGGCGGTGCGCGACATATTTGGAAAGATCAGCCCGGAACAGGATGTTCATCGACCCGCCGACACCCATTTTACCCTCGAACGGCAAACCGGCCTGTTCGGCCACCAGTGAATTGCCGCCATCGGCCCCAACCAGATATTTGGCGCGGATGGTGAACTCCCTGCCGGTCAGACGGTCGCGGCATGTGGCCGTCACGCCGTCGGAATCCTGCTCAAAGGACAGGTACTGCGTGCTCATGCGCGCCTGCGTGCCGCGTTCGCAGGCTGTCTTGAACAGCAAAGGCTCCATGAATGTCTGCGGCAGATCGTTCATGTGGCATGGTGATGACAACTGATGCTCGCCGCGTGACATTGGGTGCGTGCCCCAGCTCTTCATGCGGCCGAGCTCCTCGCCGGCAAGGCTGACGCAGAACACGTTTTCGCCCATCAGGTCCTGACCGGTCGCATACATGTATGCCTCGTCCTCGACGCTCCTGCCAAGGTCGCGGATCACTTCCATGCAACGCTGGTTGGTTATGTGCGCCCGCGGCGTGTTGGCAAGCCAGCGGTAGCGGTTGATGATCATGTTTTCGACGCCATAGCTCGAAAGCAAGGCAGCTGTTGCCGAACCGGATGGCCCGGTGCCGATAATCAGGACGTCTGTGGTAATGTCGGCCATATGTTCCTCCCGTTTCATGTTCCTTCAAAGGCGGCCTCGGCCACCCCGGCTGGATGGATTTGTCAGTTGTCGTCAGGTGCGCGCCCATAATACGCATTGTCGAGGAGCTGCCGGATTGCAGCACGCTCCAGCGGCCTCGGATTTGGATAGGGGCTCGAAACGGCGATGTCGGCAGCCCTGTCGAGGCCGCCATCCGGCATGCCGATGTCTTTCAGCGCGGTTGGCGCGCCAATGGACTTGGCAAGCGCATGCAACCCGTTGGCCGCATCGGAAACTCCCAATGCGTGGGCGATGCGGCGCATCGCTTCCGGCGCAGAACGCGCATTATAGGCGACTGCGTGCGGCAGAATAATCGCGTGGGTTTCGGCGTGGGGAAGATTGAACGTGCCGCCGAGCACGTGACAAAGCTTGTGGTGCAAGGCCATTGCCGCGCTGCCCAAAACAGCACCGCACAGCCACGCGCCATAGAGAGCTTCGTCGTGCCCGGACTTGCCCTTTGGCAAGGCGGATGCAAGCGCGCGAATGCCTTCTTCCGCCATCAAGGAAACAATCGGATTGCCGTCTGCGGCGTAGAGCGCCTCAACGGCGTGAGCGATCGCGTTCAGGCCGCTGGTTGCGGCAAATACGTCCGGCAGTGTGGCAAGAAGATCAGGATCGTAGATGACCGTTTCCGGCTGGATGCGGGCGTCGCGCTTGGTGGTCTTCAACCCATTTTCGGTCTCGCCCAGAATATTGGTCATTTCCGAACCGGCATAGGAGGTCGGAATGGCCAGCTGGTTGAAATCGGTGCGCAGCGCAATTGCTTTGCCAAGGCCGGTCGACGAGCCGCCGCCCAATGACACCACGCCATCGATGCCGTTGTCCTTGACGAAGGCGATCGCGATTTCGGTCACATTGACCGGTGTGTGCATGACCGCATGCGGATAGGCGACCCCACCGATGGACTTTGCCAATTCCTCGCAAGATTGCGCTTGCTGCGGCGTGGCAATCACCGCCGGCTTTTTCATGCCGAGTTGCGCCGCTTCGGCTCCCGCTTCTGTTATGCGCCCGCGCCCGAAAATCACCCGGGTCGGCAGCGGGGTGTAGATGAAGGGGTTCATGGCAGGTCGCCCTTTCTTTCAACTTGGTAGCCGACCGGGAACAGGGAAATTCCAAGGTATTTCTGGACCAGTCCCCAGATGCCTTTCGGCGAGATCATCATGATGATGATGGCGAGCGCGCCGAGGATAATCAGATAATATGAGCCAAGGTCGGCCAGGAATTCACGCAGCACGAAAAAAAGGATCATGCCGATGATCGGGCCTTCGATGGTGCCTATCCCGCCGATTACGACCATGAAAATCACCACCACCGTCCAATCACTGACGCTGAAGGCGGCGTCCGGCGCGATGCGCAGCTTCTGAATGAAAATCAGCGCGCCAAGCATGGCCGTGACGGCGGCCACACCGACATAGACGGCCATCTTGATGCGCGGGATGGCGATGCCGAGACTTGAGGATGCGGTTTCATTGTCACGGATTGCCGTCAGCGCCAGCCCGATGCGCGAGCGCAGCAGCAGATAGACGAAAACCACGGAGCCGACACCAAGGATGAGAGCCGCCCAATAAATCAGCGATTCGCGCATCGCTTTCGAATCCGCCATCCCTTTCATGATCGCTATCGGCAGGCTGGAACCGGAGCCGCCGCCCAGCGACGACATTTGCGCAAAGCCGAGCCGGAACACCTCGGCAACCACCCATGTGCCGATGGCGAAATAGGCGCCATTGAGACGGAACACGAGCTTGGCGACCGGGATCGACACAAGCGCGGCAGCCACACCGGCAATCGGAATTGCGATCAGCGGGTTCCAGCCGAGATAAAGCGCAATGGTAAACAGGAGATAGCCGCCGAACCCGACATAGGCCTGCTGGCCGACAGACACCAGACCAGTGTAACCGGCCAAAAGGTTCCACAGGCTTGCCAACGAAAGGTAGATCATCATCTCGCCAATGAGGCGCAGCGTTGCCGTGGTGCCCCACCATGGCGCAGCGGCGAGAACGACTACGAGAAGCGCGGCAATTGACAGGGAGGCGCGGCTGAGCGGAGTTGAACGGGTGACCTGATACATGGCTCAAGCGCCTCCCTTGGGGAACAGACCCTGCGGTTTGACGGCAAGGATGAGGAGGAAAACGAGATGGCCAGCCAACACCTGCCAACCCGGATCAATATGGGCGCCGATTGCCTGCGCAACGCCGAGAATGATGCCGCCTGCAAGCGTGCCCCAGAGATTGCCGAGGCCCCCGATGATGACAGCCTCAAACCCGAAGATCAGGCGGCCCGGTCCCATGAAGGGATCGAAATTGGCGCGGATGGCGAGGAACACAGCGGCAATGGCGGTGACAGCCATGCACAGCGCCATTGCCCAGGCATAGATGCTCCGATTGTCGAGCCCCATCAGCTGTGACACTTCCGGATCATCCGATACGGCCCGGAAAGCCCTGCCGAGCGGGCTGTGGTAAAACAAGAACTGCAGGCCCCAGACCACGGCAACGGCGGTCACAAACGTCAGCAACGGGAAATAGCCGATATCAAGGCCTGGCGCCAGGTTGAAGCTTCCGGTCTCTAATGCGCCGGCATTGAGCTTGCGGCTGTCGGCGCTGAAGGCTTCCAAGAGGACATTCTGGATGATGATCGACAGGCCGAACGTCACCAGGAGCGGCGGCAGTATGTCCTTGTCCAGTGTCCGGTTGAGAATGATGAACTGCAGCGCAAAGCCGAACGCAGCCGCGAGCGGCACCACAATCACAAGGCTTGCCAGCGGATGCAGTCCGGTCAGTTGAATGATCACATAGGCGAGATAGGCGCCGGCGATGATCAGATCGCCGTGGGCGATGTTGACCAGGCGCATGACGCCGAAAATCAACGACAGGCCCGTGGCAAAGAGCGCGTAGAGCCCGCCGACCAGGATGCCCTGTACTATGATGTTGATCCAATCCATCGCGTCAGGTCCCGAAATAGGCGTTGGTGATCTGCGCGCGGGTGTAAGCGTCCGGCCGGCCTTCCAGAGAGACCTTGCCTTCCAGCATGCACATGAAGCGGTCGGCGACACTGAGCGCGCGGTTGACATCCTGCTCAACGAGGATGACGGCGAGGCCGTTGCCAATGATCTTCGGCAACAGTTCGTAGATATCCTTGATAACGACCGGCGCGAGGCCGAGGCTCAATTCGTCCAGCAGGAGGATTTCCGGATTGGACATCAGCCCGCGCCCGATGGCGACCATTTGCTGCTGCCCGCCGGAGAGCGAGGTGGATGGCGCATTGCGCTTTTCCCTGAGGATCGGGAACAGGTCATAAACCGCGTCCAGATTCCAGACGCCCGGACGCGCGGACTTGCCTCCGAGCAGCAGATTTTCTTCAACGCTCAGTGAGGGAAACAGCCGCCGGCCCTCCGGCACCAGTGCAATGCCCTTGGCGACGATGTCAAAGGCTTGCGCCTGCAGCAGGTCTTCTCCCTTGAACCGCATGATGCCGTGGCGGTTTTTGACAAGGCCGGTGATGGATTTGAGCAAGGTGCTTTTGCCTGCGCCATTGGCGCCGATCAGCGCCAGCAATTCGCCTTTGGCGAGCGACAGGTCCAGCCTGAAAAGCGCTTGCGCATCGCCGTAGAAGGCGTTCAACCCTTCGATCGAAAGCAGCGTCTCAGACATGTCCGTCATCTCCGAGATAAACAGATTTCACTTCCCTGCTGTTCATCACTTCTTCCGGCGTTCCATCGGCAATTTTCCTGCCAAAATTGACCACAACCAGCCGCTGGGCCACCGATAGCAGCGCGTGCACGACATGTTCGATCCACACCATCGTGACGCCGGAGGCATGGACTTCGCGCAGCGCATCAAGCAGTTCGTGACATTCGCTGTCGGTCAGCCCGCCGGCGATTTCGTCCAGCAGAAGCAGGCGCGGTTCGGTCGCCAGCGCCCGCGCCAGCTCCAACCGCTTCCGGTCAAGCAAGGGCAGCGAACCGGCAAGCTGGTTTGCCTTCCTGGCAAGGCCGCTCATTTGCAATGCATGCATGGCAAAGTCTGAGGCGCCAGACGCATCGCGCCCGAAGGTTGCTCCAACCAGCACGTTTTCAAAAACGGTCATCCCGGTGAAAGGCTGCGGCACTTGAAAGGAACGGGAGATGCCTGCGCGGCAGCGTTGGGCTGTGTCATCACGGGTGATGTCCCGGCCGTCAAAGGTCACCGTCCCGGCGTTTGGCTGGACCGTCCCGGCGATCAGGTTGAACAGCGTTGTCTTCCCTGCCCCGTTCGGGCCGAGAATGCCGACGATTTCGCCCTTTGCGACATTCAGCGAAATGCCGTCCGTCACAACGAGCGCGCCGTAGCGCTTGCTGAGGGAGTCAAGAACCAGAATTGACATGGGATCGCAGGCGGGAATTACCCGCCCGCCCTTATGTGTCAGGCCAGGAGTTTCAGTTCACCACCGACCGGGATCGATGGGAACTGGCTGTTGTTGGTGATGACCAGTCCGAACTTGTCGCCATTCTTCTGCCACTGGCCGCCGACGAGCGGCGTGCGCACGACGTTCTTGACCGGGTTGAGCGGACCGCCCTTCCAGGAGATCGGGCCGACAATCGTCTGCATGTCGGTTGCTGCCACTGCGTCGATGACAGCCTTCGGGTCCGAAAGATCGGCAGCGCGCTTGATGACGTCGGCTGCGATTTCGAACAGCGCGTGGTTGAAGCCGATCGGCTGCGTCCACTGCTTGCCGGTGGCGGCTGTGTAACCGTCGGCAATTGCCTTGGAGGTTTCGCCTGTGAGGCTCGACGTGAACGGATGGCTTGGCGACCACCAGATTTCGGTGGTGAGGCCGTCGCCGCGGTCGCCCAGCGATTCGATGACGGACGGGAACAACAGCGCCTTGCCGATGGTGACGACCTTTGGCTTGAAGCCTTGCTGACCGGCCTGCGACCAGAAGGTGGCGAAATCCGGCGGGATCATGTTTCCGGTGACGATCTCGCAGCCTGCTTCCTTGAAAGCGGCGATCTGCGAGGAGAAGTCGGAGTTCATCACCTGATAGCGGCCCGGATCAACCAGCGAGTAACCGGCGGCAGCGAGCGGCGTCGGCAAGCCGAGCTTCGGATCACCCCAGGCATTTCCGTCTGCATCGTTGGGAAAAAGGCCGCCGATCTTCTTGGCGACACCGGACTGGTCCCAAATGCCGAGGAAGTTGGCAATGACGTCTTCCAGGCCCCAGAAGAAATGGTAGGTCCAGTTGAAGCCCTTTGCCGGATCACCGTTGCGGCCGAAGAAATAGGGCTGCCATGGCGCGATCGAGGTGATGCAGGGAATCTCGTTGAGCTCGGCTTGATCGGCCACCGGATTGGCGGTGTCAGGCGCGGCGGAAGCAAGAAGCATATTCACGCCGTCTTTTTCGATGAGTTCAGTCGCAACTTCCGCGGCACGGTTGGAGCTCGACTGCGAGTCCTTGGCGATGATTTCGATCTGAACCGGCTTGCCGTTGTTGGTGAGGCCTGCGAAGGCTTTCTTCACGCCTTCAAGAATGAAAGCGTCGGCCTCAGCGAATCCGGCGATCGGGCCGGTGTTCGGCGACACATAGCCGATCTTGAACACGGCATCCTGCGCCGAGGCGCGGGTGACGCGCAAAATGGCCGGTGCTGCGAGAAGCGCGCCCGTGCCCCTGATGAGCTGTCTGCGATTGAATGTGATGAGTTTGGACATAAAGACCCTCCCGGTTTGCCTGTCTCATTTGATCGGGACCGCACCTCTCTCCGTGCGGTCGCCAAGGCGGCTGAACCTGACAAGCCGCGAGAAAAAGCCTCGACTGCGTGTCAACGGTCGATACAGCCGTATCGTTGTATCCATAGTGCCGAAAACGCCTGTTGCGCCTTGACCGCCTGAACGGACATTTTTTCGGTTTCAAGGAGAGAGTGATGGACATGTTGCCCTCGGGTCAAGGCAGTTTGTTCTGATATTGAATTAAGTTCAATTATCGCACGCAATGCAATTTGCCGGAACATCGGCAAGAGACCGCCGCGAACGCACGATGCGCCTGCGGCAGCCAGTCCTTACAATAATCCCGGCTCACTTCAGCGCGAGATAGGTTTCCGGAACTAGCTGAGTTGACCGGATGACCGTCCGTTCGCCTGAAGCCTCCCTCAGCATATCCCGCAACCGCTCACACGCGCCGAGAATGACCTCCCGCGTACGCTCCGGTTTTGGCAGAATCTGCATCTCTGCTGCCACCGCCGCTTGGTCATCAACCCCGAAAATCGGAATGACGGCCAATTGGCACAGCGGGACATCTACCTTGAATGCCTCGCAAAGCATCGCCCGGATCGGTTTTAGCGAAGCGTTCAATTCGGATTTCCGCGCCTGCCAAAGCGCGTCCTCAACATGAATTTTGACGAGGGCATCAGGCTAACCTCTCAGGAAGACTGGGGCGTCAGAATGAAATCATAGGGAGAATGCCATTGCGTTTCCCCGTCCTTCAGCTTCTCGAACGGAGCAACCAGCGACTTCTTGACGCCAAACACCGCGTCCGACTCCAAATACTTGTCATCACCGACAAATGTATGCGTGACGAGCTTCTGGAAGCCGTCGGCCGTGACCAGGTAATGCATGTGAGCTGGCCTGTACGGATGGCGCCCGAGCTTGGCGAGGATATTGCCCACCGGGCCATCATCCGGGATCGGATAAGACACCGGCTTTATGCCGACGAAGGCATATTTGCCGTCCTCACCGGTGATGAATACGCCGCGGTTGTTCCACTTCGGCTGAACGCCCGGCTGCTGCACGTCATAGAACCCGTCGGCATTGTCGGACCAGACATCCACCTTCGCGCCTTTGATCGGATTGCCATGCAAATCGAGCACCTTGCCTTCGAACAGGCAGCTCTCACCCTTGCCATCCAGACAGATGTTGTCGCCCATGCTGCGCACTGGCGCGCCATCGACGTGGAATGGGCCAAACACGGTGTTTTCCGTCGCACCCATGGGCCGCCGGTTGTTGATGGCATCCACCAGCATCGAGAAGCCGAGTATGTCGGAGAGCAGAATGAATTCCTGCCGCTCTGCGCTGCAGATCTGGCCGGTCTGAGTCAGAAAATCGATGCCGAAGTCCCATTCGTCCTGGGTGAGATGCACTTCCTTGGCAAAGGCGTGCAAGTGCCTCACCAGGCACGCCATAACTTCCGCAACGCGCGGCTCACTTCCCGGCCCGATGCGGGCATTGACGGTTTCGGCAGAATTTTCTTCGGTGAAATACCGTGTCATGTTGACCTCCCTGCTGGTCCATACATCTGAAGCCAGAACTTGTTATCCAATGCGTCGAATGCGGCTCTTGCGCCGCTCTGACCGTCAAAGATACTCATCATTGCCATCGCTGAATCCGGCAAATACCTTGCGCAGCTGACGAAACCGTCGGGCGCCGTATAGCAGTGTATCCTGACCCTTCAGGTGTGCAGTCGCCACCACATCGCCGAAGAAGACCGTGTGCGTTAACTGATCCGAGGTTTCGCCGATCACGCAATCAAACACGGCCGCCGCACCGGCCAGCGCAGGCGCGCCGGTTTGCAAGGTTGTCCATTCACCAGTCGCAAAGCGGTCTTCGGCCTTGCCGCCCATACCGGCAAAAACCATTGCCACCTTGTCCTGAGCCTCGGTCAGGACATTGACGCAGAAATAACCTGCCTGCACGATTTTCTCGTGCGTGGTTCCATTTTTATTGATGCAAACCAGCAGCCGCGGCGGCTCGGCCGAGACGGACGATACGGCCGTGGCTGTCAGGCCGTACCGCTCTCCGTTGAGTTCCGTGGTGATGACGCATACCGATGACACATGCTGTGCGATGGCTGCCACATACTCTGCCGCCGGAACCGACGGCAGACTTTGAACGCGCTCTTTCATCGATGCGGTCTCAGATCACCCCGGTGCCGGGATCGACACCGAGAAGGACACGGCCATAGATTTCCGCGCCTGCTTCCTGCAACAGGAAACCATGCATGGATGCGGCTTGAAGATTGCGGGCGGAAAGCTGGATCGGGCTCTTGAGCGAAAGGCCGGCTGCACCGCCTATGGTGTAAAGCTTGTTGACTGCATCCCGGCACAGGCGTGGCACCACGGTGATGTCCATGCGGATGCGTCCGCGCATTTCCATCGGCATCTTTTCGCCGCGCCGGGCGTAATCATCCACATCGTCCGCAGCTTTGTAGAAAATCAGTTCGGCAGAATTGATCATCGAAGCGGCTTCGCCGACGGCGATCTGCAAAGCGCTCCATTCGTGCGAGATATGGCTGGTGTACATCACCTTCTTGCCGGGTACGACTTTGAGGAACTCCTCCAGTGCGCGGCGCGCGGCGCCAAGCGCCGACGTGGAAATGTACATGCCGAGCGCCGGACCGCCCTGTGACTTGAAGATCGCCGGGGCGTTCGGATCGGCGAAAACTGCTGTCTGGTTTTCCAGTATGGCTGGCAGCGACACAAAGCGGTGAGCGGGAACGGCCTTGTCGGTGACCTTCACCGAATTGGAGCCGGTGCCCTGCAGGCCTGCAACGTGCCAGTCGTCGATGGATTCGACATCCGTTTTCGGCACGGCAAAGTCGCCTTCGTCGAGCTTGTTGCCGGCTTCGTCAAAAACCTCTGCGCCAAGCAGCAACCAGTATGATGCGGCATTGCCGGAGGCAAATGGCCAAAAACCGTTCAGCACATAGGAGCCGTCGGCCTTGCGGATCGCCTTGCCGCGCGGACCGATGACAGCCGCAACCGCCTGAATGTCGCCGGTGGTGTAGATCTCTTCCTGAGCTATCTCGCTCATGTGGCCAATGATGTAGTCGTGGGCATGATAGACGCCAAGCACCCAGGCGGTGGCATGGCAGCCGCGGGCTATGGTGGCAACCGCATCGACATGGGCGCGCATCGACAGTTCGGAACCGCCCCACTTTTTGGCGCGGAAGATGCCGAGCAGGCCGCTGTCGTGCAGCAGCTTGATGTTCTCGGCCGGAACCTTGCGGTCTTTCTCGGTCTGGAACGCACGGGATGACAATTCCGGAATCAGGCTCTCGGCAATCGCCTTGACATTGGATTCCTCAATGCGTTGGTGCACATGCATATTCATGAAAACCTCCCTGTGACGCCTCCTCATGGCGTCTGAATTCGAACGTCATTCAATTTCGACTGTCTGTCAATAATGATTGCATGTTAAGCCGAATTTGTTCAATTTCGAATGGCATTCGAACTTGACTTTCCTCGATTGCATACGGCATTCAAAGTTCAGAGGCGGGAGAAAACCAGGTGCAGGAACAGAATTCATTGCCAAAAGGCCGCGTTGCGTTGAGGCAGGAGCGCAACCGCGAAGCCCTGGTTCAAGCTGGCTACACGGTCATTTCGGAAAAAGGAATCGATTCCGCCACAATGCAGGAAATCGCCCAGTTGGCCGATGTCGGCGCCGGCACGGTTTACAGCTATTTCAAATCCAAGGACGAACTGGCCATCTCCGTGATGGAACGCGTGATGCACAATCTGGCGCTGCGCATCGAACAAGTCACCAACACGTTTTCCGATCCTGCTCAGGTCTATGCCTTTGGCGTGCGCACCGTCATGGACCACGCCACCGGCGACATGCGCTGGAAGCAGCTGCTCAATCGCCCGGAAGTCATTGCTGACGCCATGTTCCGCTGCCTTGGCCCGTTTGCGATTCGGGACTTGGAAACTGCCACCAGAGCCGGCCGTTTCAAAGTTGCGGATGCGGCATTGACCTGGAAGATGGCCACTTTCGCCATTGTCGGCGTCAGCATCGCCGTTACGCAGGACCAAATGTCCCAGTCACTCATTCGGGAAACGGTAGTCAGGCTCTTGTGCATGACGGGCATCGGTGAAGCGGAAGCCATCGAACTTGCCGCTCGTGCGCGGCCGGCCCTGCCCGCCGAGAAGAGGAGGCTGTAATGAAGCAGCCGGTCAGACCGCGCCCGCCCTTGCCTCCATACCCTTCCGGCATTTCAGCAGCGCTTCGCGCAGCAGCGGCAACGGCTCGTGAAAGCGTCCCTTCTGCGGTCTGCACCGCGGCGATGTCGGGCGTGACCTGAGGCAGGCGCGAGATGCCATGGCGTTGAAGGCATCAATGCAGCGACGAGCGGCTCAACGGCAACGCCCAGGTTCGCCTCTGACAACAGCACCCATTGCAGGCATTCACCATCTGCACGACAGCCGGTTACCGGCAATCAAAACCGGTTGTCTTTCATCCCCGGTTTTGCGCCCGCGTGGTTTGTGCTGGTTCGGCAAACCAACCATTCTTGCGAATTATTGTATACAATATTAAAATTGATTGTTGACGACACGCCGTTTTATGCATTCAATCCCAAACGTCCGTGCGCGCCTCCCAGCATTATCGCGTGTCACTCCAGAGGGAAACAAAAATGATCACTCGTAGACTTGCAATCAAAGCCGCAGTGCTTGGCACTGTATCCGCACTCGCATTCGTCGCCGGAAGCACACTTTCCGCATCTGCAGCCAATGAGGTCCTGAAAATCGGCTTCGTCGGCGTCACGTCCGGCCCCGCCGCCGCCTGGGGCACGTCCAATGTCCGTTCGATGCAGACGCTGGAGGCCATGTACAATGAAGCTGGCGGCGTGAAGATCGGCGACAAGACCTATGACATTCAGGTTGTCACCTTCGATGACCAGAAAGATCCGAAGCGCGCCGTGGAAGGCATGGAAAAGATGGCGCAGGAGGGCATCCACTATGTGGTCGGCCCGAATGTCGATGACGGCGCCGCCGCCGTGCGCCCGGTCGCCGAGAAGAACAACATCATGTACTTCCCGTACGCCTTCCCGAAGGAACTCTACACCGCTCCGGCCTCCAACGCCGTGCTGGGCATGATCGCCAACTACCAGTCCGGTCCGGCCATCTACAAATATCTGATGGACAACAAGGGCGTGAAGAAGGTCGCCTTCGTCGCCGCCAATGAATCCGATCCGCTGTCGCAGCGTGACGGGGGCGTGGCCGCCGCCAAGGCGCTCGGGCTGGAAGTGGTGGCCGACAAGGACACCTACCAGAACGACACGCGCGACTTCACGCCGGTTCTGACGCCCATCGTGGCGCTGAAGCCGGACCTGCTGGTGCTGTCGGGTGTAGCGCCCGCCAACGCGCCGCTGCTGATCCGCTCGGCGCGCGAACTCGGCTATGAGGGCCTGATCTCGACCGAGACCGCGCAGGACGCCAAGGTGCTGGAAGAAGGCGCGGGCGAACTCGCCAACGGCTTCATCTCGGTCGGCGGCGCATCGACGCCCGAGATCGCCTCGGACAAGATGAAAGCCTTCGTCGAGCGCTACACCAAAATGTTTGGCGAATATAATGACGAGTCCAACACCAAGGTCTACGCGCTCGACTATATTCTCGAGACGATCAAGGCAAACCCCGCCGCAATCGACAATATCGATGAATTCAAAAAGACCATGGACACATTCTCCGCGCCGAACCCGTATCTGAAGGGCGATGCCAAGCTGTCCTATGTCGGAATGACCTCGTTCGGCCAGAAGCGGCAAGTTGCCGTTCCGATGGTTGTCAATGAATACAAGGACGGCGCATTCCAGACGCTGTTCGTCGGCAACGTCGACTAAGCTGAACTGACTGGACAAAAGCAGGGGCCCGGCATTTGCCGGACCCCTCATTATGGCTTGAAGGTCACAGGCGGCGTATGGAACAAGTCATTGCAAACGGACTGTATCTGGGTGCGCAATATGCGCTGATCGCGCTTGGCCTGACCTTGATTTTCGGCCTGATGAATGTGCTGAACTTTGCCCATGGCCAGATGTATGTGCTGGGCGGGTTCATCAGCTACGCGGTTTATGGACAGCTTGGCCTGCCGTTCCCTATTGCCGTTCTCGCCTCCGGCGTGACTCTGGCAATCATCGGCGCTTTGATCGAGCGCTACCTGTTTCGCACCGTGATCAGGCGCAGCCACCGCGAGGAGAGCACCATGCTGCTCGC
>JBAVTG010000211.1:0-2582 GCA_049696015.1 Rhizobiaceae bacterium | reverse complement strand
CCAGATCCGGATTGGCGCCTGCTTCGAGCAGCATGCGGACAATCTCCCGATGCGCCGGGCCGCCGTCTCCCAGAATGACTGCCTCCAACAGGCAGGTCCAGCCCAGATCATTGACATGGTCGATGTCGATTTGCGTGGTCAGCAGCAGTTTGACTGTTTCAACGTGGCCACGCTCGCAGGCGGGGATCAGCGCGTTGCCGCCGAAGCGGTTGCGGATCGTCAAATCCGGGCCCTTGGGAATCATCAGCTTGAGGATTTCCGTGCGGCCGGATGCGCCTGCCAGCAGCCAGGGCGTGTCTTTGTTGGCCGCTTGCGCATTGATGTCCGCGCCCGCTTCCAGGAGCAGACGGGCGCTCGCCAGATCGCCTTTTTCGACCGCAAGCAGCAAGGGCGTGCGGCCAAGTGAGTCGGCTTCGTTGACCTTCGCACCCTGCGAAATCAGCCGCAGTGCGGTATGGCTATCCCGGGCAAGGACAGCATCATGCAAAGGCGAGGCCGCAACTTCCAATGACATCAGGACAAAGCCAATCAGGGTCAACGGGCGAATGGATCTGAACATCGCGATCCTCCAGTGGCCGTCAAGTCTAGTGCAGGCACGCGCGCCGCGAAAGGGCGCGGGCCATCAAGCCCGCGTGAACCTCACCGGCAACGCGCAGTCGATTATGCATAGCACCCGCCAACACGCGGCGGGTGCGATCCATTTGAAGCGATGATTTGAATTCAGAGCGAGCCGCCCTTGTGAATGTCCATCAGCAGTTTTTCAGTTTTCGCATCTTCAAGCTTGTTGATCATGCGGCGCGATTCCTCGACATCGCGCAATGTCTTGGTGATGGAAATCGACGTGTGGACGAGCATGATTGCGGCCATGGCGTAAAATCCCTTGGCGGCGAAGCTTGCTTCCAGGAAGTAGATGCCGCCAGCCATCATGCCGGCAGAGAGGATGAAGCTGGCGACCGTGAACATGGTCCATGAATCGCTTGGTTTGATGGCATAGGTAGTGTTTTGCATGATCGTTTTCCTGTGTTGGGTTGTTTGGTTCAAACGTTCGGGGTTTCGGTGTTGGCGTCAATTTGCGCTTGAAGGCGGGTGAGGACGTCATCGACGCGGTTGGCAATGGCCGGGCCGCATCCGGCTTCAATCAGCCGCTCTTCCAGCCCTTGAGGACACCAGGAGAGTTCCATCTCGCAAAGGGCAGCTTCCGCGACCTCTTCCATTTTTTGTCTGCCGCGCAGCATCTGCAGCGTGTCTTCCGCTTCCTTGAGCGCGGTCAGATGCATCGCGGGACCGGATTGGCGAAGGCGCATGGTGTTTTGTGCTGTCACTGCAAGCCTTTGGCCACGCTCCAGTTCCCGCAATCGCCGTTCGCTGTTGCGCACGGTTGACTTCAACTTTTCAATTTCTGCAGAAAAGGCGCGCTGGGCGATTTGCGATGTCTCACGCTCGGCTTCAAAGCGGGCGATCACCTCCGCGCCTTCCCGTGCAAGATCGAGTTTGCCTTGCTGCAAGGCGGCGAGCGTGCGCATTTCAAGGCCGCTAATCTGATCACTCAGCATGGCGTGTTGACCTGCCTCCTGATCCAGCTGCGCTGTGGCCAGGGCAGCTGCGCGGCGCGCGCTGTTGACGGCTTCGGCGCAATCGCGGATTTGCTGGCGCAAGATGCTAAGCGCGTTGGCCTCGATCACCTGCTCGGCGGCATCAAAGGAACGACCGCGCACGAGTGTCACAATTTGTTTGAACATTGGTCTGTCTCCGTTTATGAACGTTGTTCACGATGGATGGATAGCATATGATGAACATTGTTCAAGATATAAAATGAACACTGTTCAAAATTGTCGAGGGCATGATTAATGAGTGGCAAACGGGCGGAAAAACGCGAAGACTTGCGCACCAGATTGATTGAAGCCGCAGAGGCGCGGGTCATTGCGGGCGGCCTTGCAGCCTTGAGGGCGCGCGACATCACGACGGACGCGGGATGCGCCTTGGGCGCTCTTTACAATGCGTTTGCCGATCTCGACATGCTGGTGCTGGAGGTCAACGCCCGCACACTGCGCAGACTGGACGAAGCCATGACGGCTTCGCTTTCCTCCACGGCCGATCACGGCCGGCAGCTGCATCTCCTGGCGCAGACCTATCTTGATTTTGCCAGGCGCGAGCCGAACCTCTGGTGGGCGTTGTTCCAGTTCCATTTCCCGGCCGAAAAAACTATCCCGGATTGGTTTTCACAAGAGCAGGCAAAGCTGCTGATACAAATTATCCGGCCACTGACCGGCTTGCAGCCAAAGCTGGATGCACAGCAGCTGATGATACGGGCGCGAACACTATTTGCCGCTGTCCACGGCATCGTGTCGATCAGCCTTGAAAAACGCTTCGTCGGCGTTCCTATCGAAACGCTGGATGGCGAATTGACCCGGTTCATCGATTTGTTGCTGGCAGGCCTTCCAGTGCTCGATGAGCATTGATTGCAGCGCCGCATGAAGGGTGCAAACCTGTCTTATGGACATTGAGTCGGATGGGGTGATGGCGCAGACCAAGAGTACAGGCGGGATGAAACAGGACCCTGGATTTTCGGACCTGTTCACGCC
>JBAVTG010000210.1:0-9917 GCA_049696015.1 Rhizobiaceae bacterium | reverse complement strand
CAACGCAGGCTATTCTGCCGGGCCTTGCGCCGGGCGGGACTTGGCTGAAGAGGCGATTTTTCTGGCGCGGCTGCTTGATCAATTGCGCGCGGGCGAAGCCGAGAGCGAAGGATGCCTTGCGCTCTTGTTGATCACCCATGCGCGGCGGGCGGCGCGGACGGACGGGCAGGGCGTGACCGTGCCGCTGGATGAGCAGGACCGGTCATTGTGGAAGCGTGATGAGATCAAGGAGGGCGTTGCGGTTCTCGATCAAGCGCTGGCGCGCCGGGCACCGGGGCCTTACCAGATCAAGGCAGCGATTGCCGCTTGCCACTGTGCGGGCGCGCAGTCTGACTGGCGGCAGATTTGCGCGCTGTACGACAGTTTGCTGCGGTTTGAGCCGACGCCGGTGGTGCGGCTCAACCGGGCGGTGGCGTTTGCGGAAGCCGGCGCGCTTGATGTGGCCTCGCGGCTGCTTGAGGAATTGGAGGGAGAGCTGCGCGCTTATCAGCCGTACCATGCGGCAAGTGCCGCGCTTCTGGCGCGGCGTGGCAAGTTTGCCGAGGCAAGGGTAGCCTATGACAGGGCGATCAGCCTTGCAGCTTCGCCTTCTGACGCGGCGTTTTTGTTGACGCGGCGGGGTTTGCTGGGGGTGTGATTGAGACGCGTTTGCGTGTTCTCAATCGAGCGGCTCGTAATCAATTTCCATGAATGCGGCCACTTCCTGAATCCAGCGGTCTTGGACGAAGGCGGTGTGGACGGGGTGGTCGTTGTAGGCGGCGTAGGCTGCGGCGTTGGCGAACTCCATGGAGAAGCCGAAGGCGAAATCGGTCTTCTTGCTGGTCTGGCGCAACTGTTCAAAGCGGGTGACGCCGGGAATGGCGGCCAGAACTTTTGCGTCATTCAGAAATGCGGTTTCGCCGGGCGATCCTTTGGCGTGTTTGAGGGTGAAAGCGACGGTGTGGCGAATCATTGGCGCGGGCTCCGGGTTTCAAAAGAAATGAACGGTTCCAATGCTTTCCGGTGGTGATCGGGGCGGCGGAATGGCGGCTTCTGTCCGGCAAATTAAACGGATTGTTAACCCTAACAACCAATAAATGCAGAGTCGGCGCCGCACCGGTCTGACCAGGCGGGGGAATGCCTCAATTTCCCGTTTGTTCCCATTGACGCCCATATGAGCCCATGTTAGCCCTTTTCACATCAAGCGTTTCGATTGGCGTTGATTTTCAAAAAAACAGGGTTGCCCGCTGCGTATATGGCGGGGAGGAAGGCGCAGGCCTGCCTGAAAAGACCCATGAAATCATGCCTTTGGAAGCAATTGCCTTGCGGTTTTCGAAAACCGGGCGGGCGGGGGACGAAATGTGGGGCTTTCCTATTCGGGGGGCGGGCTTTGTAGCGAGTTATGGACCGGTTCCTTTCAACAGCAATCATGAATATCGACGCCAAGGGGCGCGTGTCGGTTCCGGGCCGTTTCCGTCAGGTTATTCTGGCGCGCGGCTATCAGGAGCTTTATGCGCTGCGGTGTCTGGACATGCCGGCGCTGGACGTAGGCGGGCCGGATCTCCTGGACGCCTACGAGACGCGGATCGCCAGCGAGGATCCGTTCTTGCAGACGGCGGACGACATGTCGTTCTTCATTCACGGGGATGGCGACTTCCTGAAGATGGATGGCGAAGGGCGATTGCAGATTTCCGATTTCATACGCAGCCACACACAGGTTTCAGATCGTATTGCCTTTGTGGGCCGCGGGAATCATTTCCAGATTTGGCAGCCGGAACGGCTGAGCGACTACAGCGCGCAGGTGCGCGCACGGCTTTTGAAATTGCGCCAAGCGCAGCTTGGAGCAGGACAGGGAGAACCGGAATGATGGCGGGCCTTGGCGCAGGCAATGCCGGCGCTGAAGGCGGACCGGCCCGTCACATTCCGGTGCTTCTTGACGAAGTGGCACGTGCCGTTGCGGCCAAGCCCGGCGAAATTGTCATCGACGGGACATTTGGCGCGGGCGGGTACTCGACGAAAATTCTGGCGGATGGCGCCAACGTTATCGGCATTGACCGCGACCCGGATGCGATTGCCGCCGGGCAGACGCTGGTTGATGCCAGCGGCGGGCGGCTGCGGGTTTGGCAAGGCGCATTTGCCGACATGGAAATGGCCGCGGGCGGCACGGCGGTTGACGCGGTGATGCTTGATATCGGCGTTTCATCGATGCAGATCGACGAGGCGGAACGCGGTTTCTCATTCTTGCGCGACGGCCCGCTCGACATGCGCATGGCGCAATCGGGCGTGAGCGCAGCAGACGTGGTCAACCGGGCCAAAGTTGGCGATCTGATCCGGATCATCGGCATATTGGGCGAAGAAAAGAATGCCAGCCGCATTGCCAAGATGATTGATCGGGAGCGCACCGCCAAACCGTTCACGACGACAGGGCAATTGTCCGCAGCGATTGAAAAGCTGATCCCGCGCCGGCACGATGACCGGATCCATCCGGCGACGCGGACATTTCAGGGCTTGCGCATTTATGTCAACGATGAGCTGGGGCAGTTGACGCAAGCGTTGTTGGCAGCAGAGCGGGTCCTGAGGCCCGGCGGGCGTTTGGTGGTGGTTTCCTTCCATTCGCTGGAAGACCGGATCGTGAAGAAATTTTTCGCCGACCGATCCGATCCCGGCCACGGATCGCGGCACTTGCCGCAAGTGGTGGAAAAGAAGCCGACATTTGCCCTGCCGTTCAAAGGGGCGGTTGATGCTGGCGAGGCGGAACTTGCGGCCAATCCGCGGGCACGCTCGGCCAAGCTGCGCGCCGGTATCCGCACGGATGCGCCAGCGCGGACCAATGCCGATTTTGCCGGGTTGCCAAACCTTCCTTCCCCCAACGCGTACCGGAGCGCCTGATGCTCAGAACCATCGACATCATTTTGATCCTCGTGATCGTATCGGCGGCGGCGGTGACGTACCGGATCAAGTCGGACTCGGAAGAGCAGCTGCGGCAGGTGCGCATTCTCGAGCGCCAGATTGCGCAGGAAGAGGATGCAATCGATCTGCTCAAGGCCGATTGGAGCCTGCTGACGCAGCCATCGCGCATCCAGCGGCTGGTTGACGCGCATAAGGATGAACTGGAACTGCAGGCAACGGATTCCACTCAGGTGACCGGCCTTGAATCGGTGCCGGAAAGAGGACTTGGCGAGCCGGAAGGCGACCCGATAGCCGATGCGATTGAGGCGGATGGCAAGGGCGAACCTGTCAAGGTTGCCAAGGGCAAACCGGCAAAGAAACAGGCGGCGCCTGTGGAAACGGAAAGCCAAAGCACACTGGAAGACCTGCTTGGCGATGATGTTTCGACCGGGAGTGTTGAGGAATGATTTCGGCATTCACCCGCAAGAGAGAAACCAAGCCGGATGACGGGCGCATCCTGATTGATGAGCCACGCAAGAGCGCAGACCGGACCAGAAACCGCGTCGTGATCGCCATGGCATGTTTTTCGGCAATCTACGGAACCATCGGCGCGCGCCTTGCCTATTTCGGCATGCAGAACATCGATGACATGTATACCGGATCTGTGCAGCAATCAGTGGCGGCGCGCCCCGATTTGACGGATCGCAACGGCGAAATTCTGGCGACTGATATCAAGACGGCCTCGCTCTTTGCTGAGCCAAAGCGAATCATTGACGCGGACGAAACGCTGGAAATGCTGACAACTGTCATCCCTGATCTTGATCAGGAGCAGACCTATCGCAAACTTAAAAGCGGCCTCGGATTCATCTGGCTGAAGCGGCAGATGACGCCCAAGCAGCAAAGCCAGATCATGAATTTGGGCTTGCCCGGTATCGGATTCCGCTCGGAAAAGCAGCGGTTTTATCCCGGCGGTTCGACAGCTTCGCACATTGTTGGCCTCGTCGATGTCGACAACAAGGGCATTTCCGGCATGGAGCGCTACGTCGATACGAGCGGACTGACGGATTTGCGCGACGCCGGCTTCAATTCCGAAAAGGAACTTGAACCGGTCAGGCTGTCGATCGATCTGCGCGTGCAACATGTGATGCGCGACGAGCTGGTGCAGGCGATGGAGCGCTACCGCGCGATTGCTGCAGGCGCGGTGGTCCTCGACATACACACCGGCGAAGTCATCGGCATGGCCTCGCTGCCCGATTATGACCCGAACAACCCCGTCAATGCGCTGGAAAAAGACCGGTTGAACCGAATGTCAGCGGGCACATTTGAAATGGGCTCGACCTTCAAGACATTCACCACCGCGATGGCGCTGGACGAAGGCAAGGTGACGCTGCATTCGAAATTTGATGCATCAAAACCGATACGGATTGGCGGTTTCACGATCAATGATTTTCATGGCAAGCGGCGGGTGCTGAGCGTGCCAGAAATCTTTATCTTTTCCTCAAACATCGGGACGGCCAAGGAGGCCGACCTTGTGGGCACCGATAACCATCGTGCGTTCCTCAAAAAGATCGGTTTGCTCGACAAGATGGTCACCGAAATTCCGGAAGTTGCCAAGCCGAGCGAGCCGAAGGAATGGAAGAAGCTCAACTCGATCACCATTTCGTTTGGTCACGGTGTTTCGACGACACCGTTGCAGACCGCTGTGGCGGCGGCGGCGCTGATGAATGGCGGCAAGCTGATTTCGCCGACATTCCTGCCGCGCAGCCGTGAGGAAGCCGATGCGAGTGCAGTTCCGGTCGTCAAGGAGCAGACCAGCGAGGCTATGCGCTATCTGTTCCGGATGAATGTCGAAAAGGGGTCGGGCCGGCAGGCGGCGGTTCCGGGCTACGATGTCGGCGGCAAGACCGGCACGGCAGAAAAAGTGGTCAAAGGCCGCTATTCTTCTGATAAGCGGTTCAACGCGTTCCTGTCGGCGTTTCCGATTCGCGATCCGAAATATGTGGTTCTGGTGATTCTCGACGAGCCGAAGCCGGAAAAGGGCAAGGGCGGTGCGACTGCCGGTTCGAATACCGCGCCGACTGTTTCGGCAATTATCCGCCGTTCAGCGGTGTTTCTGGGGGTAAAGCCTGATTTTAGCCCAGATACTACGGCTTTGGCTGAAGAGCTGCGTTAGTACCAGCGCGGCGTTTGCGCGCACAGGATAATGGTCTGATATGAAGCTGAAAGCACTTGCGGACATTTTGAAAAACGATTCCGGGTTGGACATGGACGTGTCCGGCATCACCCAGGATTCGCGCAAGGCTGCGCCCGGATTTCTGTTTTTCGCATTGTCAGGCTCCAAGGCGGACGGGGCGAAATTTGCGGCGGATGCGGTTGCCAAAGGCGCTGGCGCCATTGTTGCCGCAAGGGACGCGGACATGGGCGCGGTTTCGGTGCCCGTTGTTCGCGTTGATGATCCGCGCCGGGCGTTGGCATTGGCTGCCGCCGCATTTTATGGCCGCCAGCCGGAGACGATGGTTGCCGTGACCGGAACTGCCGGGAAGACTTCGGTTGCCGGGTTTACCCGCCAGATCTGGGCGCATGCCGGACATCAAGCGGCGTTTATCGGCACGACCGGCGTGGTCGCGCCCGGGCGCAATGATTACGGCACGCTGACGACGCCCGATCCGGTGGAGCTGCATGCGCTGCTCAAGGAATTGGCAGACGCGGGAGTCACCCATGCGGCGATGGAGGCATCCAGCCATGGGCTGGACCAGCGCAGGCTTGATGGCGTCAAACTGAAGGCAGGGGCATTCACTAACCTCGGGCGCGACCATCTGGATTACCATCCGACGATCGAAGAATATCTGAAAGCCAAGCTGCGCCTGTTTGACACTTTGTTGGACAAGGGCACGCCAGCGATCATTTTTGCTGACGATCCTTATACGCAACCCGTTGTTTCAGCTGCCAAAAATGCCGGACTGCAAGTTTTGACTGTTGGCCGCAAAGGCGATTTCATCTCGGTCAAACGGGTCGAACATGAACGCCGCCGCCAGAGGGTTGAAGTGGCGCATGGCGGGCAGATCTTTGAAATCGATCTGCCGCTGGCGGGCGAGTTTCAAGTATCCAACGCCATGGTTTCGGCAGGGTTGGCGATTGCGACCGGCGTCAATGCGGCCACGGCTTTTGCGGCGCTGGAACATTTGCAAGGCGCATCCGGACGGCTGGAGCTGGCGGGGCAGACGAAACAAGGCGCGCTTATTTACGTTGACTATGCGCACAAGCCGGAAGCGCTTGAAAATGTGCTGGCTTCGGTTCGTCCGTTTACGACTGGCAAAGTTATTCTGACCTTTGGCTGCGGCGGCGACCGTGACAAGGGCAAGCGGCCGATCATGGGCGAGATCGCCGCTCGGCTGGCGGATGTGGTGATAGTCACGGACGACAATCCGCGCTCGGAGGTTCCGGCGCAAATCCGCAGCGAAATCATGGCGGCGGCAGCGGGCGCACGCGAGATTGGCGACCGCGCTGAAGCCATCGGCAAAGCCATCGCGATGCTTTCGAGCGGAGACACGCTGATCATTGCAGGCAAGGGCCATGAGGTCGGGCAGACGATCATGGGTGTGACGCATCATTTTTCTGACCATGAAGTAGTGCAGAATGCGCTGAAGGAGATCGGCGCATGAGCTTTCTGTGGACGACAAGCGACATGATCGCGGCGATGAATGGCAGGCCGGTTGGGGACATGCCCGAGGGCGTGACCGGCATTTCAATCGACAGCCGCTCGGTCGACAAGGGCAATGCATTTTTTGCCATAAAGGGCGACAGTTTCGACGGGCATGATTTTGCCGGCTTGGCCATGGCTTCAGGCGCGTCGCTGATTGTGGTGGCTGAGTCCAAGCTGCCCGCGCTTGGCAGGTTGACGGTGCCGATGATTGTCGTCCCTGACGTGCTCAAAGGTTTGGAACAGCTGGGTGCGGCCTCGCGGGCGCGCAGCCATGCGCAGATTATTGCAGTGACCGGTTCGGCGGGCAAGACGACGACCAAGGAGGCGCTGCGCCATGTGCTTTCAGCATGCGGCAAGGTGCATGCCTCGGCTGCCTCGTTCAACAATCATTGGGGCGTGCCGCTGACGCTGGCGCGGATGCCGCAGGACACGGACTATGGCGTGTTCGAGATCGGCATGAACCATCCGGGTGAAATACGGCCGCTGGTCAAACTGGTGCGCCCGCATGTGGCGATCATCACAATCATCGCGGCGGCGCATCTGGGTCATTTCAAGAACCTCGATGAAATCGCGCTGGCCAAGGCAGAGATTTTCGAGGGCGTGGTCGAGGACGGCTATGTGGTGCTGAACCGCGACGACCAGCGTTACCGCATACTGGAACTGAAGGCCAAAAGCATGGGCCTGAAGAACATCTACGGGTTTGGCGAGCATGTTCGATCCAAATTCAAGCTGGTGAAATACAAGCCGCTGGCCGACTGCTCGGTGATCACGGCGCGGATCAACGGCATTGATGTGGCAGCCAAGATCGGCTCGCCCGGACGCCATATCGTGCAGAACGCGCTGGCAGTTATGGGCGCATGCTGGCTGGCGGGGGCGGACCTTGCCAGAGTGGCAATGGCGCTGGCGAGCCTGGAGCCGGAAAAGGGCCGCGGGCGCAGACACAGACTGAAGGTCGGCGGCGGCACATTCACGCTGATTGACGAAAGCTACAACGCAAATCCCGCGTCGATGGCGGCCGCGCTGCAACTGGCAGCATCGATCCCGACAGAAGGGCGCGGGCGCCATATCGCCGTGCTTGGCGACATGCTGGAACTGGGTCGGCACGCGCGCAAACTTCACGCAGAGCTTGCTGCGCCATTGGCGGCCAACAAGATCGGCAAAGTATTTCTGGGCGGTCCGGAAATGCAGGCGCTGGCAGAAGCGCTGCCGGCAGACATGGAGCGCGAATACTGCCTTGGCGTCGACGAGCTGAAGCCGGTCGTCACCAAGGCGATCCGCCCCGGCGATGTGGTGGTTGTCAAATCGTCCAACGGCATCGGCTTTTCCAGGCTGGTCGAACATTTGCTCAAACAGTTTCCGCCTTCCAAGGCTGCTGTAGAACCGGCCTGAGGCCGCAGGGGGATTAACAGGCATGCTGGCCTATCTTGCAGAAATTTCGGACTCGGTCTCGATCTTCAACGTGTTCCGCTACATCACGTTCCGCACTGGCGGAGCGCTGATCACAGCGGCACTGATTGTGTTCATTTTCGGCCAGCCGATCATTGACAGACTGCGCGTCAAACAGGGCAAGGGCCAGCCCATCCGCGCCGACGGGCCGCAGACCCATTTCAAGAAAGCGGGCACGCCGACGATGGGCGGATTGATGATCCTCTCATCCATTCTGGCGACATCGCTGATCTGGGCGGATGTGCGCAGCGGCTATGTGATCGTCGTGCTTATGGTAACCATCGGATTCGGATTGATCGGGTTTTATGACGACTATCTGAAGGTGACAAAACAGACGCACAAAGGATTTTCCGGCAAGGCAAGGCTGGCGCTCGAAATCATCATTGCCGCACTTGCGGTTTACGCGATCAGCCGCATCGGCACCGCGCCGTTTTCAACGTCGCTGACATTTCCATTCCTGAAGAATTTTCTGCTCGATCTTGGCTGGTTCTTCATTCCATTCGGCGCTTTCGTGATTGTCGGGGCAGGCAATGCGGTGAATTTGACGGATGGACTGGACGGGCTGGCGATTGTGCCGGTGATGATTGCTGCGGCGTCTTTCGGCATTATTGCCTATTTGTCCGGCAATGCGGTTTTCGCCAACTATCTGCAGATCCACTTTGTGCTTGGCACGGGCGAACTCGCGGTCGTTCTCGGCGCAGTGATCGGGGCAGGGCTTGGCTTTCTGTGGTTCAACGCACCGCCTGCTGCCATTTTCATGGGCGATACGGGTTCGCTGGCATTGGGCGGGCTGATCGGCACTGTGGCTGTGGCGACCAAGCATGAGATCGTGATGGGCATTGTCGGCGGCCTTTTTGTGATGGAAGCCATGTCGGTGATCATCCAGGTCGGCTGGTTCAAAATGACCGGCAAGCGGGTATTCCTCATGGCGCCGATCCACCATCATTTTGAAAAGCTCGGCTGGACCGAAAGCCAGGTTGTGGTTCGGTTCTGGATCATATCGGTGATCCTGGCGCTCATCGCCTTGTCGACGCTGAAGTTGCGGTAAGGCGAGCATGATCCCCGTCACGTCATATTCCGGCAAGAAAGTCGCGCTGTTTGGTCTGGGCGGCTCAGGCCTTGCGACAGCTGAAGCCTTGAGGGCCGGCGGGGCGGACGTAACGGCGTGGGATGACAATCCAGGCAGCGTCGAGACGGCGAAATCAAAAGGGATCGCGACGGCGGAATTGAACGCGGCGGACTGGACGTCTTTTGATGCGTTCGTGCTCTCGCCGGGTGTTCCGCTGACGCATCCCAAACCGCACTGGACAGTGGATCTGGCGCATGCGGCCAAAGTCCCGGTCATCGGGGACGTCGAGCTTTTCGTGCGTCAACGCGCCAAACAAGCGCCGGATGCGCCTTTCATCGCGATCACCGGGACAAATGGCAAATCGACAACGACAGCGCTGATTGCGCATGTGTTGAAAGCATCGGGACGCGACACGCAACTGGGCGGCAACATCGGCACGGCGGTGTTGACGCTGGATCGGCCGGCGAGCAACAAGTTCTACGTGGTTGAATGCTCATCCTATCAAATCGATCTTTCGCCAACCCTGAACCCGAGCGCAGGGATTTTGCTCAACATAACGCCCGATCATCTGGACCGGCACGGCGACATTGATCATTACGCCGCGGTCAAGGAACGGCTTGTGGCTGGAAGCGATATTGCCATCATTGGCCAGGATGATGACTATTGTGTCGCAATCAGCGACCGGCTTGCAAGTGCTGGAAAGACAATCACCCGGATATCCAAAGACAAGCGGCTCGCGAATGGGCTTTTCGCGGACGGGTCCAGACTCGTGGAAGCCAAGAACGGCGCTGAAACGGTCATTGCAGATCTCGCAGGCATTGGCTCACTGCG
>JBAVTG010000209.1:0-25492 GCA_049696015.1 Rhizobiaceae bacterium | reverse complement strand
AGGCTTTGCCATCGACAAAATGGCCGAAACACATTTTTTCGGACGTGGCTTCCGCATGAAAGTCGAAGATGATGGCGTCGGCCTGTTCGCCGAGCGGACATGCTTCAAGAATCGTCCTGCCGCAGGCAAACGGATCATCCAACTCCGGATGCATGAAGACGCGGCCCATGATGTTGGCGACCAGGACACGCGCGCCATTTCTGGCCATGTAAAGGCCGGAGCCTCGTCCTGCCGTGCCGGCGGGATAATTGGCGGGGCGGATGAACCGCTCCTGGCGCGTGGCAAATTCGAGCGCCTCGCGCTGGTCCCAGACATGATTGCCGGTGGTGACAACGTCCGCCCCGGCATTGATGGTTTCCAGATAAATCTCTTCTGTAATGCCAAATCCGCCAGCGGCATTCTCGCCGTTGACGACGACAAAATCGAGCTCGAGATCGGAAATCAGGCCCGGAAGCCGGTTCCAGACCGCCGTGCGGCCAGAGCGGCCAACCATGTCACCCAAAAAAAGAAAACGCATGAATTTGTCTTTATCCGCAAGCATTGAAGCGGCGCAACCCGCTTTCGGTGAGGATGGCATCGAGCGGCACGTCATGTGGCTCGGCGGGGACGGCGTCCACCTCTTGGCAATCATAGGCAATGCCGACGAGGCGCGGCGTCATGCCTTTTGCCATGAGGCGGGCAATTGCCCGGTCATAATAGCCCGCGCCATAGCCGATGCGGTTGCCGTGCCGGTCAAATGCAGCGAGCGGAACGAGCATCAGCGCAGGGTCAAGAACTGTGGCATCCGGACCAGGACCGACCGTGCCGAAGCCCATGTCGATGAGAGGTGCACCGCGCACCAGTTCGCGGAATTCAATCGTCGTCTTGTCCAAGATGGCGGGAACACAGATGCGCGCGCCCTTTTCGGCCATTGCAGCCATCAAGGGACGCACATCCACTTCCGAACGCATTGGCAAGAATGCGGACACCACTTCGCCCGGAACCATGTGCACGTCACGCGCACCATCATCGGCAATTTTCAGGCTCATCTCGACACGCCAATCCAGCGGCAAAGCATCGCGGCGGGCGAGAGCTTGGTTGCGCAACAGTTTTTTGAGGGATTTGGGATCGGACACGCGGGAGGGCCGGAGATTGGAGAGAAAGGCGGACGAACCACACAACCGGTGGAAAGGTTGATCCCGGGTGCCTACAAAGTAGGTGGGCGCCGTGTGCTCCAGCCCACGGGCCAAAACAGGGACAGCTCCCTAAGGATCAGTATGGCCCCGGGGAATATGTTATTCCTGCCGAGAAGCGCAGAACGTCCGCGCTTGATATAGGCTCAATGGGCGATGCTTGCCAGCGGCAATTGCGAACTCACACCATTCCCAGCGCGTTCATGTACAAATCGAGGATCGCTTCTTCTTCCTGGCGCTCGGCCTGGTCCTTTTTGCGCAGCCTGACGATCTGGCGCACAGCCTTGACGTCAAAGCCGGTGCCTTTCATTTCGGCGAACACATCCTTGATGTCGTCTGATATGGCCTGCTTGTCTTCTTCCAGACGCTCGATGCGTTCAATGAAGGCGCGCAACTGGCCGGCAGCGACGGTCTGGGTGCTTTCGATGATGTCTTCAGCCATGATGTCCTCAAGAATTGGGCGCGGAATCGCGCCGGCGTTTGTGGCGCTTCGTTGCCCGACTGAGGCTTTGCCGTCAATCCGTCCGTGAGCCGAAGTGGCGATGTTCATGCATTGCCGGATCGTCATTTATTGCGGCCAGCAGCGGGGCAAGGCGGCGCGCCCACTCGATCTGGCCTTGCCCGGAGGCGATCAGGTCCTGCCGGATTTCGATCAGCACATGGGCGCGGCCAGCCTTGGTGGCATGTTCGTGCAAGGTGTCGCCCTTGAGCGCGCCATCATAGGGCTCGTTATCGCCAACGATGAGCTGGGGATCGCGTTTCAGGCTTTCGCACAGTCTGGAAAACACACGGTCGTCGCGGTCCCACAACAGGCCGATGTGCCATGGCCTTGCCCGCCCGCCCATGCTGGGGGTGAAGGAGTGGATGGAGATGATGATGCAGGCAGATGCAGCGGCGTGTTCGATGGCCTTGGCCGCCGCCTCAACCGCCGCCCGGAATGGCCGGTAATACAGTTCAATGCGCCGGTCCAGTTCTGGCCTATAGAGCGGATAATTGCCGGAAATGACTGCGCCGTCATAAATCTGGCGCACCAAAGTCGGGTCATCTTCGCTGCGGTTGGGATCGATCAGCAGGCGTGAATAGCGCGCCATGATCGCAGGTGCGCCGCACAATGCCGCCAGATTTCGCGTGACGCCTTCGACGCCGATGTCATAGGCGATATGGCGGTCAAATTCGTGTTCGGGCAGACCGAGGCGGCCATATTCGGGCGGCAGATTGCGCATGGCATGATCGGCAATCAGCAGCATGCCGCTGCAAATATCGCCTTGGATCATCTCAACCGGTTGAAAGTCTGTTGTCATTGTGCCGCAAAGTCCAAACCCGTCTTGACTGCACTCTCACGAGCTTCTCTGATGCGCAACTGTCGGGCGGCAATTCGGGGCAATTCAGAGCGAATGAAAGCAATCAAATCGATTGGATCATGCGTTGACATCGCTGGCGTCTTCCAACAAAAGGAGCCTGAAATGATGACGCAATTGGGTGCGGAAGGGCAATGCATGGCAAGGCGCGGCCTGGGGCTTCGGTCCCGATCGCTCATCTCTGCCCTTTGTGGCGCTGGACTGTGGCTGGCCGCCGGCGCGGCCCCCGCAGCTGCTGATTTTCGTGTCTGCAATGCGACGCAAACACTGGTCGGGGTTGCCATTGGCTACCGGGTCAAGACGGGCTGGACCACAGAAGGCTGGTGGCATGTGGACCCGTCTTCCTGCAAAACGCTGATCGAAGGTCCGCTGTCGTCACGCTATTATTATCTCTACGCCGAAGACGCCGAACGCGGCGGGCGCTGGGAAGGCCCGGTCAACATGTGCGTGGCAGAGAAGGAATTCAAAGTCGCCGGCATCAATGATTGTTTCGCGCGCGGATTCCAGCGTGCCGGCTTTCAGGAATATGACACCGGGGAGCAGTCGAGCTGGATGGTCCAGCTGACTGACGATCCGGCAACAGGCGCCCCTCCCGCGCCGGGAACCCCCAACCCATGAGACGCACTCGTAAAGTCAAGATACTTGCCACACTAGGGCCCGCCTCCTCGGATGAAGGCATGATTCGCCGGTTGTTTGAGGCTGGGGCGGACGTTTTCCGCATCAATATGAGCCATTCCAGCCATGACATGCTGCGTGATCTGGTCAAGCGCATCCGCAAAGTGGAAGCCGACATTGGCCGCCCGATCGGCATTCTGGCTGATTTGCAGGGACCCAAGCTGCGCGTTGGCAAATTTGCCGAAACGAAGGTGGCGCTGGTCCCGGGCGACACATTCATCCTCGACAGCAATCCCGAGCCTGGCGACAATCGCCGGGTACATCTGCCGCATCCGGAAATCCTGGAATCGGTCGAGCCGGGGCATCGTCTGCTGATTGACGACGGCAAACTCGAACTTTTGGCGGAAGTCTGTGACGGCAAGTCGATCCGCTGCCGTGTGGTGGCGGGCACGTCGATTTCCGACAAAAAGGGCGTCAGCCTGCCGGATACGACATTGCCGGTTGGCGCGCTTACTGAAAAGGACCGGTCAGATCTTGATGCAGCGCTTGCCGCAGAGGTTGACTGGGTAGCGCTTTCATTCGTGCAGCGTCCGGAAGATCTGGCCGAAGTGCGCAAGATCGCGCGCGGCCGTGTCGGCATCATGTCAAAGATAGAAAAGCCGCAGGCTGTGACCCGTCTGGCGGAAATCATTGAACTGTCAGATGCGTTGATGGTGGCGCGCGGCGATCTCGGCGTTGAGATGCCGCTGGAATCCGTGCCTGGCATCCAGAAGCAGATCACCCGCGCCGCCCGCAAGGCCGGCAAACCGGTTGTGGTTGCCACACAGATGCTGGAATCGATGATCACCGCGCCAGTGCCGACACGCGCCGAAGTGTCGGATGTGGCAACGGCCGTGTTTGAAGGCGCTGATGCGATCATGCTGTCGGCCGAATCGGCTTCCGGCCAATACCCGGTCGAATCGGTTGCGACCATGGTGCGCGTTGCTCAGAAGGTCGAGCGCGATCCCTATTATGACAATATCATCCATGCCCAGCGCGCCGAGCCAGACTCTACAGCTGCAGACGCAATTTCCGCTGCAGCCCGGCAGATCGCTGAAACGCTGAAACTGTCGGCTATCGTCACCTATACCGGATCGGGCACCACTGGATTGCGGGCAGCGCGCGAGCGGCCGCAGATTCCGCTGATTGCGCTGTCGCCAAATGTGCAGACAGCGCGGCGGCTGGCGCTGGTCTGGGGTCTGCATTGCGTGGTCACGCCCGACGCGACCGATCTTGACGACATGGTTGACGGCGCGTGCCGGATCGCCTTCTCCGAGGGCTTTTCCAAACCGGGCGACCGGCTGATTGTGACCGCCGGCATCCCTTTTGGCACGCCCGGATCAACCAACATGCTGCGCATTGCCTATGTCGGATCAGACGGTCAGCGCGGGGCGTAAGGATATCAACATCGACTGACTTTCAAAGCCCGCCCTTGAGGCGGGCTTCGATCTTCCGGCCCATTGCCTGCAAGTCACGCGCATTTCCAGCGACTTTTTCGATGGCCGCGATGGCAAGATCCGTGGCTGCATAGTCCGGCTTGTGGCCCATGCCGTCGATCCAGACAAGTTCCGAGCCCTTGATATCGGCTTCCAGCCCTTTGGAATGGATTTCCTCCGCCACCACGGAATCCTGATTACCGGTGATGATGACGGTCGGCACGGCGATTTCCTTGTAGTGTGGCTGCAGGCTGGCATTGTGAGCGCAGAGCGAACCCACCTGGCGGGCGTTGGCACGGAAGGATTTCGGGCGCAGCACAAGAGTGATCGAGGCGTCTTCGACGTAATCTTCGGGCATCCGATTGGGTTCGAAAACGCCTCGCGAACCATTAGGCATCCGAAGTATTCCGGCCGGGGTGGCCAATGTCTCTGAAAAGAGCGGCCCGATCAGCGGTGTGTTGGTCAGATCATAATAGGCTGCCACATCGCAGCCCGGCCAGGGGTGGGTGGCAGGCGACAGGAATACCAGCCCCCGAACCACATCCGGATGGTGCACCGCAAGGCTGGCAGCCACCGACCCGCCGAAGGAATGGGCGACGATGACAGCAGGCGAGACGCCCGTTTGTTTCATCAGCGCTGCGATGATCTCGGCTTGCGTATCAATGGAATCGCCACTTTGCGGGCCGAGGGATGACCAGCCGTGGCCGGGGCGGTCAAAGAACAGCAGGGCGGCGCGGCCCGCCAGCTTGGGTAAGAACGGAAGCATCGGGTCCTTGAGATTGCCGGATGCGCCATGGATGAACACCAGCGGCGGCAAATCGGCATTTGCTCCTGCTTTTTCCAACACATAATGCATGCGCGTGCCGTTGACCTCGGCAAACTTGCCAATCGGCGGATGCAGGCGCTCGATCCGGGCGGTTTGCAGGCGCGTCAAACCGGCCAGCGCAAACAGCACTGCCATGAGAAATGCCAGGATTGCCAATGCGATGTTCAGATGCGGCTCCCGGTCAACTCGTCTTCCAGGTCGCCGACCTGCTTCTGCGCCTCGCGCATTTGCGGGTAGATTTCCAGCACACGTTTGTATGCGGCGAGCGCCGGTTCCTTCTTGCCGATCTCCAGAAAGATGATCGCCATGCCGGACAGGGCGCCGAAATGGCGCGGCTCCAGCGCCAACGTGCGTTCTATGTCGGCCATGGATTTGGGGAAATTTCCGGCAAGATAGTGCATCGTCGCCCGCCGGTTCCAACCTTCGGCAAAATCCGGCTTGAGGACAACCACCTGATCGAGAAAATCCTGCGCAGCGGCCCAGTCCTTGCGGTCCATGGCTTCACCGGCCCATTGCATCAGAAGATCGACGGTGGCGCTGCCTGAATTGTCCCAGCGCTCCTTGATGCGCTCGGCGACGCCGCCGGCGGCAGCTTCGCTTTTGGCGCGGCGCAGTTCGATGAACATGTCATCGAGCGTTTGGGGCTTGGTGCTGACTTGCGCGCCAGGCTGCGCGCCGGATTGCGCCTGGGCGAACGCGGGCAACCCGCTGAGAACGGTTGTGAACACAAGTGCGGATAAGAACGGCAAAAAGCGCATGAACGATACATGTGTCGTTCAGCGCTTCAGGTCAATCGCAATTCAGCGTGAAGGGCCGCACGGAGGCGGCCGCCAAATCAGCCCTGACGGGCCTTGAAGCGCGGGGCCGTCTTGTTGATGATATAGACGCGGCCCTTGCGGCGCACCAGCTGGTTGTCGCGGTGGCGGGCTTTCAAAGCTTTGAGCGAATTCTTGATCTTCATGATGCTAACCGTTCTGATCCCGCCCCTGCGGGCAACGAAAAACGCGCCGGTTTGGCGCGTGACAAATGTTGGCGTGCAATAAACGAGGACAAACGCTTCTGTCAACTACGGGCCCGCTTGAATCGCGAATTTTCAGGACTTGGCTGCGCCAAGCCGGGTGAAATGTCCCATTTTGCGGCCGGGCCGCGCTTCGACTTTGCCATAATGGTGGACGACAACAGCAGATTGCGCGCAAAGCGATTCAATCCGGCCAATATCATCGCCGATCAGATTTTCCATCACGCAATCATGGTGGCGCGCCGGATCGCCAAGGGGCAGACCCGTGATGGCGCGCACATGTTGTTCAAATTGCGAGACGATACAGGCAGCCTCGGTCCAATGGCCGGAATTGTGAACGCGCGGAGCCATTTCATTGGCCAGCAGCGAGCCGTCTTCCAGCACAAAAAATTCGATGCCGATGATGCCGACGTAATCCAGCTCATTCATAATGGACCGGGCTGCCGATTTTGCAGCCTCTGCAGTTTGGCTCGAAACCGATGCCGGGACGGCCGAGGTATGCAAAATGCCGCTGCGATGGACGTTTTCCGCCGGATCAAAGGCGGCGAACTTGCCGTCAATGCCTCTCACTGCAATGACCGAAATTTCCCGGACGAAAGGCACATAGCCTTCCAGAATGAGCGGAACAGCGCCCATCGCCTGAAAGATCCCGTCGCATTCGCCATGTCCGGCATTGCGGAACAGGTGCTGGCCTTTGCCGTCATAGCCCATTCGTCTGGTCTTGAGGACGCCATTGCCGTCGAAAGCGGCCAGGGCGGCTTTGAGGTCTTCGTCATTGCTGACGGCGCTGAACGGCGCGGTTTCGATGCCAGCCTTGTTCAGGAAAGTCTTCTCTACCAGTCGGTCCTGTGCCGCCTCCAAGGCTCTTGGGCCAGGCCGCACCGGCGCACTTGTTTCAATCAAGCGGGCCGCTTCAACGGGCACGTTCTCGAATTCATAGGTGACAACATCGCAACCTGCGGCAAACTCGCGCAATGCATGATGATTGTCATAGCCTGATATGAAGTGCCGGTTGGCAACTTGTGCTGCCGGGGCATTGGAATCGGGATCATAAACGTGGACACGGTAGCCGAGCCGCGCCGCCGCCAACGCCAGCATACGCGCGAGCTGGCCACCGCCGAGGATGCCGACTGTCGAGCCCGGTTGCAGCGCGCTCATGCCTGGTCCGACGGGTGAAGAGCGACTTTTTCGCTTTGTGCGGACCGCCAGGCATCAAGGCGAGTAGCCAAAGCGTCATCCATGAGCGCCAGCACGGCGGCTGCCAGCAAGGCAGCGTTGATTGCGCCGGCCTTGCCAATTGCAAGCGTGCCGACAGGGATGCCGGCCGGCATCTGGACAATGGACAGCAGCGAATCCTGCCCGGACAGCGCCTTGCTTTCAACCGGCACGCCGAAAACCGGCAACGAAGTCATGGACGCCGTCATGCCCGGCAGATGGGCCGCGCCGCCAGCGCCGGCGATGACCACCTTGAATCCTGCGGCGCGGGCGGTTTTGGCAAATTCGACCAGACGGTCGGGCGTTCTGTGCGCCGACACGATGAGATCCTGATGGGTGATGCCGAGCGCATCAAGCGTTTCGGCGGCATGGCGCATGGTGGGCCAGTCCGATTGGCTGCCCATGATGATGGCCACGTCATGATTGGTGCCGCTCATTGGCGCTCCCCTGATCGAAGGGGCGCAATAGACGAAACAGGTTTGACCTGCAAGGCGACGGTCCCCGAAGCTGTCAGGCAATAATATCTGGAATGACCTGGTCTTCCAGGCGCGTCAGCTGGTCTTTGATGGTCAGCTTCTTCTTTTTCATGCGCTGGATTTGCAACGGGTCGCAGCCTGTTTTCAGCATGGCCTCTATGGCAGCATCAAAATCGGTATGGTCTTGGCGCAGTCTTGCCAGTGCAAGTCTTGTATCGGCCTGATCCTGTTCGGACATCGTCATTCCATGCTGCGGGCGCATTGATACCCCGGCACAATCTTGGTCCGGAGCCACACTGCGGAGACAGTTGCGGGGCACCCGTTAATTCAATCTTAACCGGCGGCGCAGCCCTTATCACAAAATGCGCCAAAAGAAAATGCTACCACAGAAAAATGGACAGGATTTGCCCATGGTGGCACATTTGATTTGCCGCCTTTGGATAAGCGGCAAGAAATGGGATTTCTACCATAAGGAGAAATATACATGACGATTGAATCGCATCTTGAGCAGCTCGTGAAAAAGCATGGAGCCCTTGAGCATGAAATCGCGGAAGCCATGGCGCATCCGTCGACCGATGACATCGTATTGTCCGGCCTGAAGCGGCGAAAACTGCATATAAAGGAAGAAATCGAGCGGCTCAAATCGGGTGCGACGCGCCACTAGGGCGCGAATTTATCCAAGTCGGCACAATTTTACCGGTGGATCGGCGCAATGCGGTCCACCGCGTACCCGCTGTTGAAACTTTTGCGGCCAAAGAACCGTGTCCGGCCCCTTTCAGCTTGTCCAGAATTGATCCAGCCAAAGATTGAGCCCGTCAAAACCCGTCGGCTGGATGGAATATATGCGCTTGGTGCCTTCGGCGCGGACAGTGACAAGGCCGGCTTCAAGGAGCGCGCGCAAATGCTGTGACACAGCCGGACGGGAGATATCCGGCAGCGCCAGCGCCACCGCATTGACCGTTGCCGGCCCGCGCCGCAGCGCTTCCAACAGGATTCTGCGGTTCGGGTCAGAGATGGCTGCAAAGGGGTCACCGGTGTACATCGCGCTTGCCTTCGAGTTGAGATTGGAATGAAGTAAATCGCTTACGCAACCGATCGGCGATTGGTTCACTCTTAACTTACGGGCTTCATGTCATCGCCATCGCCGGAGCGCGGATCAAGGCGGACAGATTCCGGCGTCAACGCGCGTTCGGAAGGTGTCGAGCGGAACAGCGCGCGCAGACCGATCGGCACCGGCGCCCGCTTGAAGGACCGGATGATGGCGTAAGCCGCAATCAACCCTTGCGCCAAAGCGGTGACAGCAAAGAGACCTGCAGGGCCGAACAGGTCCATAGCTTTCGAGCCGATCATCGGTCCGATGATCGTGCCAACACCGTAAAGCAGCAGCAGACCGCCGGAGAGTTTGACGAAATCGCCGGCCGAGGCGTGGTCATTGGCATGGGCCACTGCCACCGAATAAAGCGCATAGGCGAGCGCGCCGTAAATCGAAACAAGCGTGAAGACAACAAAGCTTGATTGCGGGCGGAAAACGAGAATGAGCAGGCCCGCAATGGCAGCACCCAATGCTGCGCCGGCAAGCACATAGCGACGGTCGGTCAAGTCCGAAAACCGGCCGACCGGCATTTGCACCAGCGCGCCGGCAAGCACAGCCGCGCTCATCATGGCGGCCACAACGCCGGGGCTCATGCCGTTCTGGCTGCCATAGACGGCGCCGAGTGTGCCAAAGCAACCGTTGGCAATGCCGATCAGAAAACAGGCAACCGCTGCCACCGGCGAGTTGCGCCATATGGCCCACAGATCAAGCTTGACCTCGGCAGGCGGGGCGGGGGTCGAGCGGGTCGACAGCGAAATCGGGATCAGCGACAGGCAATAAATGATGCCGGTGATGGTAAAAAGCGTCGGGCCAAGAAATGTGCCGACAGCCACCGACATTTGGCCAAGTGTGATGCCGACATAGGTAATCATCAGGTAGAGGCCAAAGATCAGGCCACGCGTTTCGTTGGTGGATTTGTCGTTGAGCCAGCTTTCGAGCACCATGAAGGAACCGGCCATCACATAGCCGGTGGCACAGCGCATCGCCAACCAGGGCAGCGGATCCACGATAAGACCGGACAACAGCGCGATGATGGCATTTATCGCGGCGAACACGGCAAAGGCCCGCACATGGCCAACCTTGGCGATGATTTTCGGCACTGTCAGGCACCCGATGACAAAGCCTGCCGCCCAGCCTGTGCCAAGCCAGCCGAGCTCGGTCACGGAAAATCCTTCCCACTGGCCGCGCAAGGGCATGATCATGCCCTGCATGCCATTGGCAACGAGCATAAACAGTGTGCCGGTCAACAGCGGCAAAACAGTCAGGATGGAACGGTGCATGTGACCCCAAATCGCCGGCGAATCGGCCTGTTCATGAATGCCAAGTGTGTCATGACGAGGCCGGGCGTGTCACCGGACGCAGGCGTGTGCGTTCATTCAACGATGGTGAATTTGGTCGAAAACGAGGTAGTCTCGTCCGAATTCAGGTCGCGGATGCGCGTTTCAACCACATAATCGCCCGGCTCGACGCCAGAAAACTTATAGGTGATCTTGCCCATGAACTCCTTGTTGGGCACACGGCTGCGCAATTGCCACTGGGCGAAGTTTTCCTGCGACGCGAGTGTTTCGCCGGAGCTCGACTTGATTTCAAAATCAAGCGCCATGCTGATCAGGTAGATCTCGCCCTCCTTGCCGTATGCGAAACCGGATGGCTCGGTATACAGCACAATCTCTTCGCCCGACTTGTAGCGGTTGTCTTCGCGGATGTCGTAGATGCCAAAGCCTTGCGGATCGGAAGCCACAAGTATGGCCTTGTTGATGACAAGCGGCGAAGCATTCCAAACGGCATCGCGCGCGCCGTTCAAGGCGGACAGCGCCTTGGCATAATCGCCGCGTTCCATCAGGCTTTCGGCCGTGGAGGCGGCGTCAGTCAGCTCGCCCGCATGCCCAAACGAAACCAGTGCGGCCGCCGCAATCAGGGCCAGTGTCAGTCTTTTCATAGTATCCCCCATTATTCTATCAACGAAACAGCGCTTCAGCCGCTGATTTGGATTGGTTTTTTGTGGCGCGGTCGGCTTCCAGGCGGCCAATTTCCGCGCGCAAAACAGCGATGCGCTCATCCAGCTCGGCAACAGACAGCAAGTACAAATCCTGGCCAATCTCGTGAATGAATTTGGGCTTTGGGCGTTCGTCGTCAAAAAGCGCCATTTGCAATCTCCTTTGAGCGGCGAATCGAGCCTACAATGAATTGCAGAGCGCGCAACGGGCTTGCGCGGCAAAGAGTCAAAGAGAAGGGAAAGCGTATGCCGTTGCCTCAGACCATGACCGCCATTGCCATCGCACAAGCCGGCGGACCGAAAGAGCTGAGGCCGTCAAGCTGGGAGGTGCCAAAACCCTCGGGTTCGCAAATCCTGATCAAGGTGATCGCGGCGGGTGTCAACCGGCCGGATGTGCTGCAAAGGCAGGGGGCTTATCCGCCGCCGGCTGGCGCCAGTCCCTTGCCGGGACTGGAAGTGTCCGGAACGGTTGCCGCGCGCGGGCCGGATTGCCGCCGGTTTGAAGTTGGCGACAAGGTTTGCGCGCTGACGCCGGGCGGCGGCTATGCGGAATATTGCCTGGTGGATGAGACCAATGCCCTGCCAGTCCCGGCCAGCCTGACGATGACCGAGGCGGCGGCTGTCCCGGAGACTTTTTTCACTGTCTGGCACAATGTGTTCGAGCGCGGCGGGCTGAAACCGGGCGAAACACTTTTGGTGCATGGCGGCACGTCCGGCATCGGCACGACGGCCATCCAGCTGGCGGCGCATTTCGGCGCCTATGTTATCGTAACGGCGGGTTCTGATGAGAAGTGCGAGGCCTGTCTGAAACTGGGCGCTGACCGGGCGATCAACTACAAGAAAGAGGACTTCGTTGCTGTCGTTAAAGAAGTGACGGGCGGCAAGGGCGCAAATGTCATCCTCGACATGGTGGGCGGCGATTACATTACCCGCAACTATGACTGCGCCGCTATCGACGGGCGGATCGTCCAGATCGCCTTTCTGGGCGGATCAAAGGTGCAAGCGGACTTTGCCAAACTGATGATGAAGCGGCTGACCCACACTGGCTCGACGCTTCGCGCCCGCTCGATCGAATTCAAGGCGCATCTTGCGCATGAACTGGAGTCCAAAGTCTGGCCGCTCCTGGAGGAGCGCATCGTGGCGCCGGTGCTGGACCGGATATTCCCGCTCAAGGAAGCCTGGCGTGCGCACGAGCGGATGGAAGAGGGCAAACATATCGGCAAGATCGTACTGGATGTCGGCTAAGGAATATTTTTGACCTTCTGGTCGATTTTCACGATGATGCTTTGCTGAAAGCGACATAATTTCGCATTCGGCGCATTGCGTGAGTCAAGAATTGGGAGTTTGCTGTCCGCCGGTCGAACCAAGGCAGCTGTCATAGGACTGTCAGAAAACAAGAATAGGCCACAGACCGTCACCTTCGTAAGGCGGATAACAGAGGAGAAACCCATGTCAGTCACAAAGAAATTCATTGCATCACTGGTCGCATCGGCAGCAGTCCTGGCGTCTGCCAGCGCGCCGTCTTTCGCCCAGTCGATGGACGAGCTGGTCGCAGCTGCCGAAGCTGAAGGCCAGCTGACGACGATCGCATTGCCACATGACTGGTGCGGCTATGGCGGCGTCATCGATGGCTTCAAGAAAAAGTACCCGAAGATCACTGTCAATGAGCTGAACCCCGATGCGGGTTCGGCTGATGAAATCGAAGCGATCAAAGCCAACAAGGACAACAAGGGCCCGCAGGCGCCGGACGTGATCGATGTCGGCCTGTCGTTTGGCCCGCAGGCCAAGACCGATGGGCTAATCCAGCCGTACAAAGTCGCTACATGGGCGGAAATTCCGGACAATGTGAAAGACGCCGACGGCCACTGGTATGGCGATTATTACGGCGTCATGTCGTTCATGGTGAACAAGGATCTGGTCAAGAACATCCCGGGCGACTGGGCCGATCTTCTCAAGCCGGAATATAAAGGCCAAGTGGCTTTGGCTGGTGATCCGCGCGCTTCCAACCAGGCGATCCTGGCCGTTCTGGCAGCGGGCATGGCCGCAGGCGGCGCAGCTGGCAAAGAGTCCGGCGAGAAGGGTCTCGCTTACTTTGCGGAAATGAACAAGGCCGGAAACTTCGTCCCGGTCATCGGCAAATCCGGCACGCTGGCGCAGGGTGCAACCCCGATCATCGCCATGTGGGATTATAATGCGCTTGCAGGCCGCGATACGCTGGCTGGCAACCCGCCGGTCGAAGTAGTGGTTCCGAAGTCCGGCGTTCTGGCCGGTGTCTATGTGCAGGCGATTTCTGCCTACGCGCCGCACCCGAACGCAGCAAAGCTCTGGATGGAATACCTCTATTCGGACGAAGGCCAGCTTGGATGGCTCGCAGGCTATTGCCACCCGGCCCGTTTCGCCGCGATGGCAAAGGCCGGCAAGATTCCGGCGGATCTGCTTGCCAAGCTGCCGCCGGCAGAAGCCTATGACAAGGCTGTCTTCCCGACCCTCGACGAGCAGGCTGCCAACAAGGAAGCTGTCACCAAGGGCTGGGACGCCACTGTGGCTGCAGATGTGAAGTAAGTGATCTGATTGCGCCGCCCCGGCGCCGCGCCGGGGCGGAACTAATCTTGCAGTCAGTCGGAATGGGGACTTTCCAGATGAGCAGCGCGGGGCAAGCCCAGACGCCGGTTGCAGCGCGGTCTCGCGGCCGCATCCCGATGAACTGGATCGGCCTTGTGCCATTTGCGCTGTTTGCGATCCTGTTCCTGATCCTGCCGACATTCAAGATTGTGCTCGGGGCGTTTCAGACGGTGGACGGGTCGTTCACGCTGGACAATATCCGCGGGCTCAACACCGATTCCATCCGCAGTGCCTATTGGGTGTCGATCAAGCTCTCGCTTGTGACGGCGCTGCTCGGCTGTCTGATCGGCTTTGGCATGGCAGCGGCAGTCGTGCTTGGCGGTTTGCCGAAATGGCTGCGAAGCCCGCTACTTACTTTTTCAGGTGTTGCCTCCAATTTTGCCGGTGTGCCACTCGCGTTTGCCTTTTTGGCAACGCTGGGACCGGTTGGATTGATCACACTGTGGCTGCGCAATTCAATCGGGATTGACCTTCGCATCCTCGGCTTCAACCTGCTTTCCTTTTGGGGGCTGACGCTGACTTATCTCTTTTTCCAAATCCCGCTGATGGTTCTGATTATCACGCCAGCATTGGACGGTTTGAAAAAGGAATGGCGCGAGGCGGCGACTGTGCTGGGCGCAACGCCATCGCAATATTGGCGCATGGTGGCGCTGCCGATCCTGTTTCCATCGCTGCTGGGCACATTCGCGCTGCTGTTTGCCAATGCATTCGGCGCGGTGGCGACGGCGTTTGCGCTCACTGGACCGCAGCTCAATATCGTGCCGATCAAATTGTTTGCGCAGATCCGCGGCGATGTGCTGGGCGATCCGCATCTGGGCTATGCGCTGGCCTTTGGCATGATTGTCATCACCGGCATTGCCAACACGATCTACATTGTCTTGCGGACCCGCTCCGAGCGGTGGCTCAAATGACGATGCGCGTGTGGGCCTGGGGCGCATTCCTGTTCGGCGCGGTGTTCTTCACGTTGCCGCTCATAGGGATGACCGAATTTTCGATGCGCATGCGGCGCGGCGAATATTCCTTTGATGCGTATGTCAGAGTGTTCGCAGATCCCCGCTTTCAGGAGACGTTCAGCTATTCGGTGCTGATGGCGCTGGCGACAATTGTTTTCGGCGTGCTGCTTATCGTGCCGACTGCTTATTGGGTGCGGCTGAAAATGCCTTGGGCGCGGCCATGGATCGAGTTCATCACGCTGCTGCCGCTGGTCATTCCGGCCATTGTCATCGTCTTTGGCTACATCCGGCTTTACAATACTTCAAGCTGGCTGCCGCTGACGGGCACGGCGGCCGGCACCAACATTCTGTTGATGTTCGGCTATGCGACATTGGCGTTGCCTTATATGTACCGCTCGGTCGATACAGGCCTTCGGACGATTGATGTGGGCACGCTGACAGAAGCGGCGCAATCGCTCGGGGCCGGGTGGGGAACGATTCTGGGACGCATCATATTGCCCAATGTGCTGGTGGCTGTACTGTCAGGTGCATTTCTGACATTTGCCATTGTCATCGGCGAATTCACCATGGCCGCGCTTCTCGACCGTCCGGCTTTCGGACCCTATCTGCAAGTGCTTGGCGCGAACCGCGCCTATGAGCCGGCGGCGCTGGCGGTCATTTCATTTGGCATCACCTGGGCCTGCATGGGCCTGATCCAGCTGGTGACGCGCTTTTCCAAACATGAGAAGGCAAGAGCCTGATGGCGTATCTTCAGCTCGAACATCTGGTCAAAACCTTCGGGACCAACAATGTGGTCAAGGACTTCTCTTTGGACATAGACAAGGGCGAATTCATTTCGCTGCTTGGACCGTCGGGCTGCGGCAAGACGACCGTCCTGCGCATGGTTGCAGGGTTTGAAACGCCAACATCCGGATCTATCCATCTGGACGGCAAGGATATGGTGCCGCTCAAGCCCAATCAGCGCAAGATCGGCATGATGTTTCAGGCCTATGCGCTGTTTCCCAACCTGACAGTGGCGCAGAATGTCGGCTTCGGCCTCAAGGTTGCGGGAGGCAACAAGGCCGATATGGATGCGCGGGTTTTGGAGATGCTCAAGCTGATCGGGCTGACCGATTTGGGCGAACGCTATCCTTTCCAACTCTCTGGCGGCCAGCAACAGCGCGTGGCGCTGGCCCGGGCGCTGGCGGTGCAGCCACGCGTTCTGTTGCTGGATGAGCCGCTGTCGGCGCTGGATGCCAAGATCCGGGTCTCCTTGCGCGAGGAGATGCGCCTGATCCAGAAAAAGCTCGGGATCACAACCATTTTTGTGACGCATGATCAGGAAGAAGCGCTGTCGATGTCTGACCGGGTTGTGGTGATGCATCAGGGGATCGCCGACCAGGTCGGCACGCCATTTGAAATCTACAACCGGCCGCGCACAAAGTTTGTGGCACAGTTTGTCGGCACATTGTCGATGCTGGAGGCCAAGGTGAGTGATGCGGCCAAAGGCATAGTCGAATTGGGCGGCAACAAAGTGACCGGGCTTGATCTGCCGAATGGGGCGGCCAATGGGTCGGTGCTGACGCTGGCATTGCGCCCCGAGGCGGTATCATTGCGGCATGACCGGGGCGACGTCACGCTGAGCGGCACAATTATCGATGTCGATTTTCTCGGCTCGGTGCTGCGCATCAAGGTCAAGGCGGGCAATGAGACCATCGCGTTTGACACGTTCAATGACCCATCAACGCCGCCGCCAGCCATGGGTGATGTAGCCAACATCTCGTTTTCCAAGTCGAGCTTGCTGGTGCTGGACAGGTAAGGTCAGGCATCCTCCCGCCCTGTTGCGTCCCATGCCGTTTCAACACTGATTTGCCGGCCGGTGCGGTCGGTTTCCAGAACGTTGGAAATCTCGGCGCGGCCCTTGCGGGCGATGTCGACGAGCGTCTCATTGTCATCTACATGCCGGGCGGCGCGGAACACCAATTCTCTGTCATGCATCTTGAAAAGCTGTGCGGCGCGGTGTGCTTCGTAAGGGTGCTTGCCAAGCGCGACCAGCGCGTCTTCGGCCATTTGCACCGAAGCGTCGAACAGTTCGCGGTACTGGTCCGGCACGTCCTTGTTGATCAATTCGTAGGCGTGGACGCGGTCAAACACGCGGGCGAAAATGCGCAGATGCGGGAAGTTCTTTTTGGCCACGTCAACGATCTCGTTGACCTTTTCGCGGTCATCCACGGCAACGACGAGAATTTTCGCATCGCGCGCACCGGCCGCCTCCAGAAGGTCAACGCGCGAGGCGTCGCCGTAGAAAAGCTTGTAGCCGAACTTGCGCAGCACATCGATCTGTTCGGTGTCGTGATCCAGCACAACTGACTTGAAGCCGTTGGCCTGCAACAGGCGGCCGACTGTCATGCCAAAACGGCCATAACCTGCGATGATCACCTGTGCATCGTTTTCGTCAATCGTGTCTGCCGCGCGTATTTCACCGGAGGCAGCAAAGCGCGGCTGGATCACTTTTTCGTCGAGCAGCATCAACAGCGGCGCGAGCGCCATCGACACGGCAACCACTGCAATGAGAAGCGCAGCATCATCGTCCATCAGCAGGCCAAGCCCTGCGACAAAAGAAATCAGCACGAATGCGAATTCGCCGCCCTGGGCGAGGCTGAAGGTGAAACGGGAAGCGTCTTCGCTGGCCATGCCATAGGCCTTTGCAAGCAAGAATTGCACGCCAAGTTTGATGAGGATGAAGCCGGCCACAAGCGCTGCCAGCGTCAGCGGCATCTGCGCGATCAGATCAAAATCAATGCCGGCGCCAACCGAGATGAAGAACACGGCAAGCAACAGGCCCTTGAACGGGTCCAGATCCATTTCCAACTCGTGCCGGTATTCGCTTTCGGCCAGCACCACACCGGCGAGGAATGTGCCAAGCGCTGCCGACAGGCCAACCTGCTGCATCAACAGCGTGATGCCGACAACGATGAGCAAGGCGAAGGCGACGAAGATTTCGCGGATGTGGGTTGAGGCCACCAGGCGGAACAGCGGGCGCATCAGATAGCGTCCGGCAAGGATGATGGTCGCAACTGCGCCAAGCACGGCGAGCGCCTGCGCCCAGGCAGGCAATGCCCCGATCAGCGATGCGCCATGGCTTTCGTCGTTTGCCTGCGCCACCGCAACAAGCGGCAGCAGCGCCAGCATCGGGATGACAGAAATATCCTGAAACAGCAGCACCGAGAAGACGTTCTTGCCGGCGGTCGTCTTCATCAGCCCGCGCTCTTGCAGGCTCTGCAGCACGATGGCTGTTGAAGACAGGGAAAGAATAAGACCTGCGACAAGCGCGGTGCGCCAGTCAATGCCCATTGCCAGCGCCGCACCTGCGATGACAGCCGTAACGCTTGCCACCTGAAAGCCGCCAAGGCCCAGGATCGGTTTGCGCAATTCCCACAGTTTTGACGGCTGCAATTCCAGTCCGACAAGAAACAGCATGACGATGACGCCGAATTCGGCGAAGTGCATGACGCTTTCGCCTTGCGAGCCGCCGATCAATCCCGCCGCTGCTGGCCCGAGCGCCATGCCGGCGATCAGATAGCCGAGCACCGAGCCAAGGCCGAGGCGCGTGGCGATCGGGGCGGCAATGACAGCTGCAGCGAGATAAACAAAGGCGCCGATCAGGAACACATCAAGATGCATGGCGCGCCTCTTTCGCTTGAAGGCGGTTTGCGGCAAGAAACCTTTCGGACAGATCGTGGCCGGATGCCAAGCGCTTGAGCGGGTTCATCCGCCCATCGCGCAGGCCCGCGACAATGTCCCGGTACTGTTCAGCGTGGCCGGACAGGCGCCCCGGCTCCATGTGGCGGCCAGAAAAGATCACGAACGGCTCAAGCCATGCCATGCCGCACAAGTGCGCCGTTTGATCGAAAGGACGCAGCAGGTCGACGATTTCAAAGCGGTTGCGGCCATTCCGGTGATAGGCGTCCGGCGACCCGCCGGTCGAGACGGCGTTCATCAGGTATTTGCCATTGAGCCGGGTTCCATCAACCCCGTAGGCCCAGCCGTTCTCCAGCACCAGATCCTGCCATTCCTTGATGATCGCCGGTGTCGAATACCAGTAGAACGGATGCTGCAAGATGATGATGTCATGATCCAGCAGCAATTGCTGCTCCCGTTTGGCGTCGATCATGAAATCCGGATAGGCGCTGTAAAGATCGTGGACAGTGACATGTTCAAGGTTCGACACGGCCTCCAGCATCGCAGTCTGGACGATTGACCCTTGAACGCGCGGATGGGCAAACAGGATCAGGATTCTCTTTGGCTGCCCCACAGGTCCCTCCGGTTTGGCGATGAAGACAACAGATTGTTTGCCGCCGCGTAAATTGCAACAGGTCTGACGCCAAGGTGCCCACTCTTTCTTGCGAAAGGGCGCGAACATGTTTATAGACCGCGTCAATTCCCATTAATCGGTGGTCTGACCACCGCCCGCCACGGGAGAGGCGGGCGACGAAAAGGATATTTTCACATGTCTACGCAGTTGCTGATGCCCAAGGCCACCGCCGTCTGGCTGGTTGACAATACCGGCCTTTCCTTTGACCAGATCGCCGCCTTTTGCCGTCTGCACCCGCTGGAAGTGAAAGCAATTGCCGATGGCGACGCTGCGCAGGGCATCAAGGGTCTTGATCCGATCACAACCGGCCAGCTGTCGCGCGAAGAAATCGCCAAAGGCGAGGGCGACATCAATCACCGTCTGAAAATTTCGGACCCGAAAGTCCGCGTGCCGGAAGCCAAGCGCAAGGGTGCGCGCTATACACCGCTGTCCAAGCGTCAGGATCGTCCGAACGCCATCCTGTGGCTGGTGCGCAATCATCCGGAATTGAAGGATGCGCAGATTTCACGGCTTGTCGGCACGACCAAATCCACCATTGAGCAGGTGCGCGGCCGCACCCACTGGAATGCATCGAACCTGACGCCGATGGATCCGGTTTCGCTCGGCATCTGCTCGCAGATTGATCTCGACATCGAGGTCGAACGCTCGTCCAAGGGCCGCCCGGTTGCTGATACCGGTGACACCTTGCTGCCCGCCGCTGCCACGGAAGTGCTGTCAGCCGCTGATGTTCACCGCGAGGAAGAGGAGCTGGATGCCGGCAAGGTTTTTGCCAAGCTCTCGGCCCTCAAAGGCCGCTCGGATGACGACGACGACAATTGATCGAATTGAAATTATCCAATTATGGAAGCCCGGCCTTCGCGCCGGGCTTTTTCATGGGGCGCATTCGTCCCGCACTTCCATTGAACGGTAGAAATCAGCCAGTGTCTTGCCGCGTTCCGGTTTGAACAGGCGCGCAGCATCATGGGCACGGCGGATGCGGTCGAGCCGGAAGGCGCGGAAATCATCGCGCAATTCGCACCAGGCTACAAAGGTCCAAACCTTGCCCCAGAACCACAGCCCAAGCGGGCGGACGTCGCGCATGGTGAAGCGCCCGTCCACGTCGGCATAGTCCATCGACACCACCTTACGCATGGCAACGGCGTTTTCCAAAAAATCGACCAGTTGCCGCTCGGCATCGCTCAGCGCAAGGCCGGGCGCATGCACCTCGACGGCAACAAGCCGGGCTTGAAGGGCTGGAGGCAGCACAGCGCCGATCTTGACCAGCGCCTCTTCCGCCGCACGGGCCATTGCCGCGCCGCCGAAGGCGCGGGCCATACGGGCTCCTGCCACAAGTGCGACAATTTCATCGCGCGTGAACATAAGCGGCGGCAAGTCGAAGCCTTCGCGCAAGATGTAGCCGACGCCTGCCTCGCCATCGACCGGCACGCCGGTGGCCTGCAGGTCGGCAACATCGCGGTAAATCGTCCGCTCGGACACTTCGAGCCGCTCGGACAGCATTTTCGCGGTGACCAGACGGCCACCGCGCAAATGCTGAACAATCTGAAACAGGCGGTCAGCGCGGCGCATTTGTCACCTCGTGAACAATCCGATCGAATTGCCGTCCAGATCAAGGCAATAGGCAAACCGGCCGGAGGGGATGGCGATGATGTCCGACACAACCTGTCCGCCTGCCGCTTTCACGCGTTCAATCGAGGCCTCCAGCGGCGCGGGCGCGGCAAGATGAATGGTGTTGCCATTACCCGGCGTTCCCGGCTTGCCGACGTAAAGATGGCCCGAGACACCGTCGCCGCTTGCCGGCTGGAAAATCGCCGTCACGTTCGGACCCATTTCCTGGTCTTCAAGTTCATTCTGCAAAACTGCGCCATAAAAGGCTTTGGACTTGGCAAGATCGGTTACGGGAATTTCAAACCAGACGGCAGCGTTTGCCGGTACGAATTTTTCAGCGTTCATGGACGTTCTCCTTTGTTTGACGTCCCGACAATTGCATAACCCTCCTGACACCGTTCTGTCAGGAGCGTCCACCGATAACACGAAACAGCAGAGCCGCGATCAGCAGCACAGCGAGTGTGAAGTAGACCGTGTGGCTGGCGTAATAGCCGGTTAGCGGGCCAGAAGAAGGCACGAAGGGAAATTCAATTCCAAATGGCCAGTACAGCAGCGCAAGTCCTGCCAGCGCCACCGGCAGCGTCCAAACAGCAATCCAGATATTGGCCAGTCCATCGGGCGGTGCGATCAGGAATGCAGCCAAGACGGCGACAGCACTTAAAACGTAAATGCTGGTGATGATGATTGCGATGCGTCTGCGTGGTGATGTCATGAAACGGTCGCCCGATTACCCAAGGCGACATTCGTCTTCAACGGTGCAAGCGTCAACTGGCTTGCATTACGTCTTGCCGATCCCGTGATCCTTCGGCGACCAACCGATCTCATCCAGGACCGCCGGATCGTCAATGGTTGCCGGCATTTTCCATGCCTCGCCGTCAGCGGTCTTCTGCATAGTGCCGCGCAGGATTTTGCCCGAGCGGGTCTTGGGCAGGCGGCGCACCGTAATGACATTCTTGAGTGCCGCCACCGGCCCAATGTGATCTCTTACGCGCTTGACGCATTCCTTCTCGATTTCGGCATCCGATTTGGTGACATTGGCTTTCACGACGATGAAACCAAGTGGCAGTTGCCCCTTGAGCGCGTCGGCAATGCCAATGACGGCGCATTCGGCAACGTCTGGATGACCGGCGATTACATCTTCCATCGCCAGTTGAGAGGAGATGGCCCGCAACGTTGATGATGTCGTCGGTGCGGCTCATGATGTAGAGATAGCCGTCATTGTCGATCAGGCCGGCATCGGCGGTTTTGAAGTAGCGGGGGAATTCGGCAAGGCAGGCGTCGTGAAAGCGTTTGTCGGCATTCCGCAGTGTCGGCAGGCAGCTTGGCGGCAGCAGCAGTTTGACGACAATGTTGCCGCGTGTGCCGCTGGCCACAGGATGGCCCGCGTCATCGATGATGCGCACATCAAAGCCCGGCATCGGGAAGGTCGGCGAACCGTGCTTGACCGGCAGCATGCCCAGACCCACGGGATTGCCAGCATTGGCCAAGCCGGTCTCCGTCTGCCGCCAACGGTCGATCACAGGAATTCCGAGCTTTTTCCTTTGCCCATTGTCTCGTCGGCGGATCAGCCCTCTCGCCGGCAAGATAGAGGCAGCGGAGTTTTGACAGGCCGTATTTCCGGATAAACCTGCGGTCCGGATCATCCTTGCGGATAGCCCGGAAAGCAGCCGGCGCAGCGAAGTAGGCGGCGACGCCATATTCGGAGATCACCCGCCAGAATGCGCCGGGATCAGGTGTGCCAACCGGCTATGCCCTCATAGGCAATCGTAATCGCACCGATAACCAGCGGCGCATGGGCGATGCAGGAATGGCCGACCACCCAGCCGACTTCCGATGCCGCCAAGAACACTTCGCCCGGCTTGATGTCATAAATTTTGCGCCCATCGACCAGGCGAGCGCCACCATGTGCCCGCCATTGGCGCGCACCAGACGTTTGGGCTGGCACGATGGTGCCGGAGGTGTAGAGAATGCAGAGCGGGTCTGTCGCATCAACCGTGACGCAGGGAACTCTGGTCGCGGCGTTCTTATAGGCCTTGACGAGGCTTTCATAGTCAACATCGCGTTCGTCACGCAGCTCACACGGTCGCTGCTAACGCTGCAGCATCAGCACGGGGCCCGGCTTGTGCGCCGATAACTCGATCGCTTTGGCGGCATCTCCCCAAAATCCCTCTGGATCGCGTTTCCAGTGCGCGCATATCTCATGATAGCGCGATGCCATGTGCTTCCGCCCGGGAAATGCCCGCATTCGCTGGGAGGGCCATACGGAATGCGGGTGCCTGCCGTGCATGTGACCTGCGGTTTAGGCCTTCTGGCTCATTGGTTGACAGCACAAAAAAGTGCCGGTTTCCCGGCCCTTTGATATTGGAGATATGGATCGGCTCAGGCGGCCTTTTCAAGCCCGGCGTCCCACGTGCCTATGGCGGCCAGGCTATTCATTTTGGTGCGATGGTTGAAGGCGCGCTGGCCCGCAGCGACATTTTCCGATTTTCCGCCCCATGCCTTGAGTGCCGGAGCCTGCAGCGCCCGACCGAAAGAGAAGGTCAGCTTCCATGGCAGCGGTCCCATGGCATTCATGGCCGACAGATGAGCTGTCGCCTCTTCTGTTGTTTGTCCGCCGGACAGGAAGGCAATGCCCGGCACCGAGGCCGGAACGGTGGCCTTGAGCACTTTGAGGGTACGTTCGGCCACTTCTTCAACCGATGCCTTTCGGGCATGTTTACCGTCTATCACCATATTGGGTTTGAGAATGATGCCGGTCAGGTCAACCCGGGCTTCCTTGAGTTCGGAGAAAACCGTTTCCAGAACCCAGCGGGTCACTTCCTGACAACGCTCAATTGTGTGGTCGCCGGGTACTCCATCCATGACCACTTCCGGCTCGACAATTGGCACGATGCCGCCTGCTTGGCAGACGGCGGCATAGCGGGCAAGCGCATGGGCGTTGGAGCGCAGCGCGCCCCAAGTCGGCAGGCCGTTGGAGATCGCGATCACTCCGCGCCATTTCGCAAAGCGGGCGCCAAGTTCATGATACTCGGCAATGCGTTTGCCAAGTCCGTCGAGACCCTCGGTGATGGTTTCGCCCGGAAAGTTCGGCAGCGGCGTGGCGCCGGTGTCGACCTTGATGCCCACCAATGCGCCGGCGTCCGCGATCAGCTGGCGCAGCGGTGTGCCGTCTGCCGCGTTCTGGCGCAGCGTTTCATCAAACAAGATCACGCCGGAGATGGACTGGCGCATCGCGTCCGCGCGGAACAGCATTTCACGGTAGTCGCGGCGCGTTTCAGGCGTTGAGTCTACGCCAATGGATTCCAGCCGCTTGCGGATTGAGCCTGTGCTTTCGTCTGCTGCCAATATGCCTTTGCCTTGGGCGACCATTTGGCTCGCAATGTCCTGAAGATTATCAGTCATGTACAACTCCTTGGTGTCGGATGTGGCCCATATCAGACGTGAAAACAGGAGGGAACAGACATTCAAACAGTTGAATCGATTGAATTTTTTTTAATCGATTTAGACACGATTGAAATTTGTCACGAGGTTAATTTCCAAAGCGTGGCCTGTTTACCAAATGGTCAAAATAACCAGTTTGTGAACAACTTTCCCTTGCGTCATTGCAAATCGCTGGTTTAGACTTTCGTACAAGTCTGAATGGGGTGAAGGGCGCACTCATGCAAGGCGTTGATCCGCTAGAGAAAGCGGAAATCATCGAACACATTTACGATGTGGCACTCGACCCGGAACGGTACGAGGAGCTTCTGGATGTTTGGGAAAAGCGGATCGGACCGCTTCGCCAATCGCAGGATGACGCCCGGATGGATGACATGCTGGCGTCCGACCCTGATCTGGTGCTGCATGCGCGCCGTGCCTCAGAATTTCTTGGCCGCATGCGCGAGCCGACCGCGCCGGATTGGCAGGTGAGGCTTGCGACAGAAGTGGCTGCAGCCTTTTGCGCCACGCCGAGCGGGAAAGTCCTTGATGCCAACCAAGCGGCCGAACTGCTGCTTGGTATCAGGATCGGCACGGATGTTCACACACTGCACTTGAGCATTGATGAAACACAGGAGCTGGTGGACGCAATCCGCGGGGCTGCGGTGCGCAATGGACGATCCTCGCTGCTGCGCTTTGGCACGAAAGACGGCGAGCGTGCGATCATCTTCCATATTGCCCCGCTTGCTGACGCTGCGGGCCAGACCATGGCGTTTGTGCGCACATCAGAACTTGGCTGGCCAGACACGCTGACTGCGCTGATGAAAGATGCGTTCAAACTGACCGAAGCGGAAGTCGAAATCATCCGCTCGCTGGTCGAAGGCAAAAGTCTGAAGTTCATTTGCGAAGAGCGCCAACGCTCAATGGATACAGTGCGCACCCAGATGCGCTCGATCCTGGCCAAAACCGAAACCCGCTCGCAAAGTGAGCTGATCCGCATCACCATGAGCCTGATGGATGTTGTTGGGCAATCCGCACCCGACACTGCGCACAGGTCTGGCGCAATCACCAAACTTCAGCCGATCGCATTCCAAACCATGGTGCAGCCCGGCAATCGGCGATATGATTTCATCGAATTTGGGAAGAGCGGTGGCCGCCCATGCCTGTATCTGCCCATAGATTATGGCCTGATCCGCTGGCCGCGGTCGGCCGAAATTGAAGCCGAACGGCGCAACATCCGGGTTATAGTTCCCGTGCGCGCCGGCTTTGGCCAGTCAAGCCAGCTGCCTGCACGGGT
>JBAVTG010000208.1:0-14710 GCA_049696015.1 Rhizobiaceae bacterium | reverse complement strand
GCATCCCGCACTCAAAAGTCATCCACGTCTGCAAAGATTGAATCTCGTCCGCCACATGGCCCAGCGCCGAATAGAACACCCGGCCCTTACCAGACGCGCCTCCAAACCGCCGGCATCACCGAGCCCCGCTCTGTTGCGGAGCCGCCGGGTCGATCTGCTGTCCGGGCGGATCTCAGCCAGCTGAGACAGCCCGGTGGTGAGTCAACGGTCAGCACTGTCTCAGTGTGAACGGACAACTGCAAGCGCCGCCGCCACACGCCTCTTGCTCAATACCGACGCGGTGCTTCCGGTGCGTTGCCCAGAATCTTCTCGATCTTGTCCTTGAGTGCATCGGTCATCAGATGACGGCTTTCAAGCGCCGCCAGATTGTCCTTCAATTGGCTCTCCTTCGAGGCGCCCAAGATGACTGTCGAGACATGCGGGTTCGACAAACACCAGAGGAGGGCCATGTGATGGATCGGCATGCCGGTTTTTTCGGCGAGCTCGGCCAATTTTTCGATCTTGGCCAGTTTTGCCTTGCCCGCCGGGCTTTCCCACTCAGCTTTCAGCCATTCATAGCCGGGAAGATTGAGGCGGCTGTCCGAAGGAATGCCCTTGTTATACTTGCCGGTCAGAACGCCTGACGCCAATGGAGACCAAATTGTCGTGCCGGTGCCGGCGAGACTGTAAACCGGCAAGTAATCACGCTCGACCTTGTCGCGCTCGAAGAAATTATACTGCGGCTGCTCCATCGCTGGCGGTGTGATACGCAGCTCGCGCGCAACCGCCCAAGCTTCCGTGATCTGCTGACCGGACCATTCTGATGTGCCCCAGTACAGCACTTTGCCCTGTTGAACGAGATCATGCATAGCCCGCACGGTCTCCTCGATCGGCGTGTCGATGTCGGGGCGGTGGCAGAAATAGAGGTCAAGATAATCAACCTGCAGACGTTTCAGTGCGGCGTGGCAAGCGTCGGTCACGTGCTTGCGTGATAGGCCGCGCTGCGTCGGTTTGGAACCGCCCCAAAAGACCTTGCTGGACACAGCAAAGCTGTCGCGAGTCCAGTTGAGCTTCTTCAGCGCCTTGCCCATGAGGAACTCGGATTGGCCCGCCTCATAGCCTTCGGCATTGTCGAAGAAGTTAATCCCCGCCTCATAGGCCGTCGTCATCAGCTTCAAAGCATCTGCTTCATGCACCTGCTTGCTGAAGGTGACCCATGAACCCAGCGAAAACTCGCTGACCTGCAGACCTGATTTTCCCAAACGGCGGTATTGCATAATGTGTTCCTCAAATTTGATTGATGTGATTTGTGCTTTCCGCAATCCAGACCAGCATGGACCCCTGGCCCCGGTTGTTCCAGAGAAAATAGGGCAATGCAGTGAGTTTGGCAGCGGCTTCCAACGGCGGGCTGTTGCGATAGAGGGTTCCAAATTCCTGCGGATCGACGGACGTTGCTTTGCTTTCAAGCATGACAATGCCGTCAAAAAGCTCCGCTCGTTCCGTCGTAGACAATTCGCAACCGCGCGGCAGCCGAAATCGTTGCACCGCCCCGCCCGGATGGTCCATCTCCTCGACGCAATAGACGAGCGGCCCGCGCTGCAATGCCACCCGTCCGGCGTTCATCGAGACATTCGGGTGCGCGTAAATCTTCTCCGGAGGCATTGGCAGATCAAGCGTGATGACATCCCCTGCCTGCCAAGCTCTTGCAACGGTAACATAGCCAAGCTTGCTGTTTGCCGCGACATCGATGGTCTGTCCATTCACGCTCAAGCTCGCACCCAGGCACCAGCCAGGAATGCGCAGGCTCAGGCCAAAATTCACCGGCTTAAGCGGGTCAATCTTGATCGACACCACACCATCCCATGGATAGTTGCTGGTCTCGGAGAACTTCACAGCCACGCCTGAGAACTCTGCGGAAAATTCCGAACCGCCGTAAATATGAAACGCCGCGCCATCGTCCTTCACCGAGACAAAATATCCCGCAACCGATGCCACGAGCCGCGACACATTCATGGTGCAGCACGGGCAATTGTGCCAAGTCCAGCGCTTGGCCGTACCGTCGCTTTCCAGTGGGTTGGCATAGAAATAGCTGACACCGTCGCGCGAAAGCCCGCTCAGCGCGCCATTGTAAAGCGCAGTCTCCAGAATGTCGGCATATATTCCGTCAAAGTCGAGATGTAGCATCCGCTGCGCCCAGAATATCAGTGCGACGGATGCGCAGGTCTCGGCATAGGCGGTGGCGTTGGGCAGGTCGTAGTCTTTGGTGAAGCCCTCATTGTGCTCCGACGGCCCAAGCCCGGCCGTGACGTACATCTTTGTCAGTATCACATCGTCCCACAGCGTCTCACAGGCGCGCTTCAGGCTTTCCTCACCAAGCTCTTTGGCCAGATCCGCCATCGCGGTGTAGAGATACATCGCCCGCACCGCATGGCCGACCACATTTTTCTGTTGCCGCACTGGCAGATGCGACTGCGAATATTCGTGGGTTTTCTGTGTGAAGTCCTTCGGGTCCGTCCCGCGCGCCACTGCCTCCTCATCAAAATAATGCGGCTGCGCGCCGCGCTGGTTGACGAAATAGGCGGCCAGATCAAGCCGCTTTTTCTCACCAGTCAGCCGGTAGAGTTTGATCAACGCCAGCTCGATTTCGGGATGACCATCATATCCCGGACGCTGGTGCGCACCCGTGCCGAATGTCACTCCAATTAGGTCGATATAGCGCTCCATGACATCCAGAAACCGGCGGCGGCCCGTGGTCTGGAAATAGGCGATTGCGCCCTCCAGCAAATGGCCGGCGTTGTAGAGTTCGTGATTGTCGCGAAGGTTGGTGAACCGGTTTTCCGGCTCGCGGGTCTGGTACCAGGAGTTGAGGTACCCATCTGGCGCTTGCGCCTTTTCCAGATTATCAACGATCGCCTCGATCTTGGCCTCAATGTCCGCGTCGCGCCTGTGCGCCAGCGCATAGCTCGCTGCCTCGATCCATTTGCCGACATCCGAGTCCCAGAACACCTGCACGGAAAAACCGTTGGCATGGCGCGGTATCACCAGCGGCGGGGCAGGGCTCGGCATTTTGAGCGCGTCAAGGATGGTCCACTCAGCGAGTTTGGAGTGCTGGCTGGGGATTGTTTTGGTCAATACGGTTTCAACGCGCTCGCACCAGAACCGCCCGGTGAGTTTGACGTCGACGAACGGGACGGGCGCAAAACGGGTGGCATTCATGTCCGGACTCTGACTACACTTTCACGCGGATCATTTGGTAGGAGTAGGGCGGCAAGGACACTTTCACCAAATCGTCTTCAACAATCGCGCCCGTGCCCTTGCGCGGCGCCACGTTGGACTGGTCGCCCGCCGTATTCACCGCTTCCAGACTGCCGTGCGTCATGACCTGATGGTCGATAATCGTGGCCTCGCCGAAACCCTGCAATGAAAGTTCAATGTCGATGCTTTGCGATCCGTGCCGGTTGACAGCGAAGAATGTGGCCGTGCCCTCTTCCTCATTGTGAACGCCGGACACGTCGACATAAGGCACGTTGTCGGCCACATCCGCATCATAGCCTGGCGACTTGACCGCGAGATTGAGCGCGGTGCCGCGGCCGAAGATCGAAGCAAAATAATAGGGGTAATAGATTGTCTGACGCCAGGCCGCGCCCTTCGGATCGGTCATGATCGGCGCAATCACATTCACCAGTTGCGCAATGCAGGCGATCTTCACCACGTCCGAGCGGCGGATGAACGTATTGAGAATGCAGCCGACCTGCAGCACGTCTTCGAAATTGTAAATGTCCTCAAGCAAGCGCGGCGCATGCGGCCAGCCTTCATTGCCGTCAAGAATGGCGCGGTCTTGTTGGTTGGAGTGATACCAGACATTCCACTCGTCAAATGAGATGAAGACCTTGTGTTTGGACCGCTTGTTGGCCTTCACCAGATTGATCGTCGAGCCGATGGTGGCGATGTAAGCGTCGAGCTTGTGATTCAGTGCCAGATAGTTGGCAGTGTTTTTCGCCCGGTTGGCAAAATACATGTGCAGCGAAATATGATCGACGGATTCATACGTGTGCTCAAGGACAATGCGCTCCCACTCCGGATAGGTCTTCATATCCGAGTTGGATGATCCGCAGACCACCAGCTCCAGTTTCTTGTCAAACGCACGCAAGGTTTTGGCCGTCTCATTTGCCAGACGGCCGTATTCATCCGCCGTCTTGTGCCCGACCTGCCACGGTCCGTCCATCTCGTTGCCAAGGCACCAGAGATTGACATTGAACGGCTCGGCACGCCCGTTCTTCTTGCGCAGATCGCCCCAATAGGAACCGGTAGGACCATTGACATATTCGACAAAATTGCGCGCCTCATCAAGGCCGCGCGAGCCGAGATTGATGGCCAGCATCATCTTGGTGCCCACGGTGTCGCACCAGTCCTGAAACTCGTGCACGCCAACCGCATTGCTGTCGGATGTGTGCCAGGCAAGATCGAGGCGCACCGGGCGCTGGTCGCGCGGGCCGACGCCGTCTTCCCAATTGTAAGCGGAAACAAAATTGCCGCCCGGATAGCGCACATAGGGGATGTCGAGGTCCCTGACCAGCTGGGCAACATCGCCGCGCATACCGTTCTTGTCGGCGGTGGCATGGTCCGGCTCATAAATGCCGGTGTAGATCGCCCGGCCAAGATGCTCGAGAAACGCGCTGTAAATGCGGTCGTCGATTTTCGAAATCGTATAGTCCCTGTGTGCGACGACCGACGCCTTCATGTTGCTCTCCCAATCATCCCGATTTTTCGGTTTATATCCGAAGTTAGGATATATATCCGGCAACCGTCATGAAGCGTCAAGCGAAAACATCCGCGCTGGCGCGGGCAGATCAGCGACGGGTTGTCAGCCTCAGCACGATGTCCTGATCATAATTGCCAAAACCCCGCCCGAAGATATTGATGCCGCCGGGGTGTTTGGCGTCGTCCTTGACGCCGATGCGCAGGCGGATCGAGCGGTGGTTCTCAAGGTCGAGATCCTTGATCGACACGGGCGAAATCTTCATCCCGTCAATGAATGTGCCGCTGTCGGTGACCCTCCAGCTCTTCAGCTTTCCATACTGGCTGCCCTTCAGCTTCCACCAGTCAGGCGTGTAGACGCCTCGCTTGTCGCCAAAGTCTCCGGGCGAAGTCCAGGTGCCGACATCCATCCCATTGACCGCGACGGTGATGTCAGACGGCCAATCGGCAGCCGTGCCTGGCACTTCCGATGAAAGCTCCATCGTAAATTCCATCGACTCGATTTCGCCGGATGAGAGTTTGGCATTGTTCGGGAACTGGTACTCCAGAAACCCACGCGTGAACCAGATCAGCCCCGCCTTCATCCGGTCCGGTTCGAGAAACGTATTCGGCACATCCAGCAATCCGATGATGCCCTCATTCGAGCAAAGCCCACATGGAGCGGAAACTTCGCAACTTGTGTAAAGCCCGAGCGGCATCGCCACTTCGATCATGTTGGCGTTCAGTGCATTGGCATCGTCCTTAAACATCACCAGCACCTCGTCAAACGAGGTGTGGCAGATCTTCTGGTTGCCCTTCTTGGCCCGTTGAGTTTCTGTGCGGATGAGTCCAGCGTCTTCCAGTATCTGGATATTGGACGAGATGGTCGATTGCGGCAGCACGAGCGTCGCCGCGATCTCGTTGACATTCATCGGGCCGTTGACATGTAAAAGCTTGAGCACCTTGACCCGCACGGCCGATGCCAGCGCCTTGAGTGTTTCGAGCCCGTCTTCCGGATCAACGACAAGAAAATTCCGGCTCATGCGCCCCCCGCAGAATTCTGGATTGGTCGGGGTTCATATCAGAGTTTCTGGTGCAGTCCAATCGAGCCCCGTTTCAGTTCGGGAGCAGATCCGACAGATTGGCGCTCAACCAAGGCGCATTCGGTCTTGACTCGGCGCGGGTGCGCAGGCGGCCACGCCTTGCCTTCAAGCCTGATCAATTCATTAACTGCCCAGCGCGCCATCTCGTCATGCGGCAGTACCATGGTGGTCAGAGGCGGCAGCAGGTGCGCCACCAGATCCTCGTCGTCGAAGCCGATCACAGAAACATCCTGTGGCACGCTAAGCCCCTTGACATGCAGCGCCTCGTAGCAGCCGATTGCAGCGCGGTCGTTGAAGCAGAAAAATGCGGTTGGCGGGTCTGGCAAACCCAAAAGCGAAAGCGTCGCCGCCCGCCCGCTGTCCACAGTCCAAGCCGGATCGCTGACCAGCGCCGGATCAAATACGACGTCATTGCTGGCAAGCGCCTCGCGGTAGCCTTTGACGCGGTCCAGCGCAGCGTCACCCCAACGCTCGCCGGGGATATGTGCGATCCGCCGGTGGCCGGCTTGGGCCAATCGCATCGTCGCTTCATAGGCGCCCGTCAGATCTGCCGGAACAACGCTCGGCAGTTGGCGGCTCTTGTCGCGGCAGTTCAGAAGTATGGAAGGTATTTGCATCAGCCTCGCGGGCGGTTTCACCGTCTGTGTGATCAGCGTCGAATACAAGATGCCCACCAGCCGCAGACTGGACAACACCTCAAGCGCCGCAGCCTCCAGTTCCGGGTCACCGCCCGTGCAGAACGTCGCCACTATGCAGTCATGCTGCGCCGCCTCGTCGCGTGCACCCTCAATCAGCGGCGCTGCAAATGGCGTGGTCGTCACCTCGTCGATCATCAGGCCGATCACCCGCGCACTCGAAGCAAGCAGCGCATGCGCCGGGCCCTTGCGATAACCAAGCTCGGAAGCGAAGGCTTTAACGCGCTTGCGCGTTTCTTCAGATACACGCACATTCGGCGCATTGTTGAGGACAAGCGAAACCGTGGCCTGCGAAACGCCGGCCTTGTCTGCGATATCGACCATCGTCGCGCGTTTGCCCAATGCTCCCCCCTGTGCGGCCATATGCGTGCAAGGCAGAAAATTTGCATAACCTCCGATTTGCGGCTTGCAAAGCTAATAATCTTGGGTAGCGTGATAATAATATTACTAATGAAATAATCGTGGGCATTGAACGGGAGGTTCGATGAATTCGGAAGCAACTGGAGGCGCGGCCGCGCGTAAGTCGGTGTCTTTAGACGGAGCCTGGGAGTTCCGCCACGAGAGTGATGGGAAGCTTCGAACCGCACAAGTGCCGTTGCCATGGCAAGCCGAGTTCGCAGACCTGCGCCAACTCTCTGGCAATGCCGTTTACGCCCGCAGCTTTGCCAGACCAGCAGCCAAAGACAATCAGGAAATTGCGCTCAAGTTCGGCGCAGTGAGCTATTTCTGTACCGTTTCGCTCAACGGCAAGACGATTGGCAGCCACGAGGGCGGCTATCTCCCTTTCGAAATTGTTCTGACTGATGAGATGCTGCAGGCTTCAAATCGCATTGAGGTGCGCGTGACACTGCCGACGGGCAACGCCAAGGTCTATCCTGATTTCCCCTTCGCGGAAATCCCGCACGGCAAGCAAAGCTGGTACGGCCCGATCGGCGGCATTTGGCAATCAGTCAGCTTGGAGATGCGCGACAGCCGCCATCTCAGCCACTGCGCCATTACGCCAAATCTTGTGGAGAAGTCGGTCCGCCTCCGCTTGACTTTCCCGGAAACAGCAATTGGCAGCGCCGCGGTTATAACTATCAGAGCGCCTGACGGCTCGGCCGTTTCCAAAGCCGAGGCAGCAATATCAGCAGCGGCCGTCAACCACGCCGTCTCGCTCGACACGGTCTGGCCATGGTCGCCCGATGCACCGAGCCTTTACACCGCAACGGTGGAGGTCATTGCCAGCGGCGCAGCCGTCGACTCCACCTGCCACACATTCGGCTTCCGCAGTTTCGAAACCAGGGACGGAAAATTCTATTTGAACGGCGAGCCGTATCATATGCGCGGCGCGCTTGATCAGGACTATTATCCGGTCGGCATCTGCACGCCGCCGTCACTGGAATTTCTCGAGGACCAGTTGCGCAAAGCCAAGTACCTTGGCCTTAACCTGTTGCGCTGCCACATCAAGATTCCCGACCCCCGTTACTATGAGGTCGCCGACCGGCTCGGCATGCTGATCTGGACCGAAATACCCAATGTCGCGACGTTTACGGAGAAGTCCACGCAGCGCATGCGCGACACGATGGAAGGCATTCTGCACCGTGATTTCAACCATCCCTGCATCGTCATCTGGACGATCATCAACGAGGATTGGGGCACACGCCTGATTGAAGACACCTCGCACCGCGCATGGCTGATGGACACTTATGATTGGCTCAAAGCGCTTGATCCGACCCGCCTGGTCGTCGATAATTCGGCCTGCCACACCAATTTCCATGTCAAGTCCGACATCAATGACTACCATTACTACCGTTCCGTTCCCGAGCGGCGCGACGAGTGGGAAGCCCTTACGGATGAGTTCGCCTCCGCTGCCAAATGGACTTGGTCGCCGCATGGCGATGCGGTGCGAAAAGGCGATGAGCCGCTGGTGGTTTCAGAGTTTGGCGTTTGGGGATTGCCCGAGGTCAACAAGCTGATCGGCGCCGACGGCACCGAGCCGTGGTGGATGGAGACCGGCCCCGGCTGGGGCGACGGTGCCGCCTATCCGCATGGCATCGAAGGCCGCTTTGCCGCTTACCAGCTTCGTACAGTGTTCGGGACTTTCTCAAATTTCATCGAACAGGTGCAATGGTACCAGTTCGCCAATCTCAAATTCGAGATCGAATCGATGCGCGCCCGCCCTTCCATACAGGGCTATGTCATCACCGAACTGACAGACGTTCATTGGGAATCCAACGGATTGTTGGATATGGACCGGAACCCACGCGTATTCCACGACCGGTTTAAGTCGATTAACACCGATCTGGTGATCGTCCCGGTGATCGAACTCTATTCTGCTTCAGCCGGAACGCCGTTCAAATTCACCCTCAAAATCGCCACCGGCGGCAAGTCAGTCCCCGCAGGCGCGACCCTGCATTGGTCATTGGGAGATATCGCCTTTGGCATGGTCGATGTGCCCGCGACAGGCAGCATCGATGCCATCAGCCTTGGTGAAATGGAAATAGCCATTCCCGAAAGCCACCTCGGCGGCGTCGAGAATCTCCGCTTTGCTCTGACTGCAAACGACACTGAACTGGGGCAAAACTCCGTTGCCATTTCCGTTTATCCGAAACGTGAAACAGCGGACTTTCCAACGATCTCGTCGGATGATCCAAATCTGGCGGCCTTCGCCGCAGGTCTCGGCTACCCCATCGCCCCTTCCGGCCGGGGCATAATCCGTCTGGTCCATGGCCTGGGCAAAGACCACATTGCCGACCTGCAATCCGGCGCGCGCTATGTCGTCCTTGCCGACGGTTCGGCCAAGACCAACGGCAACCTTCGCACCGACCCGCCCGAACGCGAGCAGCCGTTCATACCGATTGTTGATAACACGCCCGGCAACCCTGGAGGCTCTGAAAGCCTGCTGCCGAACATCAACCTGATCGCCCGTCAAGGCACCATGTGGCGCGGCGACTGGATCGCGAGCTTCTCGTGGATCAGGCGCTCAGGAGCATTTGCCTCCATTCCCGGCGGGCCGATGCTCGACCTGTCGTTTGACCGCGTCGCCCCGCGCCACGTCATGACCGGATTCCGTCCATGGGAGTATGATGGCTCCGTCCATGCCGGCCTCGTCGTCGGCTGGGCGCATAAGCTTGCGGCCCTGATCGGCGAACGCCGTGTCGGCAACGGCGCGCTCATCGCAACAACGTTCCGGCTGACCGGTGACGCGCCCGGATTTGATCCGGTGGCCGCCGCCCTGTTCGACGCGCTGGTAGCAACAGCAGCGTCAACATAGGAAACCGCAGTATGAGAACTTTTCAATTTGTATATCAGACTATCAGATACATATCGAAATGTCGGTTGACACGAACTAGGCCTTTGATACGCTGCTTTTGAAGGTTGGAGGAAGAGGCTCCGCGATTTCGCATCAAGGGAAATCCGGAGTTCAATCTTTGAAAATCACCGCGCCGCGCCTGCGGACCGGTTCGACGAAACGGAAAAGCGGGCCAGAGCCCGGCCATAGGGAGGAATGCAATGCTCAAGACCATTCTGAAAGTCGCGCTGCTGTCATCATCGCTGTTTGCGACCGGCGCCTATGCCAAGGAAACCGTCGTGTGGTGGGATTTCCTCGGCGGCGGCGACGGCGTGCGCATGAAGCAGTTGATCGCTGACTTCAACAAGGAAATGGCGGACAAGATAGAAATTCAGGCGACGACTTTGGACTGGGGCGTGCCATTCTACAGCAAGGTCCAGACATCTGCCGCAGTTGGCGAAGGCCCGGACATGATGACATACCATGCCAGCCGCATCCCTTTGGCCGTCAGCCAGAACACGCTGACCGAGATCACGGCCGACGACATGAAGGCAATGGGCCTCTCCGCCGCAAGCTTTGCGCCAGCAACCTTTGAAGCAGTGCAGGTCGATGGAAAACAGTATGCCGTGCCTTTCGATACGCATCCGATCGTTTTGTACTACAACAAGGATCTCCTCGCCAAGTCCGGGCTTATCGGAGCAGATGGCTTGCCCGCGGGGCTGGACGGGCTGGACAACTTCACCGCAGCGCTCAAGAAACTCAAAGACGATGGGAACGAATATTCCATAGCGCAGGTGACGGCGGACGGCAATTTCGCGTTTCGCACGATCTATTCGTTCCTGTGTCAACAAGGCGGCGATATCGGCACTGACGGCAACTGGTTCCCCGGCGACAGCCCGGACAAGCTCGCCAAGTCCGTCGGCGTCATCGCCGATTGGGTCAAGAACGGCTACAACCCCGGCAACACCGACTATCCGTCAACCGTCGCGCTGTTCACGTCGGGCAAGTCTCCGATGATGATCAACGGCGTTTGGGAAGTGCCGACCATGGTCGACCTTGCCAAGCAGAACAAGCTGTTCAACTGGGGTGCCATCGAACTGCCGGTGCTGTTTGACAAGCCCTGCACCTATTCGGACAGCCACGCTTTCGCCATTCCGAATAACACGGGCAAGCCCGCCACGCCGGAGAAGCACGCTGCTGTTCTGGAAGTGATCAAGTGGATGGAGGCCCATTCCCTGTTCTGGGCCACCGCAGGCCACATTCCGGCCAATGCCGCGGTGACAGAAACGGCTGAATACAAGGCCATGCAGCCGCAGGCGACCTATGCCAAGCTGACCGCCAACAGCGTGTTTGACCCGAAATCCGTCAACGCCGGTGTCGCCTCGCCGCTGTTTGATGCTGCGGGCAATGCCTTCACCCCAGCGATCAATGGCGAGACTGAACCCGCCGCCGCCGTTGCCGAGATGAAGGCCACTCTCGACGCGCTGTAATGATCTGAACTTTGCTCCCGGCTGGTGCATACGCATCGGCCGGGAAAACTGTCAGGGTATGGATCGCAATGCTCCGGAACAGACGAACCGAACTTCTCGTGGCCTACCTGCTGGTTGCCCCCTTCATACTGGTATACGGCTGGATGTTCATTTATCCCACAATCCAGATGGTGGTGCTGAGCTTTACCAATGCGCCGTTGATCGGCGAGGGAAAGTGGGTTGGCCTCAAGAACTACAGCCGTATGTTCGCTGATCCGGTGTTTCGCAAGGCAATCTGGAACACAGCCTATTTCGTCATTCTGACCGTAGTGCCGGGAACCATTGTGGCCCTGGGCATAGCCCTGATGGTCAGCCGTCTTAAGGGATGGGTTCAGAGCCTGATCCTCTCAGCCTTCTTCCTCCCGTTCATATTGCCGGTCACCGTGGTCTACGTCATCTGGGACTGGCTCACCAACGTGCAGTTTGGCATGGTTCAGGGCGTGATTGAGCCGGTTGTCGGGCGTCCGGTAAACGTGTGGCGCACGATCCCGTGGTTCATGCCTGGCGCCGCCCTGATCACGATCTGGTGGACAAACGGTTTCTCCATCCTTTTGTTTCTGGCCGGTCTTCGCAATATACCGCAGGAGATCTACGAAGCTGCGGCACTTGATGGAGCAACCCGCCGGCAGATGCTTTTCCGCATCACCTTGCCCTTGCTGTGGCCGGTTACAGCGCTTTGCCTGACAATCCAGTTGATTCTGCAGATGAAGATCTTTGATCAGGTCTATCTGTTCGCACTCGGCGGGCGCACGCAGGCGACGATGGTCATGGTTCAGTACATCTATGAACAGGCGTTCCAGAAGAATGCAGGCGGCTATTCGGCAGCCATTGCTGTGGCTCTGTTCGTCATCGTTGTGGCCTTCTCTGTCCTGCAATATCAACTGCTTCGCATGAGGGGGACGAGATGAGCGTGACAAGTCCGCTTCGATCCACGCGCCTCCGGATAGATGTCGGCGGTGCGCTTCTGACCACGCTAACAGCGATCTGTGCCGCGCTTTGGTTCTTTCCGGTCTATTGGGCGATAGCCACCAGCGTGCGGGCAGACGATGAGACGGTGAAGGAATTTTCCCTGATTCCGACCAACCCGACCTTGGCCAACTATATCTTCGACATCGAGAATTCAAACCTGCCGATCTGGTACCTGAACTCCACCATCATCTCTGTATCGGTAACCGTGATAGCGGTCTTCATGGCGGCCTGCACAGGTTATGCCATCTCGCAATTGAACTTTCCGGGCCGCAAGGCCCTTTGGCTCACGATCATGGCCAGTTTCATGGTGCCGGTGTCCGCACTGATCGTGAATCATTTCATCATCATCGCAGGCGCCGGTTTGCTTAACAGCCATCTTGGCATCATCCTGCCCATGCTCTTGTCTCCGGTCACGGTGATTGTCTACAAACAATTCTTCGACGGCCTGCCGCGTGAATTCCGTGAGGCTGCGGTCATGGACGGCGCCAGTGAGCTTCAGCTTCTGTTCCGCGTGTTCCTGCCGATGAACTGGGGCATCACCACCGCACTCGCCATCATCACCTTCATCGGCGCGTGGAATTCCTTTCTGTGGCCGTTCCTTGCCGCGCAGGAGGAAACCATGATGACCGTAACCGTCGGCATCACCGCTGTGCAGGACACGTTTGGCATCGCCTACGGGCGTGTTCTGGCAGGCGCCGTTCTGGCCAGCCTGCCGGTGGCGCTTGCCTATCTGTTTTTCCAGCGCCGCGTGACGCAGGCAATCACGCTTTCAGCGGGCATCAAGGGGTGAGGCATGGCATCGGTGGAGCTCAAGGGGATAAGCAAGCGCTATGGTGCTGTCGAAGTGATCAGGAACCTCGACCTGACAGTTGACGAAGGCTCTTTCTGCGCGCTGCTCGGCCCTTCCGGCTGTGGCAAGTCAACTTTGCTGCGCATGATCGCAGGTCTTGAAAGCATTACCGAAGGCAGCGTCCTCATCGGCGGCACGGACGTTACCAACCTGGCCCCATCCCAGCGGCGTGTCGCCATGGTGTTCCAGTCCTACGCGCTCTACCCGCACCTTACGGTGCGTGACAACATCTGCTTCTCGCTGTCTCTGGCCGGCGTCTCGCGGGACGTGCAAAACGCCAAGGCCGCCGAAATTGCCAAGATGCTCCAGCTTGAGGAATTGCTCGACCGCCGTCCGGCGCAGCTGTCTGGCGGCCAGCGCCAGCGTGTCGCGATCGGCCGCGCGCTGGTGCGCAAGCCTGAAGTCTTCCTGTTTGACGAGCCGCTGTCGAACCTTGATGCGCTCCTGCGTGTGCAGATGCGGCTGGAGCTTGCTAAACTCCATCAAAACCTGAAGACCACCATGATTTATGTCACCCATGATCAGGTCGAGGCGATGACGCTTGCCGACAAGATCGTCGTGCTCGACAAAGGCCGCATCTCGCAGGCCGGCGCCCCGCTCGAACTCTACAACAGCCCGGCCAACAGGTTCGTCGCCTCCTTTATTGGCTCGCCAGCGATGAACTTCATCCCCGGCACGGTCAAGACCGCAGACGGCACTGCTGTCACGGTGGACATGACGGGCGCACAGATTTCGATTCGCCGCCGCGATTCCAATTCCGCTACGCCGAGCGGCCCGATCGAGATTGGCATCCGCCCCGAGCACATCGATATCGTCGAAGTGGGCGACAAAACCGCTACTACTCAAGGTATCGTCCAGATCGTCGAACAGCTTGGAAATTCAACGATCGCCTATGTCGAAACGCCTATCGGCCATGTTGTCGTAGAGGGCGACGGCGGCATCGACATTGCGCCCAACGACCAAGTTGGTCTCCGCTTCGATGCCACGCGCTCCCACATGTTCGGCGCGGACGGACATGTCGTTTAAAGCGGCCCGGCCCGCTTTTCGACCCGGTTACAGATGCTGAGAACTATGGTGCCAGAAGAGGACTCACGGAGCGTTTGTAACATATTGATATAGTTTCTATATTAGGCGTCACTAATTTGTTGTTACCCCGTGTGTTACCCCAGCACCACTTTCGTTTGATGGGTTCGAGTTCGCAATCAGGACTCACATCTTGCAAAGACGGTGCGTCTTGTTCTGCTACGGGATGCTACCTTCATCCACGTTCACCTTCCATCTTTTTTGATGAGATGAGTGTTATTTTTTGAATCTTGTTCAATGGGTATTCTTAGTAGGAAATCTTTTCCGCTCTAGAACGGAAACCGTTTCCGGCCTGGACCGGAAATATTTTCCGGTACCCTTTGGAAGTAGCTCAGCTGTTGAGTGAGCGGGCCTTCAGGTCAAGGTGATAGATGTTCACGCGTCCCTGTCCCTGCTGCTGGATGGTCAGGAACTTTTTGGCCTCAAGCTCTTTCAGATAGGTGCGCACCGAACGGGATGTGACGCCCATGTCCTTGGCGAGTGTTTCCTGT
>JBAVTG010000207.1:0-2282 GCA_049696015.1 Rhizobiaceae bacterium | reverse complement strand
ACAGAAACCACGGCGCAACGGTGCAGCTGACCAGCGTCCAGTCGCCGAGCGTCTCCGCCGCCTGCCACCCGCCGGGCGGCACAATCAGCTGCGGGCGCTCGCCGGCGGCAAGGTCGATGCCAAGGAGATGATGCGTTTCGGTCTTGCCGTCCTCCGACAGTTTCAGCCGGATCGGCCCGCCGGCATGATAGAGCCAGACTTCGGATGAGCCATGCACCTTGTGCCAGTGCGAGGGCTTGCCCGCTTCCAGCAGGAAATAGATGGCAGTGGAATGGCCGCGCGCATCCGGGCCGTCATCGCGAAACGTTTCGCGAAACCAGCCGCCTTCGGGGTGGGGTTCAAGGTTGAGGGTGGCGATGATTTCGGCGGCTGTGGGCATGGGCCTCGAACGCTAACTGTGCAAACCGATCACCGCGTTGAAGCATGATCCTAATTTGCTAAGGCTTCTTGACGTGGCGACTCGTAGTTAATCTTCACCAAATTCAACATAACCGCTATACCTCAAATCGAGATCAACCCACATGCTATCGTTACGGTTGGATTCCCAGAGTGTTGCCGACAAAGCCTCGTAAACAGCTTGACGGGGACTAACGCCAGTGGAATTGTTTCTAAATCTTTCCAGGCAAGCATTCAAAAAGCCTCGTACATGATCATGAGGCAAAAAAGGGGCGTTCGATATACTAACGTTAATTAACGCTCCATACCTCTTTGATCCCTCATTTTTGCTGCCCCACTCTTCAGAATCAGGAGAGATTTCTAAATCGCCTACACATTCAGAATTGTAAAAAATTCTATATCGAAGCCCGACTACAGGACCGTCTTCAATTCCAAAATTCAATAAAAAAGGATCGCTCTGTTGCTCAATTCTCCATGGTCCAAAATCATGAGTCCTGTCTGGATCATAAAGCATATTGATCCAATCATCAAACTTCCTAAAATAATTGAATGCCCAACGCCTATGCTTAATACCCGCAGCCCATCCAAGACCGTCATCGTCATTTGGTAGATTAATGGGATGCTTACTGGGAGTGTGAATAGGCGTTTCGAATAACTGTTTCTTAAGTTCAGAATACTCCCGATTGTTTTCAAAATCGGGAGAGGCAATCAATTTGGAGTGAAGTCTTTTCCAGAACATTGGGTTTTTTTGTCCCGCCGATTGCTATTGTAAAACTCTAAGGGATTATATGATACCCCACAAATGGATTTTTCTCGGCAAGCCCATAGCCGTTGGGCTGAACTTCCCGAGAATGCGCTCGCAAAAGTTACAAAAATATACTTGGTCGAGCTTTTCGCGCTGTGCCTTTCAATATGCATTCGTAGGCAACCTACGATTTGCCTCAGGCCCCCAGCGCCAACCCGTCCCGCACCTGCTGGCGCAGGACGTCTATCTGCTCGCGCTTGCCGTTCTGCTCGAAGTGCCAGAACGTCCAGCCATTGCAAGCATCAAGCCCCTGCACGGCCGCGCCCATTTTGTGGATGGAACCGGCAGTGCCATTCACCGACAGTGTGCCGTCGGCGCGGATGATGGCGCCGTGGCGGCCTTTGGCGTCGGTGAGGATTGTGCCCGGCGCGATCAGGCCGCTTTCGATCAGGGTGCCGAAGGCAACGCGCGGTTCGGCGCGTTTGCCGGTCATGACGGTGAGTTCCGCCTTGCCATGCGCCTCGACAGCAGCGATGCGGGCGGAGGCTGCGTCGATGTATTTCTGCTCGCGCTCGATGCCGACATAGTTGCAGCCCAAGAGTTTGGCGACCGCGCCGGTGGTGCCGGAGCCGAAAAACGGGTCGAGGACCACGTCGCCGGGCTTCGATGACGCCATGATGACGCGGGCAAGCAGCGCCTCGGGCTTCTGCGTCGGGTGGACCTTGTCGCCCTGCCCGTCTTTCAGGCGCTCGGCGCCGGTGCAGATCGGGAACAGCCAGTCGGAGCGCATCTGCAGATCATCGTTTGATGCCTTGAGGGCTTCGTAGTTGAAGGTGTAACCCTTTGATTTTGCATCCTTTGAGGCCCAGATCATCGTTTCATGGGCATTCTGGAAGCGGCGGCCGCGGAAATTCGGCATCGGGTTGTTCTTCCGCCAGACGACATCGTTCAAGAGCCAGAAGCCGAGGTCCTGCATGATCGAGCCGACGCGGAAAATGTTGTGGTAGGAGCCTATGACCCAGATCGAGCCGGTCGGCTTCAACACGCGGCGGGCGGCGAGCATCCAGGCGCGGGTGAAGGCGTCATAGGCGGCGAAGCTTTCGAACTGGTCCCAATGATCATCGACCGCGTCGACCATCGA
>JBAVTG010000206.1:0-3665 GCA_049696015.1 Rhizobiaceae bacterium | reverse complement strand
GCGGCCTGCCGCGTTTCGAGGGTCAACTCATTGAAGCCAACGACAGCCAAAAGCGCGGTATCCTTGGTGACAACCAGCCAGAGGTTCGACAGACCGGGCAGCGCATAGGGCAACATGCCGGGCAATGTGATGCGCCGCAGCGTTTGCCAAGGCGACATGCCGTAGGCTCGGGCGGCTTCAATCTGGCCGGGCGGCAGCGACAGGATAGCGCCGCGCAGAACCTCCGTATGGTACGCGCCCTGCACGATGCCAAGCACGCCAATGCCTGCCGCAAGGCCGCTGATGTCAATCGGGGCGCGGCCCATGGATGCCAGCATGTCGTTGATCAGGCTGGTTCCGGCATAATAGAGCAGCAGGATCAGAACGAGTTCCGGCACGGCGCGGACAATCGTGGTGTAGGCTTCGGCAACGTCGCGCGCCACGGGTCCGCCATAGAGTTTTGCCGAAGCGCCAAGCGTGCCGAGCACAAGACCGATTGCATAGGCACCAAGCGCGATTTCGAGCGAATGGACAAGCCCGCGCAAAAGATTGCCGCCCCAGCCGGGTGGCCAGGGCGACAGAAGTTCCATTGTGCCGAGCGCCAGCATAGGCTGCAAAGCGCCCGCCATCATGCTCATCGGCGCAAGGCCTTATGAATTCTCTTGCGGATCAACGGTATCAGCCGCCAAAAATGTCGAAGTCGAAATATTTCTTCGAGATTTCGTCGTACTTGCCATTGGCGCGGACGGCATCAATGCCGGCGTTGAATTGGTCCTTCAAAGCCGTGTCTTCCTTGCGAAGGCCAACTCCAACGCCTGCGCCGAGGATTGCGGCATCATCAGCAACATTGCCCTTGCTCTCGCAACAGGCTTTACCGGTGTCGGACTTCAGGAAGTCACCCAGCGCAATCGAGTCCGCCTGCGTGGCATCAATACGGCCGGCAGCCAGATCCTGGTTGGCTTCGTCCTGGGTCTGGTATTCCTTGATCTCGGCAGCGACAGGACCAAAATACTTCTTGGCGTAGTCAGCGTGGACAGTGGACACCTGCACGCCGAGGATTTTGCCTTTAAGGCCTTCCGGCGTTGCGTCGAAAGCTGCGCCCTTCGCGCCGACTATACCAGTTGGCGTGTTGTAATATTTCTTCGAGAAATCAATGGTCTTCATGCGCTCTTCGGTGATCGACATCGAGGCCATGATCGCGTCGATCTTCTTGGCGGTCAACGCCGGAATGATACCGTCCCAGGCAACCGGGGTCACGACGCATTCGAGCTTGGCTTCAGCGCAAACCGCGCCGATGATTTCAACTTCCCAGCCGACCCAATTGCCGGACGCATCCGGCGAGGCAAACGGCGGATAGGGCTCAGCGGCGATGCCGACCTTGACGGCCTCGGCTTGCGCCATGCTGACAAAGGACGTCGCGGCAAACAGTGCGGCAATTGCGAATTTCAGACCTGATTTCATTACGATAGCTCCCACTTGGTTTGATTTTTTACGAAACGGTTTTCAGGAATTGCCTGAGCCGTTCCGATTTCGGATTTCCGAACAATGCGGATGGATGGCCCTCTTCCTCAATCAAGCCATTGTGCAGAAAGATCACGTGGCTTGAGACTTCGCGGGCAAACTTCATTTCGTGTGTGACAAGGATCATGGTGCGGCCCTCGTCGGCCAAGTCACGGATGACCTTGAGCACTTCGCCGACCAGTTCCGGATCCAGCGCCGATGTCGGTTCGTCAAACAGCATGACCTTCGGATCAATCGCCAGCGCACGGGCGATGGCGCCGCGTTGCTGCTGGCCGCCGGACATGAAGGCCGGATAGACATCACGCTTTTCCCACAGGCCGACGCGTTTCAGAAGTTCTTCAGCCTTGGAGTGCGCAGCGCCTTTGGATTGGCCGAGCACATGCACCGGCACTTCCATGACATTCTGGATCAACGTCATGTGCTGCCAGAGATTGAAGCTTTGGAACACCATGCCAAGCGAAGAGCGGATGCGCTCCAGTTGGCGGCGGTCCGACGGGGTTGAACCGCCCTTGCCGTCCGGCTTCATCTTGACTGGCTCGCCGCCGATGGCGATGGCGCCGGATGTCGGAATTTCAAGAAAGTTGATGCAACGCAGCAGCGTCGACTTGCCGGAACCTGAGCCGCCAATGATTGCAATGACATCGCCCTCATGGGCGGTCAGCGACACGCCTTTGATGACTTCCAGCGGGCCGAACTTCTTGTGCAGATTGTCTACCCGCACTGCTTCCACGGCAGGATATGCAATGACTGCTGCCGCGGCGCTCAAAGCGTAGCCCTGCTGCGGCCAGCAATCGCCAGTATCGCTGATATGAGCCTCGTCCAGTTGCCGTTCATAGCCGGCGTTCCCCTTTGTTGGCTCATCCTGCAACGCCTTGTGCGCAGCCGTCAACCCGTCATGAGACCGCTTGCAAGATTATTATTCGTTTGTATAACAACATTGAACAGCGGGAGAACAGTGATGCAAAAATATGGAGCCAATGCCATGAACGCGCCGTTGCGACGCGTGCTCATGCGTAAGCCGGATGCGGTGGTGAAGCACGCAGATCCAGCAAAATGGCATTATGGCCCGGCGTTCGATGCAGCCAAGGCTGTGGTGCAGCATGCAGCGTTCACCAAGCTGATCGCGCAAAGCGGCGCGGATATCCATTGGCTGCCCAATGTGGAAGACGGTCTCTCGGATTCTATCTTCACCCGTGATCCGTCGATCATCACTTATGCAGGCGCAGTGATCCTCAACATGGGCAAGGCGCTGCGCAAGGCCGAACCCACGTTGCACAAGGCAGCGTTTGAGGCGCTTGGCGTTCCGGTGATCGGCGAGATCAAGGAACCGGGAACCGTCGAAGGCGGCGACACGATCTGGCTGGATGACAAAACGCTGGTTGTCGGGCGCGGCATCCGCACAAATCAGGACGGCATTGAGCAACTTTACGCCATCCTCAAGCCGCATGGCATAGCGGTGGTCAGCTTTGATCTGCCGCTATGGGATGGCGAGGACGCGTGCCTGCATTTGATGTCGATGATCAGCCCGCTGGCGGATGATCTCTATCTGGTGCATGCGCCTTTGCTTCCGGTGGCGCTTTACCAGTTGATGAAAGCGCATGGCATCAAGCTGATCATCGCCCCGACAGATGAGTTCACCGCTTCCAACGGTCTGTCACTGAATGTGTTGCCGACAAGTTCGCGCAAGGTGATCATGGTCGCCGGATTTCCCAAGACCAAGGCGGCGATGGAGGCTGCGGGCTGCGTTGTTGAGACCTTTGAGGCTGACGCGCTGTGCATTGCCTGCGAAGGCGGGCCAACATGCCTGACCGGACCTGTGTGGCGGGCATGAACGCGCAGCGCAAATCGTTCCGGCGCGAGGGCGAAGACTTTCGCCGACGCGAACTTGTCGAGGCGACGCTGACCTGCATTGCCACACTCGGCATGGAGCGCACGACGGTGCGTGAAATCGCCATCAAGGCAGGTGTCACTGCAGGGCTCATCCGCCATTATTTTTCGTCCAAGGAAGAACTCGTCCTTGCCGCTTATTCGCATTATGTCGGCCAAATGGCGGCGCAGTCGCGCCAGACGGTTGAAAATGCCTCCTCTGACCCGCTGACCCGGCTTGCGGCATTTGTAAGAACCAACCTCAGCGCCCCGGTGGTCGACCAGACCAATCTTTCGCT
>JBAVTG010000205.1:0-25672 GCA_049696015.1 Rhizobiaceae bacterium | reverse complement strand
ATCTTGACCATACCTTCGATATGATCCGTCGCGCGTGGCTCATGCGTCGGTTCCAGGCAGCCAAGCGCTTTGACATCCTCATGAAACTGATTGGCCGTCTTTTCAGTAACCTTGCGGATCGCCTCATTCAGCGGCAAATTCGGAAAATCGCGCAGCGCCCGTGCGTTGATCTTGTCGTCAACGTCGGTGATGTTGCGCACATAGGTGACGTGGTTTTCACCGTAAAGATGCCGCAAAAGCCGGAAAAGCACATCAAAAACAATGACCGGTCGGGCATTGCCGATATGGGCAAAATCATAAACCGTCGGTCCGCAGACATACATCCGCACATTCGACGGGTAGATTGGTTTGAAATCAACCTTGTCGCGGGTCAGCGTATTGTAAAGTTTCAGCGTCGTCATGCGTGTTCTTCCTTGGTCCGCCAGCCGGAACCTTTTTCGCATGATCTTTTGAGAATGGACGAAAACGGCCGGGCCAGCGTGGGGCTAGCCAATAATGAGTGTGCCGTCGATACAAATTGCGCGGGTGCGTTTGCCTGTGTCCATTCGCTGACAATGACGTTTTCGCTGATTTAGGTCAAGCATGGCGGCACAATTCCGGCGGATACTATTGCTGTGTCATTCTTGATGATCCGCAAAGGGATGAGAGAGGCACAGGGGACGACGCGAGTCTGGTTTCAATTCCAACCCGAGGCAACCAAAATGAAAACAATAATTGCAGCGACATCGCTTCTCGTCAGCGCGATCGCCATGACCGGCGCAGCGCAGGCGGAGAACAAGAACTTTTTCCAGCCCAAGCAGGGCGCGCAGCGACTTGACCTTTGCTATGACTGGGGAGCCGGATGCGGCAAGAAGGCGGCCGATGCCTGGTGCGCGGCGAAAGGATATGACTATTCGGTCGGCCACGTCGTCGCCAATGATATCGGGGCCAGCACCCCGACACGATTGATCGGCAACGGCGCTGTATGTGATCAGGATTTTTGCGACGGTTTCAAGCAGATCACCTGTCACAAGGACGCGCCATCGCTGCCGGCCATGAAGATTTTTGTGAAGCCCAAGCATATGGGCATGCGCCTCGACCTATGCGTCAATTGGAGCGAAGGATGCGGCAAGCCTGCGGCGGACGCTTTCTGTCAGGCCAAGGGTTGGGACCATGCCCTGACCTACAGCATTGCCAACAACATCGGCGCGATATCGCCGACGCGGCTGATCGGCACGGGCGCCGTATGTGATCAAGCGTACTGCGACGGGTTCAAACAGATCACCTGCGCAAACTGAGTGTGCTTTTTTGAAAGCCGGGCACAGTGCCCGGCTTTTTTTCCAACCCCTTTTTGGCATCCCCCAAACAGAGAACGCGGAAATTCCTCGTCGAGCCAATGAACCGCGCATGAACGCAGCGTTCAGCGCCGGTTCGGTTCCGTTGCGTCAAGTTGAGCCCAACGGTGAAAACACCGGGGAACACGAAACGAAACGCCAAACGAGGAAAACAGCCATGAAAACCATCCTAGCAGCTTCCGCATTCATCTTTTCCGCAATCGCATTTGCCGGTTCGGCACAGGCCGAAACCCAATCCTTCAGCAATCCGAAAGTCGGCGCACAGCGACTCGACCTTTGCCTCAACTGGGGTGCCGGTTGTGGCAAACCGGCAGCCGACGCCTGGTGCGCTTCCAAAGGATTTGATGATTCAATCGGCCACAATGTTGCCAATGACATTGGCGCAGTCAGCCCAACCCGGCTGATCACCACAGGCGCTGTCTGCGACCAGGGTTACTGCGACGGCTTTAGCCAAGTCACATGCCATCGCGCTTCAGCTCCGGTCCCGGCCATGCAGATCTACGTCAAGCCGCGCCACAATGGGATGCGCCTTGATCTATGCGTCAACTGGGGTGTCGGCTGCGGCCAACCGGCAGCGAACGCCTATTGCCAGGCCAAGGGCTGGGATCATGCCGCAACGTACAGTGTGGCCAATGACATCGGCGCAACCCGCCCGACCCGCCTGATCGGCACAGGCGCAGTTTGCGACCAAGGCTATTGCGATGGCTTCCGCCAGATCACATGCACAAATTGAGCGCAACTGCCGCAAAACCAAACCGGGCCTAGCGCCCGGTTTTTTTATGGATTTTTTTTCTTATACCCCAAATGGGTGATGCGGGGTTGCAGAGCGCGGCGTAAACCTTCTCCCACGCCGGAAGCAAGACGCGGACGGCAAAGGGACCCCGGGTTAATTGCGCCCCACTTGAAGCCCGGGATTGCCGTCTGTACCCCATCGGACCGGGGTACAGGCGGCAAAACCTTTTTGTGGTGCAGCCAGAACTCACTCTCGACTTTTCCTTGCCGCAATCCCACGTTTGATGGCAATAGGACAAAACCGTCGCGATTTCCCGCAAGGCAAACGAATCATGGTCAGCTATCTAGACGCGTCGCTCGCGCCGCTGAAAAACACCGGGCAAATCCGTCTTTATGGACCCGAAGCCTTTGAAGGCATGCGCAAGGCCGGACAATTGACGGCGCGCTGCCTCGATGCTTTGGCAGACAAGGTCAAACCCGGCGTGACGACGGCGGAAATCGACCGGTTTGTTTTCGAATTTGGCGCAGACCACGGCGCATTGCCGGCAACGTTGAATTATCGCGGCTACACAAAGTCGTCTTGCACGTCGATCAATCATGTGGTCTGCCACGGCATACCCGACGATAAGCCCTTGCGCGAAGGCGACATCGTCAACATCGATGTGACCTTCGTGCTGCATGGCTGGCATGGCGATGCCAGCCGCATGTATCCGGTCGGCAAGATCAATCGGGCTTCTGAGCGGCTGATGGAAGTGACATACGAGTGCCTGAGGCGCGGCATAGAGGCCGTGCGTCCGGGCGTCAGGACCGGGGCTATTGGTGCGGCGATCCAGACCTATGCCGAGCGCGAACGGTGCTCGGTGGTGCGCGATTTCTGCGGCCACGGCATCGGGCTTTTGTTCCATGATGCGCCCAACATCCTGCATTACGGTACGCCCAATGAAGGCGTTGAAATGCGCGAAGGGATGATTTTCACTATAGAGCCGATGATTAATCTCGGGCGACCGCATGTGAAAGTGCTTGCCGACGGCTGGACTGCGGTAACGCGCGACCGCTCATTGTCGGCGCAGTATGAGCACACTGTGGGTGTGACAGCGGCTGGTTGCGAAATTTTCACAAGTTCGCCCAAAGGCCTCGACCATCCGGGCATTTCGCTCTAGCGTTGCTGCCATGGCAAAGGGCGGCGAGACACTTTCAGGCACGGGATTTGAAGAGGCGCAGCAGGCCAAACCTGCCGGCAAGATCGCCATGGCGATTGACGACCAGAAGGGGCACCGCGACAGGCTTCGCGAGCGGTTCCGCACCGGCGGCGCAGTCGCTTTGGCCGATTATGAAATATTGGAAATGCTGCTGTTCCGGTCCATAGCGCGCGCCGACACAAAACCTATAGCCAAAGCGCTTCTCAAGCGGTTTCATACACTTGGCGGAGTTTTTTCAGCATCAGAAACGATGCTCAAAGAAGTGTCCGGGGTCGGCGAAGCGGTGGCATTTGATCTCAAGGTCATTTTTGCCGCCTCACAGCGGCTGCTCAAGACAGAAATTGCCGGTCGCGAAGTGCTATCGTCTTGGAATAAGGTGATCGACTATTGCAAGGCGTCGATGGCACATGAGGCGCGCGAACAGTTCCGCATCTTATTTCTCGACAAGAAAAATGCGTTGATCGCCGATGAAGTGCAGCAAACAGGCACGGTCGATCATACGCCGGTTTACCCGCGCGAAGTGGTCAAGCGGGCGCTGGAGCATGGGGCGACCGCGATTATCCTTGTGCACAACCATCCTTCTGGCGATCCGACTCCCTCGCGCGCCGACATTGAGATGACCAAAACGATTGTGGATACGGCAAAGCCGCTCGGCATAGCTGTGCACGACCACATCATCATCGGCCGTGATGGTCATGCCAGCCTCAAAGGCCTGCAATTGATGTGAATGCGTTAACCAGCGCACTTTACCACTCTGCTTTACCAAGCATTAAGGATGTTGTTCCGCAGCGGAAAAAATTGGCTATGGAAATTGGAGAGATAAAGGATTTCCCAAATGGCCCACGCCGAATTGACCGTTCCCGTCCACGCCCGCGACCCTTACAAAGACAAGAAGAGCATCGAGTTTTCATTCCGCGCCAGGCGTTTCCAGGAAATCCGGCGGATCATGGAAGAGATTCTGGAAGAAAAGGGCAGCTGTCATGTGCTCGACCTGGGTGGATCGGAAAAATACTGGCTCATCGGCGAGGACTTCATCAAGGCCAACCGCGAGCGGCTGCATTTCACCATCATCAATCCGGAACCGCAGGAAAGCACTGACACAGGTTTATTCTCATTTTCCGTGGGCGATGCGACCGATCCAGACCTGTTCAAGGACCAGTCATTCGACCTGGTGCATTCGAACTCGGTGATCGAACATGTCGGCAACTGGGATGCGATACAGCGCTTTGCCGACAACACCCGCAGACTTGGCAAACGCTACTTTATGCAGACGCCAAACTTCTGGTTTCCCTATGAGCCACATTTCCGCTTCCCCGGCTTTCAGTGGCTGCCGGCAAGCCTGCGCGCATTGATGATGACAAAGATGAAACTCGGGTTCTTTGCCAAACAAGAGACTTACGCGGAGGCAAAGTGCCACGTGGACTCCATCCGGCTGCTTTCAGCAGGCGAGATTCACAAATTGCTTCCAGACGCCACGATCAAACGCGAGCGCATTTTCGGCATGGCCAAATCGATCATGGCGATCCGCTAAAGCGGTTTCCAGGGAACGAGATTTTCGAGAAATGCAGAAGCGCTTGCGGTAATTTCATTGCGGCGCGTTTTGTCCATCCGGGCCAAATTGCCGAAAATTACAGACATACGCTGGTTTTTGCGCAGCGCGGCCTCGTTCTCTATCAGAAAATTCCAATAGAGATAGTTGAACGGGCAAGCCCTGGGGCCGGCCTTCAGCCTGATGCTGTAGGTGCATGAACCGCAATAATCTGACATCCGATCAATATATGCACCCGACGCTGCATAAGGCTTTGAGGCGAGATAGCCGCCATCGGCATACAAAACCATGCCATGGGTATTGGGCAGTTCAACCCATTCATAGGCATCGGCATAGACGGCCAGATACCATTCTTCAACCTGCGCAGGCGCAAGGCCTGCGATCAACGCGAAATTGCCTGTCACCATCAGCCGTTGGATATGGTGAGCATGGGCATTTTCCAGGGTCTCACCAATGACTTGGCGCATGCAGTTCATGTCGGTTTCACCTGTCCAGTAGAAATCCGGCAGCGGGCGATGGGCATTGAGCGCGTTCGTTTGCGCATAGTCAGGCATCTTCAACCAGTAGAGCCCGCGCACATATTCGCGCCAGCCGAGGATTTGGCGGATGAAACCTTCAACTGCGTTCAATGGCGCGTGGCCAGCAAGATAAGCGTGTTCGGCCGCGCGGATGGTTTCGAGCGGCTCGAGCAGTCCGCAATTGAGCGCGGCTGAGATCATCGAATGAAACAGTTTGGGTTCATCCTGCTTCATCGCATCCTGATATTTGCCGAATAGCGGCAGCCGTCCGGTGATAAAGCGGTCTAGGACCAATAGCGCGTTATCGCGCGTGACCGGCATGTCGAAAGGGTGAAGCGTTCCCGGATGGTTGCCAAAACGGGCCTCACAGAGCTCCAAAACATCTCGCGTGATCTGGTCCACTTCAAATAGCGGATGCTCCGGGATCAGAACCGATGCAGGCAGCCGCTCACGGTTTTCCGTATCGAAATTCCATTGGCCACCCTCTGGTTCATCATCACGCATCAAGACGCCATGTTCGCGGCGCATCTCGCGGTAGAAATACTCCATGCGCAGCGATCTCTTGCCGTCTGCCCACCGCGCGAACCGCTCCGTCGAACAAAGAAAGCGGCTATCTTGGCAAATCTCGACTGGAATCCCGAGTGTTTCCTGCCAATCGCGCATCATCTCAAGTACGCGATACTCACCGGGTTCCGTGACAACCAGCCTGTCTGGCGTAAGATCGGCAACAGCACGGGAAACCTCGCCCGCAAAGCTGGCGGTATTGGCAGGATCGTCGAGCCGGACATACCGCACAATCCAGCCCCGACCACGCAGTTCTTCTGCGAAATGGCGCATGGCGGAAAAGAGGAAGGCGATCTTCTTTTTGTGGTGCGGGACGTAACTTGCCTCTGCCATAACCTCAGCAATCAGGATCGTATCTTGATCCCTATCAGCATTGGCAAGGCTGCTGACCGAATGTGACAGCTGGTCGCCGAGGATCAGCCGCAATGCACCAGCCATCGTTCACCCCTTGGTGCGGGCGCGGGAACGGCCGCCATCGACCGCCATCACCTGGCCTGTGATCCAGCCGCCTTTGTCGGTCAACAACAACGCTCCAAGCGCAGCGATGTCATCAGGGGCGCCGAGACGGGGAATGGCATGCAACGCAGCAACACCCTGCGCGATGGCGGCATTCGATGTGATTGGCTTTGCGAGCGGTGTGTCAGTGAGACTTGGCGCGATGGCGTTGACGCGGATCTTCGGGGCAAGCTCGGCCGAAAGCGCGCGTGTCAACCCTTCAATTGCCCCTTTCGCCATAGAAATCGAAGCGTGGCTGGCAAAGCCTTGGGCAACAGCAATGGTGGAGAACAACAGGATGGACGCCGCTCCTGATGCAGCTTTCAAAGCTGGCAGCGCGGCCTGGATCGTTTGCACAGCGCCGAGCGCGTTGACGGCATAGTCACGGTGGAAATCTTCGTTCGATAACCTGGCGAGCGGCTTGAGATTGATAGTTCCCGCGCAATAGGCAAGGCCGTCGAGCACCGGTCCGGCATCCCTGACGGCGGACATGATGAAGCTGCCATCCAGAACATCGCCGACTGTGAATGTCGCGCCGGATTCCCGAGCGACGGCTTCCAGCTGCCCAGGGTCGCGCCCAGTAAGGTGCAGTGAGTGGCCGTCTTTCGCCAAAGTGCGCGCCAAAGCCGTGCCGATGCCGCCAGAACCGCCGATGATCAGGAAATGGCCCATGAATCTCTCCTATTGCAAGGCGCAGATAGGGCGCGACGGATGTCGCGGGAAGACGCCAATCATTTTCCCAGCAAACCTGTTTGGGCAGAATATCCAAGGCTAACAAAAAAGCCGCCCGGAGGCGGCCTCTTCAAACACATGAACAAGGCACAGATTATTCAGCGGTGTCTTTCTTGGATTTCTTGGCCGGAGCTTTTTTGGCTTTCGCTGTCTTTTCAGCCGATGCGTCTTCCTCATCGTCTGCCATCAGCGCTTCCTTGGAAACGACAACGTCCGTGACTTTCACTTCGCCAAGCAGCTTGTCGACGACCTTTTCTTCAAAGATCGGCGCGCGAAGCCCGGCAATTGCATCCGGATTGTTGCGGAAGAAGTCGTAAACGGCCTGTTCCTGACCACGGTACTGGCGCACCTGGTCATACATGGCGCGCTGCAACTCCTGCTCAGTCACTTCAACGCCGGCAGCCGATCCGATTTCAGAGAGAACAAGGCCAAGGCGCACGCGGCGCTCAGCCAGCTTGCGATACTCGTTGCGGGCTTCTTCTTCGGTCGTCTCTTCATCGGCGAACGATTTGCCTGCCGTTTCCAGTTCGCGGGTAATCTGCTGCCAGATGTTGTTAAACTCGGCGTCCACCAACTTGGATGGCGATTCAAACTGGTGCAGCGCATCCAACTGGTCGAGCAACTGGCGCTTGACCTTCTGGCGGGTCTGCGAACCATACTGGCTTTCAATCTGCTCACGAATAACCTGACGCAGCCTGTCCATCGATTCGATGCCCAGCTTCTTGGCCAATTCATCGTCAAAAACCTGCGCTTCGGCTGCGGCGACCGCTTTGATGGTCACATCAAACGTCGCGTCCTTGCCCGCCAGATTGGCAGCGCCATAGTTTTCTGGGAACGTGACCTTGATCTGCTTTTCATCGCCAGCCTTCGCGCCGATTAACTGATCTTCAAATCCGGGAATGAACTGGCGGGAACCGAGGACCAGATTGGCACCTTCATCCTTGCCGCCATCGAAAGGAACACCGTCAACCTTGCCGAGATAATCCATGGTGACGCGGTCGCCTGTTGCGGCCTTGCCCTTCTTCTCTGCGTAGGTTCTGGCAGATTCGGCGACGCGTTTGACCTGCTCGTCTACTTCTTCGTCGGAGATTTCGACGATCGGGCGGGAAATCGTGATCGTCGAGGTTTCGGCTATCTTGAACGTCGGCAGAACTTCGTAGGAGATATCGAAAGCAAAATCCGCCTTTCCTTCGAGAATCTTGGCAGCCTCCGCCTCATCTTCGGTCATTTGCACTTCGGGCTTCATCGCGACTTTCTCGCCGCGCCCGGCGGGAACCGCTTTGGCCTGCTCGTTGATCATTTCATTGACCAGTTCGGCCATGAACGACTTGCCGTACATCTTGCGCAAATGCGCAGTCGGCACTTTGCCCGGGCGGAAGCCATTGATCTTGGCTTTGCCGCGGGCGCTTTCGAGGCGCTCGGCAAGACGGGATTCCATGTCCTTGGCCGACACCACCACCTTGACGGCGCGCTTCAGACCCTGGTTGAGCGTTTCAGTAACCTGCATGACCAAACCTTTGTTCCATTCATCCGTTTTAGTCCGCCTTTTCAAAGACGGCGCCTGCCGGACCTTTTTCAACTTGTCAGATCGGGCCGGCCTGGTGCGGGTGAGAGGACTCGAACCTCCACGCCTTGCGGCGCTGGAACCTAAATCCAGTGCGTCTACCAGTTCCGCCACACCCGCTTCGGCAAGCCGAAGCTCCGAAATCGGGCGTTCCCATATCACCGTTTGTCAAACGATCAAAGGGAAAATGGCTTCAGATACCTACGAGGTGAAACACACCCGGGGATGTTTGCGCAATGACGGTCAATAGAGCGGCTCGTCGTACAGAACGGAACCGTCAAGGCGCAGACTTTTGACTTGCGCCTTTCCCTTGGAGTCAACAGCGACAACCACATCGACGCTTTCTTCACGCACACCCTCTTCAATGGGTCTGCCCTCGCCCTCCGGCACATAGAAACGCTCAATGCCGAATGTGAGATTGACAGTTTGCGAATCCGCATAATTGAAAGCCAAGGTCTTGCCGACAAGCATGATCTCTTCCGGTTTGGTGTCAGCAAACGGAACCCAGGAAGCACGGGAGAAGACATGGCGGCCATTTTCGCCTGGCGCGAGCGTCAAATAAACCGGCTTGATATCGTCTGACGCGGGCTGCGCCCCGGCGATGAGTTTGAAATCTATCTGCGAAATCGGATACCCAAGCACAACATAGTCGCCGCGCATCAGGTCCCGCGGATCAACTGGCACTGTTGCAAGCACGACTTCACGGCCATTGCGCAGGATCGAGGCACGGCTTTCAATCATATAGCCGAGCACGCCAGTGTGTAGGACCGCGACGAGTGCGGCGAAAATGTATTTCGATGACGGACCGCTCATGATGCCACCGCTTGTGATTTTATCCGTTTTTCAATGCGCACCACCAGCCAGGCAATGAACAGCACCAAGACGCCGGCGAACAGGAAAAATGCTGACGTTCCGATCAAACTGCCAAGAGTAACCGAGGCCAAATAGAGAATTTCCGCTCCAAAGGCTGTATAGGCAAGCGCCCGAACACCGCCATTGTCCCTTCCTTTTAGAAGCAGCGCCCCTACAGACAAACCTAAGACCAGCAGCCCATGCAACGCTGTGGATCCAACCGAAGTTGTGTTCGCGAACTGGATCCATGTGAAACCGAAAAACGACAGCGCCAGAGCATAACCTTGCAGAGCATGGCTGATACCGGTGACCTGGTCTACCTGATCGTCAAAAAACGCGAATGCAAAAAACAGCGCCGCTCCGCCGAACGCGAAGAGATAATCCAACTCGTTGACCTGATCAAAAAAACGGTCGAATCTAAAGCACAAGACCGTGGCGAGCAGCAGCCAGACTGCCCCGTGTTTGCCGACGCGCGATCCATTCCAGTGTGACAGGGCGGCAACGGCAACGGCAATGAGCGGTCCGACAATAAGGTAACCGTTTGCATGCCAGGACGATTCGGACAGTGCGGCTGTGACATAAAGCAGCCCGGTGCCTGCCGATGCGGCAGCGACAATTGGTGAGCGCATCAGCGCCGCGGCAGCAACATTGCCTATTGTCCAAACCAGCGCCGCGGTGGCGGTATCGCCGGACAGATGATACATCTGTCCGACAAGCGCGATGCCCGCGCCGAAGACCAGACTCCCGAATAGATAGAGCACTTGCGGGAAGATCGCGTCACCGGACCGTTCACGCCAGGCCCCAGCGAGCCACGAAAGCCATATCAGAGCGACAAGGACGATGACGCGCGTCAATCGAGGAATGGCTTCCCAATTGGCGGCGACGAGTGTGATGACTGCCGCGCCGAGCAACAGCGCACCCAGTACGCCAAGCACACCGCCGAGGCCAAAGCCACCGCCAGCCGCATGCAATTCTGCGCGAAGGCGTTCAGCGGTTCCCGCATCGAGCAGGCCCTTTTGGACCCATCGATCAATATCCTTGCGCACGGCACCCGCAAAACGCATCGCGGCAACTCCCCCCTATCTTGCCGATAGTTTTGCGTCTGAAACATAACAAATTCAAGTTCAATGTCTTGCGGCCATTGCAAGCCCCCGCATCTTGAGGTGGCGTAACGATTCGGACCGGCGGCTGAATCTTTCACATACGCAAGGCAAGCGACTGTTAACCTCTCGATGACGCGATGAGGTTTTGTCGGCCTTTGGTGCCCAAAAGCACAGCAATTGCTCTTCAGATATGCAAATATGAATGCTTTATGAACAAAAACGGCAATAATCATCATGTGTTATGCATATTACGCATTGCTGCAATGCAACATTTCCCCTTTCAATCCAGTTTGTGTCTCCCTACCTTCGTCATGTCAGCGAAAATGCTGATCGATCAAAGAAAGGAAAGAGCCATGAACATCGTGCGTTCTTATCAAAATTGGCGTCGCTATCGCGAAACAGTTGGCGAACTCAACCGTTTGTCGACACGCGAACTTGACGATATGGGCATTGCCCGCGCCGAAATCGGCCGTATCGCCCGCGCTGCAGTCAGGTAAGCGCTGGCGTGGCAATCCGCCCCGGATTGCCGGAAAGCCAAAACAATCCAAGCAAGAAGCCCGTCAGGACACTGGCGGGCTTTTGTTATTGCAGTGCAATACGAAGATGACGCTTACGTTGGGTAAACCTACAACCCAATGAAAATGAACAACTTTTCAATTGGATCACCTTTGTGCATTGCACAAATCGCATGGCAGGAATGCAAAAAAACAACTTTGCATCTGCACGTCAATGTTTTACCTTTTGGTCAACGAATAAGGAACCAGCAAGTTGGTTCAAGACCTTCGGTGAAGCCATCCTCCTCCCAGGCTGATCCGATAGACGGCTGGAGACACTCCTCCTCCCAGTTTCCAGCCAACTCAAAACGACACCCGCCGGAACTCCTCCCCCGGCGGGTGTTGTGTTTTGTGGCCTGCAAAACCCCACTTCGCCACCGCCACATTTCGAACAGAATTGCAAATTTGTATTAACTATTTTATTTGATATGCATTTTATGCATTGCTGCATTGCGAAACGAACGCTCCTTTTTTTGGCAATTGCGATCTATACGAGCAGCAACGGTCGCTGAGGCGGCCAGTGTGATTTTTCAAAGGAAGACCCGAATGAACCTCGTCCGCTCTTACAACAACTGGCGCCGTTACCGCGATACCGTTGCCGAACTCGGCAAGCTTTCTTCGCGCGAACTGAACGATCTCGGTATCAACCGCGCCGACATTCCATTCGTTGCCCGCAAGGCATCTGCTTTTTGATTTGAATACTTCCGGCTGATTTCCTCCCATTTCGCCGGAAGCGCCTGACATATACGCCTCCCAGTTGTCAGGCATTCATACACACCCGCCGGTTCCTCCCACCGGCGGGTGTTGTTTTTTCACGGCATGTTGTTAAATCCCCTGCCCATGACACAGCCCATCCACATCATTGGCGGCGGCCTTGCCGGCTCGGAAGCCGCCTGGCAGATCGCTAAGTCCGGCATCCCCGTCATCCTGCACGAAATGCGCGGAGTGCGTGGCACGGACGCCCATAAAACCGATCATCTGGCCGAGCTTGTGTGCTCAAACTCGTTTCGCTCTGATGATGCGACATCCAATGCGGTTGGACTTCTGCATGCGGAAATGCGGCTTGCGGGCTCGCTTATCATGGCCTGCGCCGATACACACCAGGTGCCAGCAGGTTCGGCCCTGGCGGTGGACCGCGAAGGTTTCTCGCAAGCCGTGACCGACGCAATAGCCAACGAGCCGTTGATCAAAGTCTTCCGCGAGGAAGTATCGGGCCTGCCGCCCGAGGATTGGGGTTCAACGATCATAGCGACGGGGCCGCTGACCGCGCCGTCGCTGGCAGAGGCAATCAGGGCAGAAACCGGCGCCGAGTCGCTGGCTTTCTTTGATGCCATTGCACCGATTGTGCACTTCGAGACCATCGACATGGACATCGCATGGTTCCAGTCTCGCTACGACAAGGTCGGGCCCGGCGGCACCGGCAAGGATTATATCAATTGCCCGATGGACCGCGATCAGTATTACGCTTTCATTGATGCGCTGAACGGCGGCGACAAGACTGAATTCAAGGAGTGGGAAGGCACGCCCTACTTTGACGGCTGCCTGCCAATCGAAGTCATGGCAGAGCGCGGGCCTGAGACGTTGCGCCACGGGCCGATGAAGCCCATGGGCCTGACAAATGCACACAACCCGACCGTCAAGGCTTATGCCGTCGTACAGCTGCGGCAGGACAACGCGCTCGGCACGCTCTACAACATGGTCGGATTTCAGACGAAACTGAAATATGGGGCGCAGGCGGACATCATTCGGATGATTCCGGGCCTTGAAAAGGCGGAGTTCGCGCGCCTTGGTGGCATTCACCGCAACACCTATCTCAACTCGCCTGCTTTGCTCGATGGCACGCTGCGCTTGAAATCACGGCCAGACGTGCGGTTTGCAGGACAGGTGACAGGCTGTGAAGGCTATGTTGAATCAGCCGCAATTGGCCTGTTGGCTGGACGGTTTGCCGCTGCGGAGCGCAACGGTGAACCTCTGGTAAGTCCGCCTGTGACAACTGCCTTTGGCGCATTGCTTGGACATATCACCGGCGGGCACATCTTGTCCAACGACGAGCCTGGCAAGCGCTCATTCCAACCGATGAATGTTAATTTTGGTCTGTTCCCGCCAATCGAAGTGCCAAAACCGGAAGGCAAACGACCACGCGGCGCGGAAAAGACAGTTGCCAAGAAACACGCTTTGACAACGCGGGCGATTGCTGATGCAAAAGGCTGGCTAGGCCAGCCCTGAAGAGATCAGGAAATGCGGCCGAACAGTCCGGCGTATTTGCCATGAATAAGCGTTGCAATAGCAGCGCCGGGTGCAGCGCGGCCACGCGAGGCGGCAAACAAGCCTGCGCCAGAGACAAGCGCGTCCAATAGATAAAGGCCGGCAAGTGAAATCGACGCTACCAATGCCGTCAAGACCAGCGAATCGCCGCCCAGAACACGGCCCGCATAGACTGCGATCCAGATGAAGAGCGCCGCAAGCACAGGCGAAAGCACGGCCATATTGTACAATCGCTTCGCGGTTTGGCTTGGATCACAGGCGGCTGCCGCAAAAACCATCATCAGAACTGAGGTCGTCACCGCCATAGCGATGGAAACCTGCGCCGATGGCTGAATGGCATATAAAAGCACTGTGGCTACCGGAAATGCGCCTATCCATACCATACTGGTGCTGGACAAGTCGGTGCCGGCCGATGAAGCGGCAATGGTTTGATGCTTGACGTTCGTACCCATGGCATTTGCCTTCCAAATCAGGAGGCCCACCATGACCTATAGGCAGACAAAAGCGCGTTAACACCGCGGCGAAGTTGGATTCAAAGTAAAGCGCCGGTTAAACGCGGCTGGTAAAATATCAGCGAATCAAGGCCTTGGCAGACTTGCCCTCGGTCTTGTCGTAAAGCAGCAATGCCTTGAATGCACTGAGCGACAGATCAGGTTTCTTGCCATCGGCAAGGCTGTAAATATGCTCATAATACCAGCCAAGCGAACCCCAGGCGTTCAAATCTCGTAGAAAGGAAATGGGCGAGCGCGGACCAAGAAGTCCGTTGCCGATCATAAGATCCTCATCGCGGCTGAACAGTTTTGTGGTTTGGCCCGACAGTATCTTGGCGGCGCCGTCTGGATCTATGACCAACGGCCGGCCAAGGCCAACCATGTCGACGCCATCATTGGCAACGGCATTTTCCATGGCAGCAACCGTCCTGAAGCCACCGGTGACCATGACCGGGATCGAGACTTTGGCACGCAGTTTTGGTACAAAATCGAGAAAATAAGCTTCGCGCCGAACCGTGCTTTCCCGCTTGGCAGCGCCGAGCGGGTCCTTGCGGTTGAAATCGATCATGCGCGGCTGCTCATAATTGCCGCCTGACACTTCAATCAGGTCCACACCGGCTTCCTGTAACCAGCCGGCGACTATTGCACTATCATCCTCGGAAAAGCCGCCCTTTTGAAAATCCGCTGAATTCAGCTTCACTGAGACGGCGAATGTCCGACGTGTTGCAGCGCGGATTTTGCGTACCACATCCAGAAGGAAGCGCGCGCGATTTTCGAGCGGACCGCCATACTCATCGGTGCGCCGGTTGGAAAGCGGCGATAGGAACTGCGATACAAGATAACCATGCGCGGCGTGCATCTGCACACCATCAAACCCTGTTTGTTCAGCTGTTTTTGCTGCATAAACAAAGGCATCCGTCGCTTTATTAATTTCGTCAAGTGAAAGTGGCGTTGGAGTTCCAAATCGGCCGTTGCCCATTTTGAGGCCAATGTTCGACGGCGCTTTGGGATGCTTGTTGATCATCTTCTGCGTCTGGCGGCCAGCATGATTGAGCTGCATCCAAATGTGCGCGCCATGCGCCTTGGCAGCTATTGCCATATCGGCCAGTGCCGCAAGCGCAGAATTGGACTGCATGCCTTCGATTGCAAGATTGCCGCCGCGCTCCAGATGCCAGCGGTCAACAAGGACATTACCGGTGATCAGCAGTGCGGCGCCGCCCGCGCCCCAACGGCGGTACAATTCAACGAAACGGGCATTGGCGTGATTGTCGCCTGCGGCGATGCCCTCGGTCATTGCAGCCTTGGCAATGCGGTTACGCAAGACAGCGCCGCACGGCAAGGTCAGCGGTTTTGACAGATTGGCAACGCCCACGGACGAACTCCCCACTACTTTGGGATGCAACCTAGTTCAGTTGCGTGGTTAACAAAAGGTTTACACGAAAAAAACATGCGGCAGGGTTAATTGCCGCAATCAGGGAATTGGCAGACGTTCAAATCAATGCGGCTCTGGCAATCGACATGAACTGGCGCAGACTAGAAATGGCGATCGGTGCTGTGAAAACATCTGCCGGATCGGCGGCAGCGCGCTCAAGGACAAAGCGCGCCGGATAAACAGGCAAAAGCGCGGGTTTGAGCGAAGTCGGCAGATGGCGTGCCGCCACCTTGAACCGGTCATGATGTGACAAGCCAAGCGCGGCCAAAGCAACAGCTGCACTTGCCATGGCCGCGGTATCAGACCCCTCGACGTAAGCCTCACGCGAAAGGCCGCACGCGGCGAGCAGATCTTGCGGCATATAGCACTGGCCGCGGCGGCGCGTGGCAGGCATGGCAGCAAGGATCCGGCCCACTGCCACAGCGATGCCGCCGTGGCCCGAAGCATCCGCTGCAGCAGGTGCAGCTTCAGAATCAAGAACCAGGCAAGCCATTTGCAGCAGCGAGGATGCTGTATCGCCACACCAGGCTTCAAACGTAACCGTGTCCGGAAATGCATCGTGATAAAAGGCGAATGTTTTGCCTTGAAGGTAGCGGTCAAAGGCGGCCAACGGCAGGCTGTGCCGCCGGATCACGTCTAGCAACGCCGTGGCCAACGGATGGCCCCTCGCCTCATCCGCACGCTCGCCGGAGAGTACTTCGCGCCACCATTGCACACGGATTTCGCCGGGCAACGGGTCTGATGCGCGGTGTATGACGCGGTCAATCTCGGCATCAAACGCAAACAGCGTTATGAGCGCGTCGCGCTTGACCTGCGGTGCAAACTGGATGGCGATGTACCGTGCCCAATCATGCGCGCGCACCAGTGCAGCCAATTCGCTCAAGTTCGCAGCCATGTCTCAATCCACGGCAATGAGCGCAGCTGCCACGCGGCGGTCTTCAGCAAGCAGAACATTGAAAGTGCGCACCGCCGCGCCCGTGCTCATCGGGTCCGCGATAATACGCCTCTCGCCAAGTGCGTCGCGCAAGACTTTGGGGATCGGCCGGATGTCTGCGCCCATACCGATAAGCAACACATCAAAGTCTGCAGATTGTCGCAGAACGAGATCAAAATCGGACAACGTCAGAGCAGCCAAGTCGGATGGTGCCCAGCCATGCACCCCTGAAGGCAGGCACAGGATCGAGCCGCGATGCGACATGTCGGCAAAGCGGAACCCGCCATTGCCATATGCATCAATCGGCGCCCGGCCCGGAAAGTGGGCTCCGCGCATGATGATGCCTTTGGCTGGCGTCATGCCGGTCGGGCCGTCTTTCCAGCAGGAATCGGCGCTGCTGCTTCATCCGATGCGCCGCCGCCAGGGCGAAGCTTGAAAAGGATGAGCAAAGGACCGGCGACAAAAATCGACGAATAGGTGCCGATGATGATGCCGAACAACATGGCAAAGACAAACGAACGAATGACTTCACCGCCGAACAGCCAAAGCGCGCCAAGCGCCATCAATGACGTTAAACCCGTCAGCACGGTTCGCGACAGTGTTTGGTTCATCGACAGGTCGAGCAGTTCGATGATCGGCATTTTCTTGTATTTGCGCAGGTTTTCCCGAACCCGGTCATAGACCACGACCGTATCATTGAGCGAATAGCCCATGATCGTCAAAATGGCGGCAATCGATGTCAGGTTGAATTCCATGCCGGTGACGACAAACAGGCCAATTGTCATGACCACATCGTGACCAGTGGCGATGATGGCGCCAAGCCCGAACTGCCATTCAAAGCGGAACCAGACATAGGCAAGAATCGCCATAAGTGCGACGCCGACGCCTATGATGCCGTTTCGCGCCAATTCGGTGGAAACGGTCGCGCCAACTACTTCCACACGGCGGAAATCATAATCGGTCGACAATTCGTCCCGCACTTTAACAACAGCCGTCTGTTCCGCGCCATCGCCCAAATCCTGCGACTCAACGCGGATGAGCACATCCTTGGCGTTGCCGAACTGCTGGACCTGCACGTCGCCGAGGTTAAGATCACCAAGCCTGTTGCGGATGTCGCCAACGTCGGCGTTGTCGCCTTTGGCCTGGACTTCGATGATTGAGCCGCCGCGAAAATCAATGCCGTAGTTCATGTCCACGGCGGCAAACAAGCCAAGAGCAACAATTGAGGTGATAATCGAAAAGGCGAAGGCATAGTTGCGCATGCCCATGAACGGTATGGTTGTTACGTCCGGGACAAGGCGGAACAGTCCGTTGGGAATATCCTTTGGACGACGCACCCGGATCCATTGGGCCACCAGCCAGCGGGTAAAGGTGAAGGCGGTGAAAACCGTGGTGATAATGCCAATGGCGAGCGTGACTGCAAAGCCTTTAACCGGGCCGGATCCAAGAAAGAACAGTACGACTGCGGCAATCAGTGTTGTCAGGTTGGCATCGACAATTGTGGCGAGCGCCCTGGCAAAACCTGAGTCCATTGACTGGATAAACGAACGGCCCATGCGTCGTTCTTCGCGCACGCGTTCGTAAATCAGCACGTTGGAATCGACTGCCATGCCAACAGTCAACACGATGCCGGCAATGCCCGGCAATGTCAGCGTCGCTCCCAGCAGAGACAAAACCGCAATGATCATGGCAATGTTGGCCATCAACGCAATATTGGCAATCAAACCAAGAAATCCGTAGGCAATCAGCATGAACGAGACGACCAGAATGCCGGCGATCAGTGATGCGATCTTACCTGCTCCGATGGAGTCAGCGCCAAGACCAGGGCCAACTGTGCGTTCTTCAACAATGGTCAACGTCGCAGGCAAAGCGCCTGCGCGCAGCAGCACAGCAAGATCGTTAGCGCTTTCGACCGAGAAATTGCCGGAAATCTGACCTGAACCGCCAAGAATTGGCTCGCGGATAACCGGCGCGGAAATGACCTGCTTGTCGAGAACAATGGCAAACGGACGGCCAACATTTTGCTGGGTAGCCTGTGCGAAGCGCTGCGAACCTTTGGTATCAAAACGGAACGAGACAACGGGCTCATTGTTCTGTGAATTGAAGGACGCTTGGGCATCGACCAGATTTTCGCCGGAAACAATGACCCGGCTTTCAATCAAATAGGGAACCGGGGGATCATCCTGGCTATACATGACCTCAGATCCAGCAGGCGGGCGGCCATTGATCGCGTCCTGGACAGGTGTTGTTTCATCAACCATCTGGAACGTGAGCTTGGCGGTCTGGCCTAAAATGTCCTTCAGCCGTTCCGGGTCCTCAAGACCTGGCACCTGCACCAAAATGCGGTCATCGCCCTGACGCTGGATGGTCGGTTCGGTTGTGCCGAGTTCATTGACACGCCGGCCGATGACCTCAAGCGACTGAGTTGCCGCAGACGCGATGCGATAGCGGATGCCATCCTCGGTCAAGTTCAAGACAAACAAGCCTGGCTGCGGCTCGGAAAGCGCGATTTCTGACACGCTGCCGGAGGAAAACAGCGTCGAATTGACCGGCAGCGTCAACTCGCCAAGCTTGGCGCGGGCATCTTCCAGTTTTGCCGCATCAGGCACGGTGACCTTTACGTCGCGGCCAGAACCCGAAAGGCCGGTGTACTCGATCTTGGCATCGCGCAAGATGCGCCGCACGTCATCGCGCGTTGTAGTCAAGCGTTCAGCGATCAGATCATTCTTTTCCACTTGAAGAAGGATGTGCGAACCGCCTTGCAGATCAAGGCCAAGCGTCATTTGCCGGGTTGGCGCCCATGACGGCAACGAATCAAGGAAGGATTTCGGCAATGCGTTGGGAAGGGCGTAGAGAACGCTCACAATCACGGTGAGCCAAATCGCTACGGTCTTCCAACGGGTGAAATGCAGCATGGTTGATCCCTTCCGGACCTGGCGTTGAACGCCCTAAAAATGTGACGACCGCAAGCGTGGCCGTGAAAGATTACTTTTGATTGGCTGCAACCGGTTCGCCTTTGACGCGCACATCCGCGATCAATGAGCGAATTGCCGTGACTTTAACGCCATTGGCGATTTCGACTTCGACCTCCGGCTGGCCGTCTGTCACTTTTGTCACCTTGCCGACAATCCCGCCACCCAGAACGACCGTATCATTGCGGCGCAAGGCCGTCAGCATTTCTTCGCGCTTCTTCATCTGTTGGCGCTGTGGGCGGATGATGAGGAAATACATAATGACGAAAATCAGGATAAACGGCAGGATGCTCATGATGAGATCGGCGCCGCCGGCGGCGGGTGCAGCACCGGTCTGAGCAAGGGCTTGCGTGACGAACATGTGGAAAACTCCGATTTGAAGGCGCCTGAACCGGCCCCCGAAAGTGGAGCGGAATATAGTGATTGCGCCTGCCATTGCAACGCGCCATTCGCTCTTTCGGGCGCACTTGCGCCTATGATAAGGCCTGTGGCATTGGATTGGGTACAAATGACATGTCAGACAGCGAACTTGCGGCGAAAATTGACCTTCTGATTGCCGCCATTGACCGGCTTGGGCCGCAAAAAGCGGCTACGCCGGATTTTAGCGCTGCAGACTGCTTCGTCTGGGATGCCGAAAGGCTGGCTTTGACACCGGTCAAACGTGTCAACAGGGTTGACCTCGCCTTGATTCGCGGTGTCGATCATGTGCGCGACATCCTGTTTGACAATACAAAGCGCTTTGCTGATGGCTTGCCGTCAAACAATGTGCTGCTCTGGGGCGCGCGCGGCATGGGGAAATCATCGCTGGTCAAAGCGGTGCATCATGCCATCAGCAATGCGCAGACGGCAGATATGGTGCCGCTCAAGCTGATTGAAATCCACCGCGAAGACATCGACAGCCTGCCAAAACTGATGGCGTTGCTGCGCGAAATCCCGGCCCGGATCATTCTGTTTTGCGATGACTTGTCGTTTGATCACGACGACACATCCTACAAGTCGCTGAAAGCAGCGCTCGAAGGCGGCGTCGAAGGCCGGCCGGACAATGTGGTGTTCTATGCGACATCCAACCGCAGGCACCTGTTGCCACGCGACATGATGGAAAATGAACGTTCGACAGCGATCAACCCGCATGAAGCAGTGGAGGAAAAAGTCTCACTATCAGACCGGTTTGGCCTGTGGCTGGGTTTCCACAAATGCAGCCAGGAGGAGTATCTGGAGATGGTTGAAGGCTACGCCGCACATCACGGCATCGAATTGGGGCGGGAACAACTCCAGAACGAAGCGCTGGAATGGGCGACCACACGTGGCAGCCGCTCAGGGCGGGTAGCGTTTCAGTTTATTCAAGATCTGGCTGGTCGGTTGGGCATGGCACTTAAATGAGAATACCCGCCGTCACGGATGACGGCGGGTAAAGTGGCCACGACTGGAGGCGTGGCAGCTACTCGAGATAGGTTGCCGGATTGACCGGCTTGGAATTTTTGCGCACCTCAAAGTGAAGTTTCGGCACTTTGGTGGTCCCTGACATGCCAGAGCGGGCAATTTCCTGGCCGCGTTTGATTGATTGGCCGCGTTTGACCATCAGATCGCCGTTGTGGCCGTAAACCGTGACCATTCCGTCTTCATGGCGGATCAAAACCGTGTTGCCAAAGTCTTTGAGGCCTGTTCCGGCATAGATCACGACGCCGTTTTCGGCAGCTTTGACCGGCGTTCCTACCGGAACCGAAATATCGACGCCGTCATTGACCCTGCCAGCATCCGCCTGGCCATAACCGACCAGCGTGCGGCCACGGACAGGCCAGCGCAGCTTGGAAATTCCGGTCGCGCTCGGCGCGGCAGCAGTGTCTTTTTCTGCTTCCTCGATCACGGCATTGGAAGGCGCGGCAACTTCGGTTGCCGCTGGTGCCGCCGCTTCAACCGGCAGCTTTTTCGGCGTGGCGACAGCCGTGCCAGTCTCGATTGGGTCAACAATCGGTTCAGCGGCCGCCACAACCGTCGCAGAAGCAGCGCCAGCGGCGGGAACCTTCAAGACCTGCCCGATTTTCAGCTTGGCATCGCTCATGCCATTGGCAGCTTTGATCGCATCAACTGTTGAGCCGGTCTTCTTGGCAATCACATAGAGCGAGTCGCCGGATGCGACCGTGTATGTGCCTGGCGCCGAGGCGGCGGGTTTGATCGCAGCCGGTTTCGCAGCGGCAAGCCTGGCAGCCTCCGCCTTTTTCTGTGCAGCCGCAGCATCAGACGCCGCAAGCGTCTCAACCGGCTTCTTCACCTTGGTTGTCGGCACATTCGGCAGCACTGCCACATTCTCTTTAGCGGGAGCTTTGCCCGGAAGCGGCACTTTCTTTTGATCAACATCAGTCACGCTGCCGTGGGACGATTTGGCAAGTTGCGTGTCGGCATTGGCGTCCGGAGCCGACACTTTGGCTGAGTTCGAATAGATATAGGTCGGGATAATGACCTTTTTGCCTGCCTGCAGCGCCGCCGCGTTGGAGAGGCCGTTGGCTTCCAGAATGGCATTGGCCGGCACACCGAAGCGCTTGGCAAGGTTGTAGACAGTTTCGCCGTCCTTGACGGTAATCCATGTGCCGCCAATCGTGCTCCAGCCTTCCTGAGCTGGCTCTTTGGCCGAAACCTGCTTGACCGGCGCATCATCCGGCATCGGCTGAGCTTTAGGCTTCAAACGCGCCTGCTTGGGCGCAGCAACACTGCCGGTAACTGTTTCATCAGTCTCGGCAAGCGGGATAGACTTGGCCTTCTTTTTAATGATCGCAACAGCCTTTGGCTTCTCAGGCAGCGGCAATGTCTCTTCGGTTACAGCCTGTCGGGCAGCGGAAACGGGTTCCAGTGTCTTGGTTTTGGCTTTCTTGATCGCCGCCTTCGCAGCCGGCGCAGAAGCGGCGGCGACGGGCGCAAGAGTTGTCTTCTTTACAGCCGCCTTGGCGGGCTTGATCATGCCGTCTTCAACCGTACCCGTGTAGACCGGCTGGTTGATCTCGTCGGCAGATGCCGAAACATCATCCGGATAGGGCTGCGGCGCCACTGGCGCCTTATTTTTGAAGATGATCTGGCTCTGATTGACCGATCCGGTCGAAACTGAGTCATACGGGGCAAACCGTGAAAAGTCCGAACTGCACCCTGCCCCCAGGGCGGCAATCATGCCAATGGCAGCGCCACGCAAAAGTTTGCCGGACTCAAAACCCAAAACCGAACGACGCATCACACGCACTCACACCAGACGGAACAAAACACCCGTGTTGATGATTAAAGCGCTTTATCCCTAACGGGCCGTTAAAGGCGCGCCGGCATTTACCGGGCGGTCACCATATTTTTTTCAATTTCTACGACTAAAGCGCGGCGGCCAAAGCTTCGGCGATGGGCTGGAAGCGCACATTCATCAAATCATCGCGCTCAAAACGCGAGCCAACCTTGGCAAGACGCACCAGGACCTGTTCGCCTTCCGCCGGGCCGATCGGGCAAATCATCACACCGCCGGTGGCCAACTGGTCGACAAAAGCGCGAGGCATGGCATCAAAGGCCGCCCAAGCAACAATCCGGTCAAACGGCCCTTCGCCGTTCAGCCCGGCTTTCGCGTCGGCATGGCGGACGATGACATTGGCGATACGCAACGCTTCAAAGCGCGTTTTCGCCTGTTCGCACAAAGTCTTGTAACGATCCGCTGTTGTAACGCGCGCCGCCAGGTGGGCCATGACGGCAGCAGTGAATCCCGAACCTGTGCCAATTTCGAGCACACGGTGCGATGGATCAAGCCCAAGCGCGCTCAGAACGGTTGCCTGCAAGTCGAGACCTTCAATGACTTCACCGCATTCAATCGGCACTGTTCGATCCGAATAAGCGGCATTGGCAAAAGCGGCGGGCACAAATCCGCGGCGCGGAGTCGCCTCAAACGCATCAAGCAATGCGGCATCGGTTATGCCTTTGGCGCGCATCCGCATCAAAAACCCGGCGAATCGCTCGCGGTCGGTCAGGCGCGCATTCATTTGAGCGCGCCTTCCAACTGCGCGCGCACGGCATGGGCAGTGAAATCCAGATGCAGCGGTGTGACGGACACGTGGTTGTCCCATAAAGCCTGCAGATCGGAATCCGCCGCGGGCCTTTCCTTGCCGCGCCCGAAGCGCAGCCAATAATATGGAAAGCCACGGCCATCAGCCCGCTCTTCAATGGTCAATCCATGTTCGAGCTTGCCCTGAGCGGTGACACGGACGCCTTTGACGTCGGCCAGCGGACAATTGGGAAAATTGACGTTGAGAAATACACCCTTGGGCAAATCCATGACGATCAACCGCTTTAGAAGGTCCGGCATCAGCGCCTCGCAGACTTCCCATGGCACAACGCGGCCATTGTCCCAATTGTAAGCTTGCGAGACGGCAATCGAACGGATGCCAAGCAGCGTGCCTTCCATCGCCCCGGCAACCGTGCCGGAATAAGTGACATCGTCGGCGACATTCTGGCCAGAGTTGACGCCGGACAGGATCAAGTCCGGCGCGGCAGGCAACACCTCCCGCACGCCCATGATGACGCAATCTGTGGGGGTTCCACGAAGCGCAAAATGACGGTCATCGATCTTGCGCAATCGCAACGGCTCGGACAGGGTCAGCGAATGGGCGAGGCCCGACTGATCCGTCTCCGGCGCAACCACCCAGATATCATCGGAAAGCGTGCGGGCAATGCGTTCGAGAACGGCGATGCCCTCGGCGTGAATGCCGTCGTCATTGGTGATCAAAATGCGCATCAGGCGGCGGGTCCTATCCGTTCCAAGCCGCCCATATAGGGGCGCAAAACTTCAGGAATGGTAATCGAGCCGTCTTCATTCTGGTAATTTTCGATCACAGCAATCAGAGCCCGACCAACGGCAACGCCGGAGCCGTTGAGCGTGTGGACAAACTTCGTCGCTTTCTCGCCTTCGGGACGGTAGCGCGCATTCATCCGACGCGCCTGGAAATCGCCGCAGACCGAGCAGGAGGAAATCTCGCGGTAGGCATTCTGCCCCGGCAGCCAGACTTCGATGTCATGCGTCTTGCGCGCGCCAAAACCCATGTCGCCGGTGCAGAGAACGACCGTGCGGAAATGCAGGCCGAGCTTTTCGAGCACAGCCTCGGCGCAGGCCGTCATGCGGTCATGCTCGGCCAGCGAGGTTTCGGCATCGGTGATCGACACCAGCTCAACTTTGTAGAACTGATGCTGCCGCAGCATCCCGCGCGTGTCGCGTCCGGCGGAACCGGCTTCCGAGCGGAAGCAAGGCGTGAGCGCTGTATAGCGCAAAGGGAGAGTGGACTGGTCAAGGATTTCCTCGCGGACGAGGTTGGTCAGCGGGACTTCGGAGGTGGGGATCATCCAATAGTTTCGAGCAAATTCACCCTTATCGAGGCGACTTACCCACTCGCGTTGTCTTGCAAGCGATTGACCTCTGATTTCGTCCTGCGGCGTCAGCTTATCTCTAAATTGGTCGAACTGAGTCGTTCTCGCTGCCTCATATCCACGCCAGAATTTGTCCATGTCATTTATGCTGGCTCTGAATAAGTCGTCCTGAAATTTCGGGAGTTGCCCAGTTCCAAATAAGGCATCATCACCCACCAGCAGCGGCGGCACGACTTCCTCGTACCCATGCTCCTGCGTATGCGTATCCAGAAAAAACTGCCCGAGCGCCCGTTCCATCCGCGCCAGCTGTCCTTTGAGGATCGTGAACCGTGCCCCTGAAATCTGCGCCGCTTTTTCAAAGTCCATCATGCCGAGGGCTTCGCCGATTTCGAAATGCTCTTTCGGCTTGAAGTTCATGCGCGGCTTTTCGCCGGTGAGGCGGATTTCGACGTTGTCGTGCTCGTCCTTGCCGTCCGGGATGCCATCCAGCGGCATGTTGGGAAGCGTGGCTAGCAACAAATCGAGTTCGGCGGTGATGCCGCGCTCCTCGGCCTCAATGGCGGTCATCTGGTCTTTTAGTGCGGCGACTTCGGCTTTCAGGTTGTCGGCGAGCGCCATATCCTTGGCGCCCATCGCCTTGCCGATTTCCTTGGAGGCGGCGTTGCGGCGCTCCTGCTTGCCCTGGATTTCGGTCACCAGACGGCGGCGGGCCTCGTCCAGTTCCAAGAGGCGCGGTGTTTCCGGTCCGCGTCCGCGCCGCGCCATGGCGGCGTCGAAAGCTGCGGGGTTTTCGCGAATCCATTTGATGTCATGCATGATGCTATTCCGGAATGAAATTCAGGTCGGGCGGCTCAATGGGTGAGCGTCACGATCGGGCCGGATCATCCGTCGGGGCAATTTCGGAGGCTGGCGCTTCCGTTTCTTCCGCGGTTTTTTCCTTGGCGCGACTGCGTTCAATCATCCGTGCAAGCCAGATGGAGACCTCGTAAAGAAGGATGGTTGGCAG